>JAKLPK010000130.1 GCA_022013895.1 Cellulomonas sp. | reverse complement strand
TCGGAGCCGGTGTGGTCCGGGCGGTGGTCGGTCAGTCGTCCATGTCGCTCACGTGGCCGGACATCGGTTCGAGGGCGGCCCGTTCGTCGTCGGTGAGGATGTCCCGGTAGTAGCGGTAGATGTTCGACGTCGCGGCGAGCTGGGCCCCGGCGGTGTCGCCGGTCCGGATCCGCTCGGCGAGCGCGGCGGCGTCGTCGGCGGAGCGGTGGACCCGCAGCCCCCGGTTGATCTCGGTCTCCAGCCGGCGCTGGGCGAGCTCGGTGAGTGCGCCGCCGACGGCGGACCCGCAGGCTTCGAGCAGCCGGTTGCCCGAGGCGCGTCGGATCGCCTCGTGGAAGCCCTGCAGCCGGGTGCCGAACTCGGCCGGGTCGATCTCCTCGGCGTCGGCGAGCTCCGCCAGACCCCGCACCGCGGCGTCGATCTGGTCGAGGTCGGCCTCGCGGTGGTGGATCGCCGCGAGCAGCGCCGCCTGGCCGTCGACGACGAGCCGGAACTGCAGCAGCTCGGCCCGGGAGGCGCCCTCCTGGCGGGTCATCCGCAGCAGCGGGCCCTCGAGCACCTCCGGCGAGAACGGCAGCACCACCGGGCCGCGCGGGTCGCCCGGCCGGGAGTCGACGAGACCCGTCGCATGCAGCACCCGCATGGCTTCGCGGACGGTGGCGCGGCTCACGGAGAAGGTCTCCATCAGCCGACGCTCACCAGGCAGCCGGTCGCCGGCCCGCAGCTCGCCGGTGGCGACGCCCTGCTCGATCTGCTCCACGATCTGCTCGTACGCGTTGACCCTGCGTACCGGTGTGAAGTCCACTGCGCGTCTCCCTGACCTCGACGGTCGACGGCTGCCCGTCGGTCCTGCCGAGCCGGTCGACGTGGTCGACCCGATGCTGGCCGGACCAGTATCCCTTGCCTGGTCCCGCGCCCGCCGGGTCGTCACCGAACGGGCGCGGGCCGGCGTCAGGCCGCGTCCAGGCGCGGGACGGCGCGCAGCAGCTCCGCGGTGTAGCGGTGCAGCGGGTTGTCGAACACCGCCTGCGTCGGCCCGCACTCGACGATGCGCCCGGCGTTCATCACCGCGACCGTGTCGCACGCGTGCCGCACGACGTGCAGGTCGTGCGAGACGAACACCATCGTGAGGTCGTGCTCGACCATGAGGTCGTCGAGCAGGTTGAGCACCTGGGCCCGGACCGACACGTCGAGCGCGGAGACCGCCTCGTCGGCCACGAGCAGGCGCGGGCGGGTGATGAGCGCACGTGCGATGGCGATGCGTTGGCGCTGACCGCCGGAGAACTGGTGCGGGAACCGGTCGGTCGCGGACCGGGGCAGCCCCACCTGCTCGAGCAGCTCGACCACCCGCTCGTACCGTTCGTCGCGCGTCACCCCGCGCAGCGGCTCGGACACGATGTCGAGAACCCGCATCCGTGGGTCGAGGGAGCCCATCGGGTCCTGGAACACGATCTGCACGGCCGAGCGCAACCAGCGCAGCCGTGAGTCGCGCTGACCCACGATCTCCCGGCCCTCCACCGTGACCGAGCCGGAGGTGGCGGCGTCCAGACCGGTGAGGATGCGCAGCAGCGTGGACTTGCCGCACCCGGACTCACCCACGATGCCGAACCGCTGCCCGGGGCGGACGTCGAACGACACGCCCTTGAGGGCCTCGACCCGCACCGACCGGCCCAGCGGACCGCCGGAGCGGGTGTAGGTGCGGGTCGCCTCGGTCACGGCCAGCAGCGGGGCGACGCCCGCGGTGCGGTTGAACACGAGCGATGAGCCGGCCGCGGCGATCACCTCGTGCGGCCCGGGGGCGGGCACGGTGGGTCGCACGGCGGGCCGTGCGACCGGCGCCGGGGCGCGGTCGACCGAGTCCGCAGGGCCCGACGGGTCCGACGGGTCCGACGTATCGATGATCGTGACCAGCCGGCCACTCGTCGGGTCGGTGCGCAGTGCCGAGGCGGCCAGCAGCGCCTTCGTGTAGGGGTGCTGCGGGGCGGAGAAGACGCGGTCGATCTCGCCGGTCTCCACCACCTCGCCGTGGCGCAGGATGAGCACCCGGTCGCAGATCGAGGCGACGACGCCCAGGTCGTGGGTGATGAACAGCAACGACGTCCCCGCATCGCGCACCTGGGCGCGCATCAGGTCCAGGACCTGGCCCTGCACGGTGGCGTCCAGGGCGGTCGTCGGCTCATCGGCCAGCAGCAGGTCCGGGGTGTTGGCCATCGCCATCGCGAGCATCACCCGCTGGCGCTGCCCGCCGGACAGCTCGTGCGGGTAGGCGTGCGCGGCCCGGGCCGGGTCCGGCAGCTGCACCCCGGCCAGCAGCTCGACGGCCCGCGCGGAGCTGTCGCGCCGGCCCGCGCCGGCCCGTCCGCCACCGCGGTGCAGGTCGATGATCTCGGCGACCTGGGCTCCCACCCGCATGAGCGGGTTGAGTGCCGTCATCGGTTCCTGGAACACCATGGCGAGCCGGTCCCCGCGCAGCCGCGACCAGGCCTGCTCGCTGCGACCGAGCAGGTCGCCCTCACCGGCCAGGTCCACCGTCCCCGTCGCCGTCACCGCGTCGGGCAGCAGCCCCATGAGGGACAGGCAGGTGAGCGACTTGCCCGAACCGGACTCGCCGATGAGGCCGACGCGCTCGCCGCGGTCGATCGTCAGGTCGAGACCGTGCACCAGCTCGTGCTCACCCGAGTGGATGCGCAGGTCCTGGACCGTGAGCAACGCCTCGCTCATCGCGAGACCTCCATCCGGGGGTCGTACCGGTCACGGAGTCCGTCACCGAGCAGGTTGAAGCCGAACACGGTGATCGCCACGGCCAGGCCCGGCCACAGGATCACGAGCGGCTGGACGTAGAGGAACGCCTGCGACTCCTGCAGCATCCGCCCCCAGGACGGGGTGGGCGCCGGGGTGCCGAGGCCGAGGAACGACAGGGCGGCCTCCGCCAGGACGGCGATCGCGAAGCCGACCGAGGCCTGGACGATGAGCACGCCGCGGATGTTCGGCAGCACGTGCCGGACCGCGGTGTAGAGCGGTCCGCGCCCGGCGGCCCGGGCGGCCAGTGCGTACTCGCGGCTGAGCACCTGGCGCGTCCCCGAGCGCACGATCCGGGCGACACCGGGCGCTGCGCCCACCCCGAGCGCGACCATCGCGGTGGCCGTCCCGCCGCCGAACACCGCCGCCAGGATGATGGCGAGCAGCAGCGGGGGGAACGCCTGCACGATGTCGTTCCAGCGCATCAACCAGCGACCGGTCCCCCGGTCGGTCATCGCCGCCAGGATCCCGTAGGGCACCCCGAGGAGGAACGAGAGGGTGACCGCCACCGCCCCGACGAGCAGCGGCACCCGGGCGCCGGCCATCGTCTGGCTCGCGATGTCGCGACCCAGCCCGTCGGTCCCGAACCAGTGCTCGCTGCTCGGGGGCTGGAGGCGGTTGACCGCATCGGTGGCCACCGGGTCCATCGGCGTCCAGACGAGCGAGACCAGGGCGACGAGGACGACGAACCCGACGAGGCAGGCCCCCACGATGAGCGGCGACCCGAGAGTGCGCCGCGACGGACGGGCCGGCCGGGCGGCCGGTGCGAGGTCTGGCGTGGCGGTCATCGGGCACTCCTCAGCCTCGGGTCGACGATCGAGTGCACGACGTCGACGAGCAGGTTCACCACGAGCACCAGCACGACGATCACCATGACGATCGCCTGCACCTCGCCCAGGTCCCGGTTGGCGACCGAGCGCAGCAGCAGCGAGCCCATACCGGGCACCACGAAGACCGTCTCGATCACGACGGCGCCGATGATGAGCGCCGAGAACTCCACCCCGGTCACGGTGATGACCGGCACCAGGGCGTTGCGGATGCCGTGCCTGCGCATCGCCGCCCCGGGGGTCAGCCCCTTGGCCCGCGCCGTACGCATGAAGTCCTCGCGCTGGATGTCCAGGACGGCGGCCCGTGTGTAGCGCGACAGGATCGCCCCGCGCACCAGGCCCAGGGACAGGGCGGGCAGGATCAGGTGGCGGAGGAAGTCGAGGGGGTCGTCGGCCGGGGCGGTCCAGCCGCCGGACGGCAGCCAGCCGAGCCGCACCGAGAACACTGTGACGAGGATGAGGCCGGCGAGGAAGTTCGGCACCGAGATGCCGATCTGGCTCAGACCCGCCAGGAGGGCGCCGTCCCAGTGGTGCTGCCGCACGGCGGCGATCGTGCCCAGGGGCAGCGCGATGAGGACGGCGATGAGGATGCCCGCGCCGACGAGCAGCAGCGACACCTGGAGCGCGTCGAGCACCTGCGGGGCGATCGGCGTGCGACTGGAGTACGAGATGCCCATGTCGCCCCGGACGAACCCGGTGATCCACTCCAGGTAGCGCACCGGGAGCGGCCGGTCGAGCCCGAGCTGCTCCCGCAGCCGCTGGACCTCGTCCGGTGTCGCGTCCAGCCCGAGCTGGGCCCGGGCCGGATCGCCGGGCAGGACGCTCAGTAGGGCGAACACCACGATCGAGGCGACCAGGACGGCCAGGACGAACTCGCCCAGGCGGCGTGCGACGGTCAGTGCCACGCGACTTCCTCCTTCGTACGGCACGGGGTCGTGCAGGCTCAGGACCCGCACGACCCCGTGACCGGCGCTACTGCGAGACGGTGGCTCCGGCGAGTGCGATGCCCACCCCGAGGTAGTTCGTCGGCAGACCGGTGACACCGGCCTTCGCGACCACGATGTTCGGGGTGTTGTAGAGCCAGACGCCGGGCGCCTCGGCCACGATGACCTCCTGGGCCGCCTTCACCGCGGCGGTCTGGTCGGCGGTCGTCAGTGCGGTGCTCGCCGCCGCGAAGTCGGTCTGCACCTCGGCGTTGTCGAAGCTCCAGTAGTACGTCGGGTCGCCGTAGCTCACCAGGTTGCGGGCCTCGACGTGGTTGACGACGGTGAGGTCGTACTCGTGGTTGGTGAGCGTCTTCTCGACCCACACCGCGGGGAACTCCTGGACCTCGAGGTTCGCCGTGATCCCGACGGCTGCCAGGTTCGACTGGACGACCTGGGCGACCGCCTGGGCGTAGGGGCGGTTCGGCACGGTGAAGTTCACCACGAGGCCGGAGACACCGGCCTCGGCCAGCAGGGCCTTGGCCGACGTGGGGTCGTAGCTGTTCTCGTCGAACTCCTCGTACCAGGGGTCGGTCGGGACCGAGGGGCCGCTGAGCTCGGTGCCGTAGCCGCTGGTCGCGGCCGCGAGCACGGCGTCCTTGTCGATCGCCCTGCTGATCGCCTGGCGGACCCGCAGATCGGAGAGCGCCTCGTGGCTGGAGTTGAGCGAGAGGACGACGACAGACTGCGTGGTGCCGACGGTCACGTCGTAGGCCGGGTCCGCCTCGAAGCTGGCGATCTGGTCGTAGGCCTCGGCCTGGAACAGGGCGTCGACCCCGCCGGTGCGCAGCGCGTTGGCCGCGGCGGACGCGTCGGCGAAGTAGTCGAGGTCCACCTCGGCGACGCCGGCCTTCTCACCCCAGTAGTCGTCGTTGCGGTCGAGCACCATCGTCACGCCCTGCTCGTAGGAGCCGAACGTGAACGGGCCGGTCCCGTTGGCCGCCGTGGCGAGGGAGGCGATCGAGTCCGGCGTCATCATCACGCCGAGCACGGTGGACATCCAGAACAGGAGGTTGGCGTCGGGCCGGCTCAGCACGACATCGGCCTGCGTCGGGGAGACGACGTCGACGTGGTCGATCGCACCGAGGAACTTCGGGGAGTTGGCGGTCCACTCCGGCAGGCGCTCGAGCGAGGACTTCACGATGTCCGCGTCGAACGGGGTGCCGTCATGGAACGTCACACCTTCGCGCAGGGTGAACGAGTACGTGAGGCCGTCGTCGCTCACGGTCCAGTCCGTGGCCAGCAGCGGCTGGACGGTGCCGTCCTGGTCGAGCTGGACGAGGCCCTCGTAGACGTTGCCGACCAGCGCCTGGAAGATCGCGGCGCCGCCGGTCGTGGTGAAGTCGAGGCTGGCCGGGACGGCGGCCAGGCCGAGCGTGAGGGTGGCGTCGGTATCGGATGCGGCCGAGCTGGCCGACGGACCGGCCGACGAGCCTGCCGAGCAGGCGGACAGGGCGAGTGCGACGGCAACGGCCGTGGCGCTCACCGCTGCGGCGCGACGCCGCAGTGCGGAAGTGCTCATGTCTCTCCTTGGGTGGGGGTGGGTCACGCCGAGGCCCAGGCGCGCGGCCATGGGCGGACGGCGGTGGTGGGGCGGGCGTGCTCGAAGAAGGCGCCGGCGGCCAGTGCGAGCCGGTCGTCGTAGCGCTGCGCGGCGATCTGGACGCCGACGGGGCTGCCCTCGTCGGTGAAGCCGGCGTTGACGGTGAGGGCCGGCTGGCCGGACATGTTGTAGGCGACGCAGAACGCGATGTGCGACATCGGGTCGTTCACGTCGTTGCTCGGCATCGGCCACTCGGCGGGGAAGGCCGCCCCGGGTGAGACCGGGGACAGCACGAGGTCGACGTCCCGGGTCGCGGCCAGTGTGGCCCGGGCGACCGTGAGCTGGGCATCGGCCGAGCGGACGGCGTCGGTGCCGCTCACGTGCTGCCCGCCGCGGCACCACTCGGCGATGAACGGCAGCAGCAGGTCGCGGCGTCCGGGGTCCATGGCCTGGTAGTCGTTCCAGTGCCCGATCCGCCAGAACATGTCGATGAGGTCAACGACGCCGGGCTCCAGGTACGGCTCGAGCGGGACGATCGTGGCGCCCGCCTCGGCGAACACGTCGGCGGCCTGGCGCACGATCTGCGCGACCTGGGGGTCGACCGGGGCGCCGTCGCCGATGTCGAGGACGAGGCCGATGCGCAGCCCGGTCGGGTCGAGGCTGAGATCGGTCCAGTCGATGTCGAGCACGGGCAGGCTGTAGGGGTCGCGGTGGTCGGGGCCGACGAGCACGGGCATCGCCTGGGCCAGGTCGGCGACGTGCCGGCCCATCGGCCCGATGTGCCGACCGAAGTACGGCGGGTCGACGGCGATGAGGCCGAAGGTGGGTTTGAACCCGGCGACCCCGCACCAGGAGGCGGGCAGCCGGACGGACCCGCCGATGTCGGAGCCGAGGTTGACCGGGGCGTAGCCGACGGCGGCACCTGCCGCGGCGCCCGCGCTGGAGCCGCCGGGGCTCCAGGCGAGGTTCCAGGGGTTGCGGGCGGTGGGGTGCAGCGAGGAGACGCCCGAGGAGAGCATGCCCAGCTCGGGCATGACGGTGCGGGCGAGCACCGGTGAGCCGGCGGCGATGAGCCGGTCGACGACGGGGGAGTTCGCGGTGGCCGGTACCGGGGTGGTCGCGGCCGAGCCCCACGGGGTGGGCCGTCCGACGATCTGCTGGTTCTCCTTGAGGGTGCTCGGCACACCGTCCATGGCGCCGAGCGGCTCACCGGCCCGCCATCGTCGGCCCGAGGCCTGGGCCTGGGCCAGCGCGACCTCGTCGAACCGGTCGTAGACGGCGTGCAGGGCTCCGTCCGCCTCGTCGATGAGCTCGAGGCAGGCGGTCACGACCTCGGTCGGGTCGAGCTCGCCGCGGGCGTAGGCGGTGGTGAGCTCCGCGGCGGACAGGTCCGTCAGGCACGACCGCGGGGTGGTCCCGGGGTCGGGCACGGGGGTGGCGCGCGGTGCTGCGGTGTCGCCCTCGTGCAGGTCGTTCGATGGCATCGGGGAGGTCCTCTCGTCGTGGGGCACCACGCTGCGGGTTCGATGTTTCGGATCCATGTCCGGCGCCCATCGATCGTGTTACTGGTCGGACCAGTAGCACGTGGCGGGGGGCGAACGGACGCTGCGTGGGCTCGTCGGGCAGCCGTCAGGTGCGGTGCGGTGGGTCCTGTCCCCGCTGCTGCACGAGCTGGAGCGCGGTCCACGGTGCCGGGTCCATCTGGTCCGAGCTGTGCACCCCGGCGATCGGCTGGTCCGCGACCGCGGGGTCCGTCGGCGCCCCGACCAGGCGGAGCCGGAGCTCCCGATCGGCGAGCAGCGTCCGGAGCGTGGTGGGCAACCGGATCCTCCATTCCTGGCGCGGATGGGCCTGCCCGGCCCGGCGGTGGTCCGCTGGGTGGTAGATCTGTCCATCCGCGCGTGCAGCACGTGACAGCGTGGCACGACGCGACGGGCCACGGCTGCGCGCGCACTGGAGGGCTGAGCCCCGCCCGTAGGCTCGGCAGGTGCGCTCGATCGTCCTGGACACCCGGCCGTTGCGGGTCTCCCGGGACTTCCGGGACCTGTGGCTGGGCCTGTCGGTGTCGAACCTGGGCGCGCAGCTCACCGTCGTCGCCGTCGGGCTGCAGGTCTACGCGCTCACCGGGTCGACACCGGCCGTCGGACTGCTGGGACTGGCCGCGCTGGTGCCGCTCGTCGTGTTCGGGCTGTACGGCGGCGCGATCGTCGACCGGTACGACCGACGGCGGGTCGCCCTGATCTCGGGGGTCGCGGGCTGGCTCGCGGTGCTCGGGCTCCTGGCGCAGGCGCTGGTCGGCAACACCCACGTCGAGGTGCTGTACGTGCTGGTCGCCCTGGAGTCGGCGGCCAACGCCGTGACCAGCCCGGCGCGCAGCGCGATCATCCCGCGGCTGGTCCCGGCCGATCTGATGGCGGCCGCCAATGCGCTGAGCACGCTCGGCTGGAACGTGGCGCTCACCGTCGGACCGCTGCTCGGGGCGGTGCTGGTCGCGGGCGGCGGCTATGCGGTCGCCTACGGCACCGACGCCGTGCTGTTCACCTTCGCGCTGGTGGCGCTGCTGCGGCTGCCGCCGATCCCGCCGGAGCCCGGCGCCCCGCAGACCACCGGCCTGCGCTCGGTGCGGGACGGCCTGGTGTACCTGGCCGGACAGCCGAACCTGCGGATGACCTTCATCGTCGACATCATCGCGATGATGACCGCCATGCCGCGGGTGCTGTTCCCGGCGGTCGGGCTCATGTTCCTCGGCGGCGGGGAGACGACGACGGGCGCGCTCACGGCGGCCATCGCGGCCGGCGGGATCGTCGCCGGGGTGCTGTCCGGTGGGCTGACCCGGTTGCGGTGGCAGGGTCGCATCATCACCTGGGCGATCACCGGATGGGGCGCGGCGGTCGCGGCGTTCGGTCTCGTGCTCGTGGTCGTCGGCCCGTCGCAGCCCGACGGTGTGCTCCCGCTGGCCCTCGCAGCGGCGATGGCGGCGCTCGTGGTCGCCGGTGCGGCCGATGCGATCAGCCAGGTGTTCCGCATGACGATCCTGGTCACCGCCGTGCCGGATGCTCTGCGCGGCCGGCTGCAGGGGATCTCGACCGTGGTCGTCGCCGGGGGCCCCCGGCTCGGCGAGATGCTGCTCGGTGCCCTGGCCGGCCAGGTCGGCGAGCAGTGGGCGGCCCTGCTGGGAGGCCTCGTCTGCATCGTCCTGCTCTGGCTCGTGGTCGCACTCCAGCGCACCTTCTGGCGCTACGACGCCCACCACCCCACCCCCTGACCCCCGCCTGCTCCCGCCCGCACCGCTGACCCCCGCCTGTTCCCGCCCGCCCCGGCCTCCTTCGTCCTCGGCCGTCGCTCGCCTCGACCCGCCCGCCCCGCTCCCATCCTTGGCCCCCGCCCGCCTCGGCTGTCCGGTGCGGATTCGGCCAACATCTGAGCCGAAGCGGCGTGGGTTGGACGATGTGGGCCGGCTCGGTGAGGGAGTGAGGGCGTGAGGGCGTGAGGGAGTGGGGGCGTGAGGGCGGGGTCGGTGGGTGGGTGGGCACGGCAGGTCCGTCCGGGTGAATCGGCCCAAGTCGGACATTTCCATCCTTGACGGTGGGACTCCTCGCCCGCAGGCTCATTGAGAGCGGCTGGGGCCACACCGGGCGCCGAGCCGCCGGGTGCTGTCGAGAGGTGACGATCGTGACCGGGCTTGACGGAGTGTTGACGGGGGCCGGGCGCGAGCCGGGCGCCGCAGTCGACCGACCGTGCGCCCTGCACCCCGCGACGTCGGGTCCGAGCGATGCCGGGATCTTCCGGACCGTCGTCGACACCAGCCCGGTGGGCCTGGCCGTCGTCGAGTGCGACGGGTGCGTCACCTACGTGAACCCGTCGATGCTGCGGTTGGCGCACTGCACGAACCGCGAGTTCGGGGCGTGGTCGCGCGAGTCGCTGGCGCCCCCGGGTCACGGCGAGGTCGCCGAACCCGTCGATCCCGAGCGCTTCGAGCCCGACGGCTCCACCCTGGTCACGGTCGAACGGCTCCTGCGGCTCGTCGACGGCACGACCATCTGGGCCCTCCTGGAGTTCACCCGGGTGCGTTCAGGTGAGGGTCCGGCCTCGACTCACATCCGCCTCACCGATGTGACCGAACGTCACCGCCTGCTGACCGACCTGCAGGTGGCCGAGGCGCAGTACCGGGTGCTCGTCGAGCGGATCCCGGCGATCGTCTACACGGCCGAGCCCGGTGCGGACGGCCGCTGGCTCTACGTGAGCCCGCAGATCGAGCGGATGCTCGGTTTCACGGTCGAGGAGTGGATGGCGGACCCCACGCTCTGGTACCGCCAGGTGCACGCCGACGATGTGGCATCGGCGCTGCAGAGCGATGTGGACCTCGCGTCGCGCGGCCCGTCGCCCAGCACGTCACCCCTCACCTACCGGATGTACCGGCGCGACCGGAGCGTCATCTGGGTGCGCGACTCGGCCTCGGTGGTCCTCGACCCCGACGGTCGCCCGATCTACCACGGGGTGCTCGCCGACGTCACGGCCGAGAAGGCGCTCGAGGAGCGGCTGGCGTACCTGGCCGACCACGACCAGCTCACCGGTCTGCTCAACGGTGGCGCATTCGCCGACCGGCTCTCCGCCGCTCTGGATGCCTCGGCTCCCGGTGAGCTGGTCGGGGTGGTGTTCGTCGACCTCGACAAGTTCAAGGCCGTCAACGACGCCTACGGCCACGCCGCGGGCGACGCCCTGCTGCGCCAGATCGGCCAGTCGCTCGTGGCCTCGTTCCGGTCGCTGAGCGGGACGGCGCTCGGCCGGCTCGGCGGCGACGAGTTCGCGATCCTCGCCCAGGGTGTGGACGAGGTGGGTCTGGAGCGCATCGCGGCGCGGGCCCTCGTCGCGGTCCAACGCGCCTCGGTCCAGGCCGGTGGTCGGTTGCTGGGTGCGGGGGCCAGCGTGGGTGTGGCGCTCGGGCGGCACGGCGATGCGTCCGGGGAGCTGCTGAGCCGCGCCGACCAGGCCATGTACCGCGCCAAGACCCGTGGCGGCGGCCGGGTGGGTCGGGCGCGGACCGCCTGATCGCGCTGCCTGGTCCGCGCGTCGGACCAGGCAGCGCAACCGCAGGTCAGGGGCGCGGCACGTTGCGCAGGTTGGATCGGGCCATCGCCATGACCTCGCCCAGCCCGCCGCCGAGCACCTCCTTGCTCATGGCGGCGGTGAAGCCGCTGATCTGCTTGGCGGTGATCTTCGGCGGGATGGACAGCGCCCGCGGGTCGGTGACCAGGTCGACGAGGGCCGGCCCGTCGTGCGCGAACGCGGCACGCAGCGCCTCGCGGATCTTGGTCGGTTCGGTGACCCGGGTGGACGGGATGCCGAGCGAGGAGGCCAGCGCCGCGTAGTCGACCGACGGGGAGTCGGTGGCGTACGACGGCAGCCCGTCGACCAGCATCTCCAGGCGCACCATGCCGAGCGTCGCGTTGTCGAACACGACGATCTTCACCGGCAGG
>JAKLPK010000129.1 GCA_022013895.1 Cellulomonas sp. | reverse complement strand
GCCAGCCGCTATCGTCCGGGTCGGGATCGCACCGCGATCCCGACCCCCGGGGTCGTGACTGCGCGAGCAGGCGAAGCCTGGGCTGGGACGCGGTCCGTCACCGTGCACCGGCCCGGGCTTTTTTGTTGCCCGCGAGACGTGCTCCGGTCCGGTCACATGCTCGAGGAGGAGCCCGGATGTCCCCCACCCCCGCCCGCCACCGCCTGCGTGCCGCCCTCACCGGCGCCCTGGTCGCCGTCTGCGCGATCGGCCTGGCCGCCCCCGCCCAGGCCACCGCACCCACCCACCGTTCAGGGAGCTGCTCACTTCCCGTCGGGCGGACCACCCTGACCGTCACCTCCGGCGGGCTGGACCGCACCGCCGTGGTCTACCGGCCCGCCACCCGCACCACCCGGCTGCCCGTCGTGCTCGACCTGCACGGCAGCGGATCGACCTCGGTCGAGCAGCTCGACCGCTCCGGCCTGGAGAAGACGGCCGACAGCAGCGGCTTCCTCGTCGTCGCCCCGCAGGGTGCCATCGTCAGCGGCACCGGGTACTCCTGGAACGTCCCGCACGTCACCACGGCCGCCGACGCACCCGACGACGAGGCGTTCCTGTCCGCGCTCATCGACACGCTGGTGGCCACCGGCTGCGTCGACGCCACCCGGGTCTACGCCACCGGCTACTCCGGTGGCGGCCGGATGATCTCCCAGTACGCCTGCGACGTGCCGGGTCGGCTGGCCGCGATCGCCCCGGTCGCGGGTCTGCGGGCCGGCGCCCCCTCAGCCACCGACGCCAGCACCGTCGACACCAGCACCTGCGCGCCCGCCCAGGGCACCTCGGTGCTGACCTTCCATGGCACCGCCGACCCGGTGAACTGGTACGACGGCGGGGGGCTGTTCCCCTACTGGGGATACTCGGCCACCACCGCGCTGTCCCGCTGGGCCGAGATCGACGGCTGCCGCCGCGGCCCGTCCACCCGGCAGGTGAGCGGTTCGGTCTCCCTGGTCACGTACTCGGGCTGCACGAAGGGGACGAGCGTGGCGATGTACGTCGTGGCCGATGGCGGCCACACCTGGCCAGGTTCGACGTCGACCACGTTCCCCGCGGTACTGGGCACCCTCACCCAGGAGATCGACGCCAGCTCACTCATGTGGCGCTTCTTCTCCGGTCACCGCTGCGCGCGCTGACCGCACCCCTGGGCCCGCCTGGCCGGACACCGGGCGGGCCCAGGCCACGCCGGGCGACGCCGAGACCTCAGCTGCGCAGCCGCGCCAGGTGACGACGGACGGCAGCCGGTCCGGAGACGACGAGCCAGAGCGAGGCCACCGCGACCGGGACCGCGACGACCACGGCCGCGATGTCGGTGCCGCCCAGCAGGAAGATCGAGACCAGAGCCAGCAGGGCCGGTAGCTCCGCGAAGGAGATGCCGACGTAGGCGGCCGTGGCCACGATCGCCGGGACCCGAGCCGGATCAGGCCCCC
The DNA here is from genome assembly GCA_022013895.1 of Cellulomonas sp. Taxonomy (GTDB): domain Bacteria; phylum Actinomycetota; class Actinomycetes; order Actinomycetales; family Cellulomonadaceae; genus Cellulomonas. The sequence continues at coordinate 1,447 of JAKLPK010000129.1, read as the reverse complement.
GCCGGGCGGCGCCCTTGAGCTGGTTCGAGATCATCCACGAGGGCATCACCCAGGAGAGCAACCCGAGGACGGCACCGAGGATCACCCCACGCGCCCCGAGCTGCCACTGCGGGAACAGGAAGAAGACGGTGACCAGCAGGACCACGACGAGCGCTCCGGAGAACATCACCGTGGCCAGCCTCAGCGCGGCCACGACGTGATCCTCGGACGGTGGCGGCGGTGGAGGCTGCTGGCTCACGGCCCTGATCGTAGGGCTCGGCACCCGGCCGGCGGGCTCAGACGACCGGCGGCGCCCCCACCAGGTCGCGGGTCTCGTGCACCCCGTCGGCCGCGGTCCAGCGCAGCACGCCGGCCCCGGTGCTCAGCTCGGTCTCGAGCTCCACGCGGGAGTCGCCCGACGTCCAGACCAGGTGCACCCCGCGCTCGGCAGGCAGCGCCTGGAACGTCCCGCCGAACGCCGGGTGCTGGTTGCGGAACCGGCACAGCGCGAGCATCGCCGCCACGACCGGTCGAGCGACCTCGGCCGCCAGCTCGTCCGCGGTGTAGTGGTGCCGGTTGATGTCGCGGCCCACGCCGGAGCGCGCCAGCAGCTCCATGTCATTGCTGCCGACCAGCGCTCCGACGTAGTAGATCTGCGGCACCCCCGGGCAGAACAGCTGGACGGCACGGGCGGCCAGGTAGCGGGCGTCGTCGGCGCCGAGCGCATCGAAGAAGGTGCAGTTCACCTGGTAGATGTCCAGGTTCGAGGCCGCAGCACCGGTGGCGGCACGGCTCTGCCCGCCGCTGGCCTCGTGGATCGACTCGACCAAGGCGTCGAGCTGGGCGGCGGTGAGCAGCCCGGCCTCACCGGTGTCCGGATCGGGGCCGACGTCGACGATCCCGATGCCGTCGTGCGTGTCGAGCACGGTCACCGCGTTGTCCGGGCGGATGTCCAGCCAGTGCGCGAGCGGGGCATGGTCGCCGGCGGCCGCCGCGTGCAGCACCAGCGGCGGGAGCGCGAAGTCGTAGACGCGGTCCACCTGCCGCGCGATCTCGATCTGCCGCTGGTAGTAGGAGTGCACCTCGACGAGCACGTCCAGACCGCGGGCGTGCGCCTGCTCGGTGAGCTCGCCGATGAACTCGAAGGTCTGCGGCGTCATGAAGCAGGAAGTGCCCGGGGTCTTGACCGCGTATCCGGCGGCGTCGAGCCGGATCATCGACACCCCGGCCGCACCGAGCGCGTCGAGCACCGAGCGCAGGTACGCCGCCCCCGGTGCGGAGTGCACGTCGATGTCGACCTGCTCCGCGGTGAACGTGGTCCAGACGAACCGACGCCCCTCCCCCATCCGGAACGAGGTGAACGGCAGCCCGGGGCGCGGCCGGTAGATCCGCAGCAGGTCCTCCTCGGTGGCCCCGTCGGGGAACACCGAGCCGAGGGTGAGGAACATGTCGGCGTAGGGCGACGCCG
>JAKLPK010000128.1 GCA_022013895.1 Cellulomonas sp. | reverse complement strand
TGCTGGCCGCCTACAACGTGGCCACGACATCGCGCTTCCTGTCGCTGCAGACCCTGCAGACCAACCTCACCCAGATGGCGGCGGTCGCCATCGCAGCGTTCGGCATGACGCTGGTCATCGCCACCGGGGGGATCGACCTGTCGGTCGGGTCGCTCATGGCACTGACCGGAGCCAGTGGCGGGCTGCTGCTGCTGTCGGGCCCGGAGTGGATCAGTTCGACGGTCGGCGGCACGCTGCTGGTTCTCGCCGTCGGGATTCTCGTCGCCACCGCCTTCGGGCTGATCAACGGGTTCTTGGTGGCTCGGATGAAGATCCAGCCGATCGTGGCCACTCTCGTCGTCCTGATCGCAGGTCGAGGCATCGCGCAGCTGACGACCAGCGGGCGGCTGTTCGAGGTGAAGAGTCCGACGCTGCTGTGGTTGGGCCGCGGGGAGATCCTCGGGATCGCCGTGCAGGCCTGGATCATGGTCGTGATCTTCCTGGCGCTGGCCTGGGTCTGCCGCTCGACGGTCTTCGGCCGCCGACTGGTCGCGGTGGGCGGCAACGAACGCGCCGCAGCACTGGCCGGGGTGCGATCGGGTCGGGTCAAGTACGTCGTCTACGGGCTCTCCGGCACATTGGCCGGTGTCGCCGGTCTGCTCTCGGCCGGGATCAACGGGACGGTGGACACCGCCAACCTCGGTCTCGGCTGGGAGTTCACCACGATCAGCGCGGTCGTGGTCGGCGGCACCGCGCTCACCGGCGGGCGGCCCCGTCTGGTTGGCACGCTCGGCGGCGTCGTGCTGCTTCAGCTGCTCTCGTTCACCCTCGCCAGTCACGACATCCCCAAGGAAGTGGCCCAGCTCGTCCAGGCCGCGGTGATCGTGGTCGCCGTGGCGATGCAGACTCGTGGAGGGACGTGGTCGTCGTGGAAGCGCTGACCCGACACGTGCCGGCCGGCTTCGCCCGTGCCCGCACCCTGGCCCGGGGCAACGGCCCGGCGCTCATCCTGGCGGGTGCGCTGCTGTTCGCACTCGTGCGCTACGACGGCTTCTACAACACGTTCAACGTGTCGGCGATCCTGTCCTCGACCGATCTGCTGTGCATCGGATTGATGGCCATCGGCCTGACGTTCGTCATCTCGGCCGGCGAGATCGACCTGTCTGTCGCCGGGATCGCGGCCACGACCAGCATCATCGCCGCCCGCGTCGTGCCGTACGGCTCATGGCTGGCTGTGCTCGCCGCGGTCGGCGCCGGGTTGCTCGTCGGGTTGGTCAACGGAGCCCTGGTCGCCTACGTCCGGTTGCCGTCGTTCATCGTGACGTTGGCGATGCTGCTCGCCATGCGAGGTTCGGCGCTCATCCTGGCCGACCGTGGCCGGGTCCCGATCGACTACTCCAGCCCACTGGTGACCTTCTACAACGCCAAGGTCGGCGGGCTCGTCCCAGCCCCGTTCCTGGTGGTGATGGTGGTGTTCGCGCTCGGGGTGGTCACCTACAACCGGACGTCGTTCGGTACCCACCTCCTGGCCGTCGGCGGCAACCTCTCGGCGGCCGAGCTGATGGGGCTCCGTGCGGAACGCACCCGCGTGGCTGTGTTCGCGCTCACCGGTGCCCTGTCGGGGCTGGCCGGGGTGTTCTTGCTCGCCAAGACGACCACCGGCAACCCACTGGAAGGCCAGGGCTGGGAGCTGACCGCGATCGCAGCCGTCGTGCTCGGCGGCACGCTGCTGACGGGTGGGCGCGGCTCGGTGGTGTCCACGATGGTCGGGGTCGCTCTGCTGGCGATCGTGTTCCAGATCCTCAACTACGAGAACGGCCAGGGCATCGCGATCAACTCCTACTGGCAGAACGTGATCCGTGGTCTGTTCGTGCTGGCGATCGTCGTGGTGCAGGCGCGTGGCCTACGGAGCCGGGGTCCGGTCGCTGCGACGTGACCCCCGGCCCGGGCCGGCGCCCCGGGAGGGGGAACGCACGGGCGCGACCCCGGCCTTGGTCGGGACCGTGCCCGTGCGTCCGCCGCTACTCGTGCTGCCAGGAGTGCCACAACCGGGCGTAGTCGCCGCCCGCGGCCACCAGCTCGTCGTGCGGGCCGATCTCGGCGATCCGCCCGTCCTGGACGACGGCCACCCGGTCGGCGTCGTGCGCGGTGTGCAGCCGGTGGGCGATGGCGACGACGGTGCGCCCGGCCAGCACCGCGGACAGCGACTGCTCGAGGTGCCGGGCGGCGCGCGGGTCCAGCAGGGAGGTGGCCTCGTCGAGCACGAGCGTGTGCGGGTCGAGGAGCACCAGCCGGGCGAGCGCGAGCTGCTGGGCCTGGGCCGGGGTGAGCGTGACGCCACCGGAGCCGACCTGGGTGTCGAGACCCTCCGGCAGTCCGTCCACCCAGTCCCAGGCGTCGACCGCACGCAGGGCGCGCGTGAGGTCGGCGTGCCCGGCGTGCTCGGATGCGAGCCGCAGGTTGTCGGCGACCGAGCCGACGAACACGTGGTGCTCCTGGGTGACCAGCGCGACATGGCCGCGCAGATCGGCCAGCGGCAGGTCGACCAGCGGGACCCCACCGACGGTGACCCGGCCGCCGGTCGGTGGGTGGACACCGGCGAGCATCCGGCCGAGGGTGGACTTGCCGGCGCCCGACGGTCCGACGACGGCCAACCGCTCACCCGGCACCAGGTCCAGGTCGATGTCGTGCAGCACGTCGTGACCCTCCCGGTACGCGTAGCGCAGGCCACGGGCGGCCACCCGCTCATCGGCCGGCTCCTGGCCGGTGGCTTCCCGGTCGGGCACCACCTGCTGGACGCCGATCACGCGGGCCAGCGCGGTCACCGCGACCTGGATCTCGTCGAGCCAGAAGATGAGCTCCCACACCGGTCCGGTGACCTGGTAGGCGTACAGCACGATCGAGGTGACGGCGCCGAGCGTCGCGTGGCCGGTGGAGGCCAGGTAGCCGCCCCAGACCAGCACGGCGGCCGGTGACAGCACGAACGCCAGGTCGACTCCGGGGAACAGCACCGTGCGCAGGTCGAGCGTGCGTGCCTCCGCCTCGAAGGCCTCGTGGAGGTCTGCCCGGACCCTGCGGTGCCGGCGCGCGCCCAGGCCGAGCGCGTCGATCGTGGCGGCGCCCTCGACGGACTCGGTGATCGTCCCGTTGAGCGTCGCGTAGGAGGCAGCCTCCCGCAGGTACGCCGGGGTGGCCCGGTGCAGGTACCAGCGCACGACGACCACCAGCAGCGGCACCCCGACGAACAGGGCGATCGACACCAGCGGGGACAGCACGACGCAGGCCGTCAGGGTGAGCGTGATCGTGGAGACCGCGACGATGACCCGCGGCACGCCGAACCGGACGGCATGCTGCAGCTTGTTCACGTCGTTGGTGGTGCGCGTCACCAGATCACCGGTGCCCGCGCGTTCGACCGTGGACAGCGGCAACGACGTGACCGTGGCCATGAACTCCTCCCGCAGCTCGGCGAAGACCCGTTCGCCGAACACCATGGAGGTGCGGGAGGCGAACCGGACGAGCACGGTCTGGGCGAGGACGGCCACCAGGCCGACGGCGATGAACGGGACGAGCACCTGGTCGCCGGTGCCGGCGGTCACGGCGTCGACGATCCGTCCGAGCAGGTACGGCCCGGCGAGCCCGGCGATCGCCGCGGACGTGTGCAGCCCGGCGATCGTGAGCAGGTCACGGCGGTTGCGGGCGAACAACCCGGAGGCGTAGGCACGCACCTGGGTGGCATCGGCGATGGGCAGCTTCACAGGTGGTCTCCTTCCGGTCCGTTGGGCCCGTGGCAGGCGCCGGTGAGCAGGGGTTCGTCGTTCATCCGCCGTCCGACGACCGAGCGGTAGGTCTCGGCGACCTCGTCGCCGGCGGATCCGGCCAGCAGGTCGTCGTGCCGGCCCCGGGCGACGAGCGCACCGTCGACCAGGAGCTGCACCTCATCGGTGTGCTCGAGCATGAGCGGGCTCGAGGTCACGACGAGCGTCGTGCGACCCCGGCGGGAGGCGGCCAGGTGCTCGGCGATCCGGGCCTCGGTGTGCGCATCGACGGCGCTGGTCGGCTCGACCAGCACGAGCACCGGGGCGTCGACGAGCAGGGCCCTGGCCAGGGCGAGCCGCTGCCGCTGCCCGCCGGACAGAGATCGGCCCTTCTCGTCGAGCGCACCGTCCAGACCGTCGGGCACGGAGTCGAGCACGTCGCGGGCATCGGCCAGGTCGATCGCGGCGAGCAGGCTCTCGTCGCCGGTTCCGCCGCGCACATCGAGCTCGGTCCGCAGCGGCCCGCTGAACAGCGCGGGTGTGCTGGTCGAGACCAGCACCCGGCGGCGCAGCTCGGCCTTGGGCAGATCGGCCAGCAGCGCGCCGCCGAGGCGCACCGGGGTGGTGGCCTCGGCCTCGTCGTCGAACCGGCCGAGCCGGACGGCGACCGTGGCCGCGGCGTCGGGGTCGGCGCTCACCAGGCCCACCACCCGGCCCGGTTCGAGCACGACGCCGCTGACCTCGTCGAGCAGCACCGCCCCGGCCGACGGCATCGGGGTGGTGGTCTCGCGGTCCACCGTGGACGGCTGCACCCGCAGCACGGCGAGCACCTTGCGGGCGCCGATGGTGGCGCGGGTGGCGGCCTGGAGCATCTCGGTGGCGATCTGCACCGGCCAGGCCAGGAAGGCCGCGTACCCGTAGGTCGTCACGAGCTGACCGGGGCTCAGCGTGCCGGCGATGGCCATCCGGGCGCCCAGCCAGACGAGAGCGAGCACGAACAGCCCGGGCAGCAGCACCTGCAGCCCGTCGAGCCAGGACTGGGTGAGGGCGACCTGGACGCCCCGTCGGCGCACGTCCTGCGACTGGGCGGCGTAGCGGGCGGTGAACACGTCCTCCCCGCCGATACCGCGCAGGATGCGCAGACCGGTGACGGTGTCCGATCCCAGGGTGGTGAGCCGGCCGTTGGCCTCGCGCTGCGCGCGCTGCCGCGCCTGCAAGGGTCGGACGAGGAGACCGAGCGCGGCGGCGACCAGTGGCAGCCCGATGAGGACCACCACCCCGAGCTGCACCGAGATGCGCAGCATGAGCACGGCCACCACGCCGTAGGCGACGAGCGAGCCGATGAACCGGGCCGCGGTCGCGTACAGCTCACCGACGCGCAGCGCGTCGTTGGCCACGGCCGAGACCACCTCACCGGTGGGCAGCTCGGTGGTGATCGCCTCACCCGAACGCGCCACGGTCGCACCGACGTGCTCGGACGCGGTGAACGAGGCCCGCAGCCAGTTCTGCACGTCGTACCGGTGCCCGATCGCGTTGGTCGTGGCCGAGACCAGTCCGAGCCCGCCCATCATCGCGGCGTAGCGCCACAGGTCCGGCCCGAGCCCGTGCGCCAGCCCGGCGTCGATCGCACGCCCGACCAACGACGGTGTGAGCGCCTGGGCGAAGAACCCCGTCATCCCCAGGAGCACGGCGACGGACAAGATGCCCCACTGGCGCCGCGCGATCCACGCGAGGTAGGCGACCGGTCCGCTCAGCGGCGGGGTTCCGGGGTCGGGGAGAGGAAGGGAGCGCACGAGAGTCCACCGTAGGCGTGGGGTCCGACATCGGCCGAGGGCTTTTCGCGGGAGCGCGGGCGGGGAGGTGGGCGCGGGTGCCCGGGGACGTCGCGTCCGTCGTCCACCGGATCGGACGTCTGGCAGCCCGTTGCGCTCAGCGCCCGAGGGTCGATCCGCCGTTCGGCGACAGGACCTGGCCGGTGACCCACCCACCGTCGGGCCCCAGGAGCCAGGTGATGAGCGAAGCGACCTCGCCAGGGGTGCCCGGTCGCCCGACGAGCGTCTCGAGGGACTTCCTGCGGATCAGCTCGTCGTCCAGGTGCCCGTCCCAGAACTCGGTGTCGGGGACGAATCCGGGCGCGACCGCGTTGGCCGTCCCGCCGTGGCGGCCGAGGTCGCGCGCCAGGTCGAACATCCAGGCATGGAGCGCCGCCTTCATCGCGCCGTACGGGCCGGAGCCCGATCCGCGCAGGGCTGCGACCGACGACAGCAGCACGACCCGGCCGGATGCGTCGCGCAGCGCGGGTGTGAGGGCCTCGACGAGCAGGACCGCGGTGAGCACGTTGCTCCGGAACGCCGCCTGCCAGCCGCCCGCGACGGCGGCGAGGCTGTCGCCGGGCTCGGAGACCGGAGACAGCCCGCCGGCCGCAGCGACCACGCCGGTGCAGGTGTGTCCGCTACCGGCGAGGTGGTCCGAGACGTGCTGCGCGCCGTCGGGGGTGGAGACATCGGCGGCAACGAGGTCGACCGTGTCGGGGTGTGCCGCGGCGAGGGCTTCGAGCGGTCCGGTGCGGCGGCCCACGACGGTGACGTGCCTCGTGCTTCCGGCGAGCCTGACGGCGACCGCCCGGCCGATCCCGGACCCGCCACCGCTGACCACGACCGTCTGTGCCATGGCCGGCATCTTCGCACCGGGTCGATGCTGGTGGCCGCGGATCCGGTGCAGCCGGTACCCGCAGCGACCGGCGACTATCCTGTGCCGGTGACGTCACCCGCCGCCCGCCCGGTTCTCGTGGTCGACTTCGGCGCCCAGTACGCCCAGCTGATCGCCCGCCGCGTGCGCGAGGCGCACGTGTACTCCGAGATCGTCCCGCACACCCTGACGGTGGCCGAGATCCTGGCCAAGGACCCGGCCGCGATCATCCTGTCGCGTGGTCCGGCCAGCGTGTACGAGCCCGGCGCCCCGGCCGTCGACCCTGCCCTGTTCGAGGCGGGCGTGCCCGTGCTGGGCATCTGCTACGGCTTCCAGGCGATGGCCCACGCGCTCGGCGCGGCCGTCGACGCGGGTGCGACGGGGGAGTACGGGCACACCCCGGTGAGGGTCGCCCATGACGGCACGCTGCTCGACGGGTCGCCCGCGGACCAGCAGGTCTGGATGAGCCACGGTGTCGCCGTCCGCACTCCGCCGCCGGGGTTCGAGGTGCTCGCCAGCACGGCCGGCGCGCCGGTCGCGGCATTCGAGGACGACGAGCGCCACCTGTACGGCGTGCAGTGGCACCCCGAGGTCAAGCACACACCGCTCGGCCAGACCACGTTGGAGAACTTCCTGTACGGCGGTGCGGGGCTGGCCCCCGACTGGAAGCCGGGCAGCGTGATCGCCGAGCAGGTCGCCGCGATCCGTGCGCAGGTCGGCTCCGCCCGGGTGATCTGCGGGCTGTCCGGCGGGGTGGACTCCTCGGTCGCGGCGGCGCTCGTCCAGGAGGCCGTGGGGGATCAGCTCACCTGCGTGTTCGTCGACCACGGGCTGCTGCGCCAGGGCGAGGTCGAGCAGGTCGAGCAGGACTTCGTGGCGGCTACCGGGGTGCGGCTGGTCACAGTCGACGCCCGGGAGCGGTTCCTGACCGCGCTGGCCGGGGTCACCGACCCGGAGACGAAGCGCAAGATCATCGGCCGGGAGTTCATCCGGGTCTTCGAGGACGCCGCGCGCGACATCGTCGGCGAGGGCGGCGAGCCCGTGCGGTACCTGGTCCAGGGCACCTTGTACCCCGATGTCGTGGAGTCCGGCGGCGGTGAGGGTGCGGCCAACATCAAGAGCCACCACAACGTCGGCGGGCTGCCCGACGACCTGCAGTTCGAGCTGGTCGAACCACTGCGCACGCTGTTCAAGGACGAGGTGCGCGCCGTCGGCCTCGAGCTCGGTGTGCCCGAGGCCATCGTCTGGCGCCAACCGTTCCCCGGCCCGGGCCTCGGTATCCGGATCATCGGCGAGGTCACAGCCGCGCGGCTGGAGATCCTGCGGGCCGCGGATGCCATCGCCCGCGCCGAGCTGTCAGCCGCCGGGCTGGACCGTGACATCTGGCAGTGCCCGGTGGTGCTGCTGGCGGACGTCCGCAGCGTCGGCGTGCAGGGCGATGCGCGCACCTACGGGCACCCGGTGGTGCTGCGCCCGGTGTCCAGCGAGGATGCGATGACCGCCGACTGGACCCGGGTGCCGTACGACGTGCTGGCCACGATCTCGACCCGGATCACCAACGAGGTGCGCGAGATCAACCGCGTCACGCTCGACCTCACCAGCAAGCCGCCGGCCACGATCGAGTGGGAGTAAGCGTGTCGCAGAACGCCGCAGGGGCGCTCACCCGGTACCGGGTGATGGCGTACGTCACCGGCACCATGCTCCTGCTGCTCTGCCTGGAGCTGGTGCTCAAGTACGTCGTCGACGTGCACGGGGACCACAGCTCGGTGATCGGCCCCTGGGTCGCCGTCGCCCACGGCTGGATCTACGTGATCTACCTGGTGACCGTCGTGCAGCTGTGGTCCGCGATGCGCTGGAGCCTGGGCCGGCTGGTCACGATGGCGGCGGCCGGGGTGGTGCCCGTCATGTCCTTCGTCCTCGAACGACGCGTCCGGGCCGATGCGCTCGCCGCGCTGACGGCGGCTGACTGACCCCGTGCGCGTCGTCCACGTCTCCGACTGCTACCCGCCGCGCACCGGCGGCATCGAATCGCAGGTCGGGGATCTCGCCGCGCGTCAGGTGGCCGCGGGCGACGAGGTGCACGTGTTCACCGCCACCCCGGGCGAGGACGGGTCGCACGGGGGCCAGGTCGAGCTGCGCGACGGCGTGCGGGTGCACCGGATGGGCACGCGCCTGCCGTTCGACATGCCGGTCAACCCGGTGAGCGGGCCCAAGCTGCTGCGCTCGGGATTCGGTGACGTCGCCCCCGATGTGGTGCACGTGCACGCCGGGATGGTCTCGCCGTTCGCGTTCGACGGCGCCCGGCTGGCGATCGCCTCGGGTCTGCCGACCGTGATCACCTGGCACTGCATGCTCGACGGGATGCTCCCGGCGCTGCGGCTGGGCGCCCGGACCACCTCCTGGAACCGGGTCCCGGCCGCGTTGACCGCCGTGAGCGCGGCGGCGGCGAAGCGGGTGGCCGATGTGTTCGATGCCCCTGTCGAGGTGCTGCGCAACGGGCTCGACATGGCGCAGTGGCGACCGGCCGGCGGTTCGGACCGTTCGGGGGAGCACGGTCCGCTGCGGCTGGTCGCGACCATGCGGATGGCGCCGCGCAAACGGGCGGTGCCGCTCGTGCAGATCGTGGCCCGTGCGGCGCGCACGTTGCCTCCGGACCGGTTGCGGCTCACGCTCATCGGCTCCGGGCCGTCGCTGGGCCGGGTCCGGTCGACGGTTGCCGAGCTCGGTCTGGACCGGTCTGCCGAGCTCACCGGTCGGCTCGACCGTGCTGCGGTGCACATGCGGTACGCCGACGCCGACGTCTTCCTGGCCCCGGCCGAGCTCGAGGCGTTCGGCATCGCGGCGCTCGAGGCGCGGGCGTCCGGGCTGGTGGTCGTCGGGCGCAAGGGGACCGGGCTCGCGGAGTTCGTGCAGGACGGTGTCGACGGTCTGCTGGTCGACGGCGACCGGGGGATGACCGAGGCGATCGTCACCCTCGCCCGGGACGGCGAGCTGCTCGCGCGGCTCAAGGCGCACAACCGCGCCGTGACCCCGACGTTCGACTGGGTCGATGTCATCGAGTCGGCCCGGGAGCAGTACGGGCGGGCCCGGGAGATCGCCGCCCACGCCGGCTGACCCCACGTCCCGCGCGTCCACCCGATCGGCCCGGCCCGCGCGGTCGCACGGGCCGGGCCGGGTGCTCGCTCAGTCCTGGGACGACGGCGGTCGGTTCCGTCGCATGCCTGCGGTCAACGAGCCGATGAGCAGTGCGACGCCGGCACCGGCGAGCAGCACGATGGCCGCCAGACCGACGTCGATCGTCGAACCCGTCGCCAGCGCGATCACCCCCACGCCGAGCGCTGTCACCACCAGACCCCACACCACCGTGCTGACGCGTGGTCCGCGGGTGTCGTCCGGGTCCTGCGGGATCGGGGTGCTAGTCATCGTCCTGCCTCCTGCTCGATCATGAGGTCGCCGGCGCCGAGCGTGACGTCGAGCCGGATGGTCCCGTCCGTCCCGGACGTCTCGAAGGTGCGGGTCAGGCCGACGCCGCTGGTGCTGCCCTGCTGGTCATCTGCGTCCCACTGCACGGAACCGGCACCGACCGAGAGGGTCGCGTCCACGGCCGTGTCGGACGGCAGCAGAACGGTGAGGTTCCCGGCGCCGAGCTCGATGGGCACATCGAGGGTGTCGCCGCGCGCGTCCAGGTCGGACAGGTCGACCACGGTGTCGCCGAAGCCGATGTGCACCCCTTGCTCCGCGATCGTGCTGTCGGTGATCCGCACGGTCTCGTCGGCCGTCGCGGTCCCGGACGTCCAGCCGCTGCCCGCGCTGAGCGGCCACGCGACGAGGAGCACGATGACGGCAAGGGCGGACAGGCCGCCCCCGCGCCTCCCGCGCAGGCCGGAGACGAGGATCCCGAGCCCCGCCCAGATCACGGTCGCACCCGCGGCGACGAGCGCGACGTGCGCCGTGAGGTTGCCCGCGCGCTCGGCCAGGAGCAGCCCGGCGAAGGTCAGCAGCGACAGTGCGACGACCACCCCGGTGGTGGTCCGCCCGGGACCGCGCAGCCGCGGCGGCGGTGCGGTCGGGGGCCGCCATCCGCTCGCACCGGCGGTGGTTCCGGTGCCGGGCCCCGGGGTCCAGGCGGCCGTCGGCTGCTCGGGCGTCCAGGTCTCCTGGGCCATCGTGGGGGTCTCCTCCGTCGTCGCAGCAGTGTCGGGAACCTCGGTCGGGGCCGGCTCTGCGGTGGCCCCTGCAGGCGGTGGCGGGACCGGTGCGGTCGAGGTCCAGGTCGCGGTCGTGGCCGTCGGACTCGTCGATGCGGTGGCCGGGAACGGTCCGTAAGGGCCGGCCGTGGGGGACGTCGGGTACGGCGGTGGTGCGGCGCCGGTCGGGCCGGTCGTGAACGGTCCGTACCGGGTGGGTGGTCGCAGCTGACCGCCCGACTGCTGCACGGCCACCACGACGAGCGCGACCACCAGACCGATGAGCACCAACCACCCCAGCCCCTCGACGGCGGCCGGGATGTGCCACGGTGTCGCCCAGGAGTCGCCGCGGCCGATACCGACCAGGACGAACCCGATGGCACCGAGCACCGCCACGTCGAACCGGCCGGCGAGCAGGTCCTCGAGGTGGATCCGACCGTCCCTGGCCTCCGGCAGCAGGGCCCAGCCCAGGCCGTAGACCACCAGCCCGAAACCGCCGAGCAGCACGGTCACGCCGAGCAGCCCTCGCACGAGCAGCGGGTCGAGCCCGAACCGGTGGGCGAGCCCGGCGCACACCCCGCCGATCCAGCGGTCGTCGGTCCGGACGAGTCCGGTGCGACGCATCGCACCGAAGAAGCCGGGACGGGGAACGTCGGCGCCGGGGGGCGGCGTCCGGTCGGTGGGTGGGGTGGTGTTCATGGCTCGATCGTCGTCCGCTCCTGGGGCCGTCGGCATCGGGTGCTGCCCTGAGCGGACCCTGAACGTTCCCCTGAACGGTCCCTCGCTCCGTCCGGGACGGGCCCCGGACGTGTGACGATCAGGGCGTGAGCAGCGTCGGCGTGGTCCCCGCCCGCCCACCGTTGCTGCGCCCGGCGCGCGGGCGGTGGGCCGGTGGTGTGGCCGCGGGGCTCGCCGCCCATCTCGGGCTGCCGGTGCTCGCCGTGCGGGCCGCGCTCGTGGCTCTCCTGGTCCCCGCGGGTATCGGAGCGTGGCTCTACCTGTTCTGGTGGGTCACCCTGCCGACCGGTGATGCGCGGGACCCGTCCCGCACCCGCCCGGCGGCGGTGTCCCGGTTGGCGACCCGCCAGCCGCTGGTCGAGCCCGGGCGTCGGCTGCCGGTGACGGATGTCGCGATCGGGCTGATCCTGGTGGCCGGCGCGATCCTGCTGGTGGCGGTGCGCCGGGGGGCCGTGGTCGATGTGACCTGGGTGCTGCCGCTGCTGCTGGTGCTCGGCGGGCTGACCCTCGCGTGGTCCCAGCTGGACGCCGCGCAGCGTGGGCGGGTGCAGCGGATGGCGGGCGGGCGCACCCCGGCGCCGGTGCTCGCAGTCCTCGGTGGGGTGCTGCTCGCGGCTGTCGGGGTGCTCCTCGTGGTCGGCCGACTCACCGGTGACGGTCTGGCGCCGACGATGCTGGCCCAGGCGGTGGTCGCCTCGCTGTCGGTGATCGCGGGTGTCGGGCTGGTGCTCGCACCGTGGTGGCTGCGGCTGGTGCGCGAGCTCGGCGACGAACGGACCGCCCGCGCCCGTGAGTCCGAGCGCGCGGACATCGCC
>JAKLPK010000127.1 GCA_022013895.1 Cellulomonas sp. | reverse complement strand
TCGACTTGTGCTCCAGCAGGTGGCGGAGGCCGGTGCGCTCACGCATGAGCTTGCCGGAGCCGGTCACGCGTACCCGCTTCTTGGTGCCGGAGTGCGTCTTGTTCTTCGGCATGCTCGGGGTCTCTCCTTGTCGTTCGTGCCGCCCGGGTGCGGGCGGCTCGTGCAGACGGTCCCGTCGGGACCGCTCAGGTCAGCTGGACGATCCGCCGGTCGGCGGTCGCGGTGTCGGGCCCGGCCGGGGCGCGGGACGGGGTGTCGCCGTCGGCCGGGCGGCCGCGGGACGTGGTGCGGGGGCCGGTCGCGGGGTCGGTGCGGCCGGACGAGGCGTTGCAGGCTGGGCCGCAGCCGGTTGGCTGGGAGCAGCGGCCGGACGGGCCGGAGCTGCCGCCGGACGGCTCGGAGCCGCGGCCGGACGGCCGGCGGCTGCGGCGGGACGCGTCGTCGCCGGGGCGGGACGCGTCACGGGCGCGGCCTTCGGTGCCGCCACCGGCTCGGGAGCCGGCGCTGGGGCAGCCTTCGGTGCCACCTTGGCGGGAGCCGGCGCAACCGGAGCGGGTTCCACCGGCGCAACCTCAGCAGGCGCTGCCTCAGCAACGGGGGCAGACGGTGCCTCTGCGGGTGCGACCGGCGCCGACGGCGCGGCAGCCGGGCGAGTCGCTGCCGGTGCTGCCTGCACTGCCGGGGCAGCCGCTGGCGCGACCTGCGCAACGGTGGGGCCCTGGTCGTCGGTCCGCGGCTGCGAGACGGCTGCGCGACGGGCCTCGTTGCGCTGCTCAGCCTTGCGCTTGACGGGCCCGATGACCATGACCATGTTGCGCCCGTCCTGCTTGGGCGTGCTCTCGACGAACCCGAACTCCGAGACGTCCTCCGCCAGACGGTTGAGCAGGCGGATACCCATCTCCGGGCGCGACTGCTCGCGGCCACGGAACTGGATCATCACCTTGACCTTGTCGCCGCCCTTGAGGAACCGCTCGATGTGGCCCACCTTCGTGCCGTAGTCGTGCGGGTCGATCTTCAGCCGGAACCGGATCTCCTTGAGGACCGTGTTCGCCTGGTTGCGGCGAGCCTCACGGGCCTTCATATCGGCTTCGTACTTGTACTTGCCGTAGTCCATGATCTTGACGACCGGCGGCCGGGCGTCGGGGGCGACCTCGACCAGGTCGAGATCGGCGTCCTGGGCCAGGCGCAGGGCGTCCTCCACGCGCACGATGCCGACCTGCTCGCCCGCCGGGCCGACAAGCCGGACCTCGGCGACACGGATGCGATCGTTGATGCGGGGCTCGCTGATGTGTGCTCCTCGAGTTCGTCGTGTGGACCACCAAGAACGAGAAAGGCCCTCGCCCTGGGAACAGGCGAAGGCCTCACGTCCACCGTCGCGGTCGCGACGGACCGGTCGCGCGCAGCACGACCGGCTGGACTGGACCCGGACCCTGTCGTCACGGCGAAGGCCGCGAGCAGTCGGGCACGGGTGGGAGGTGTCTCCGCTTGTGCCCCTGTCCCCGCACCTGCGCCACATACAGGATGCATGCAGAGCAGAACACTGGAACAGGTCAGTCAGCGGACCACTTTAGCAGACCGCGCACGCGGCCCAGATGGCAGGATTCGCTCGTGAACGCCAACCCCGTGCAGCACGAGCACGACCACCAGGATGAGCAGGTCGCTGCGGCGACCCGGGACATCGCCGACGTCGCCGCCGTGGAGGTCATCACCACCGCGGCCGTCCACCTGATGAGCGCAGCCGCCGTCAAGTGCGGCCTCGCCGAGGACGACCCCGACATCCCCGGTTCCCAGCGCACCGACCTCGACGAGGCACGCAAGCTCATCGTCGCCCTGGCCGGTCTGGTCACCGCCGCCGCACCCGAGCTCGGCAACGAGCACGCCCGCGCGCTGCGGGACGGTCTGCGCACGCTCCAGCTCGCGTTCCGTGAGGCTTCGCCCTACCCCGATCCGCTGGGCGAGGGCCCGGGCGAGCGCCTCACCGGCCCGGTGAGCTGAGCCCCTCCTCGAACTCGATCTCCAGCGCCGGCTCCAGCGCCGACTCATCGACGTCGACCGGCTGGGCCGGCTGGCCGCGGTGCGTACGCGCCCGCAGCCACAGCGCTGCCCAACCGCTCACGACGACGAGCACGCCAAGGGCAGCGGCCAGCAGGAAACCGGCCGCCGGCCCCACAAGGTCGAGCGCAACCCCGATCACCGGCGCCCCCATCGCGTTCGCGACCGTCTGCACGGTGCTGGCCCATCCGATGACCTCGCCGCGCCGGGACTCCGGGACGATCGTGACGAGCCGCGCATTGATGGTCGACAACGTCGGGGCGCAGGGCAGCCCGGCGATGAAGACGAGGACGGCCAGCGCCAACGGCCCGTGCACGAAGGCGACCGGGACCGTGACCGCCGACAGCACCGCCACGAGCACGAGAGGCGACGGCGAACGGCGCGTCCTGCCGTACACCAGGGCGCCGACCAGCGATCCGCAGGCCCAGACGGCGATCATCCAGCCCACATCGGCCGTACGCCCCGCATCGTTCAGCGTCGCGACAAGGGCCAGATCGGTGCCGACCAGGACGACGGACGCCGCGAGCGCGGCGAGCAGCACGACGATCAGCTCGGTGCCCGGCCGCCACGCCTCGGCGACGGCTGCGGCCGAACGATCCGCCCCCGCGCTCCGGGTCGGTGGGTTCGCCCAGATGAGGCCGAGGCCGGCCACAGCGGTCGCCAGCCCGAGCGTGACCAGGGCGACCGATGTCGAGAACCGTGTCGACACCATCACCGCGACCACCGGCGCAAGCATGAACGTGGCCTCGGTCCCCGCCGAGTCCAGCGCATAGGCCGCCTGGCGGAGCTTCACAGGGACCAGCACGGACAGCGACTGACGGGTGACCGGGAACACCGGGACGAGGAAGAGGCCACCCACGAAGGCGGCTACCACGAGAGCTTCGAATCCCAGTCGCGGCGCACAGATCCAGACCACGGACTCCACGAGGACCGACGGCAGGATCGCGCGCCGCAGCCCGTACCGGTCGACCAGTCGGCCGCGCCACGGCCCGCCCAGCGCCATCCCGACCGTCGCGGCCGCGGTCGCGATCCCGGCCTGCGCGTACCCGCGGTGCAACGGCCCCACCACGTGCAGGGTGAGCACCAGACCGGACATGGCGTGCGGTATCCGAGCGAAGAACGAGAGGACGTACAGACCCGGGACGCCCGGAAGGCGCAGCAAGGCGCGGTAGGACGGGCGGGGCATGGGACCAGTCTCCCAGGTCACGCCCCGAGTTCAAGCCGCACATGGTGCACGGAGGCGGTTCGGTCCATGCTGGTCGCGCGGGCCCGCCACGGTGCCCTCGTCGACAGGAGGACCCGATGCCCGAGCACGCCTTCGACCCCAACGCCTTCATCGCCGCGGTCAACGACACCCTCACCGTACGACGCGTCTTCGGCGAGGCCTACGAGCGGGCAGGCACGCTCGTCATCCCGGTCGCCAAGGTCCTGGGGGGCACGGGGCTCGGGTCCGGTGGAGGTGAGGGACCGGCGGACACCGAGGGTGACGGCGTCGGTTCCGGTCACGGCGGGGGCGGCACACTCGGGGTGCGCGCCGTACCGGTCGGGGTCTACGAGGTCGACGAGTCCGGCGTGCGCTTCCACCCCACCCTCGACCTCAACCGGGCCATCCTCGGAGGGCAGATCGTCGTGGCCGCCGTCGTCGTGACGGCGCTGGTCACCCGGGCGCTGCGCCGACGCTGACCGGTCGGGTCAGCGCACCACGCGCAGCTCGACCGAGTCCACCCGGGCCGCCACCGTCGGTTCGGCGGCCAGTGCGGCATCGACCCGCGCGACGACCCTCTCGAGCCCGGCGCGGTCCAGCCCCGCCATCACCTGGAGGCGGACAGCGAGCTCGGTGCGGTCCCCCGGCTCAGGTTGGGCGTCGAGCACCCCGAGCACGCCCCGAAGCGTGCTCCGCACCGCCGCGGCGACCTGCTCGTCGACGACACCGTCGTGCACCGCCGGCGACCAGACCTCACGTGCGGCCAACGCCTGGACCGCGGGTCGACCGATCACCACCCGTACCGGACCACCCGCGTCCAGGACGAGCACCGGCCAGCCCTCGGCCAGCGCGGACGCCGCGGCCCGGTCCGCCGTCGCAGGGACGGGACGGGCGTCGGCGCGCCAGTCCAGCAACGACCGCACGCAGGTGAAGACGGGCAGCGCGGTCCGGCCGTCCGGCCCTGCGACGGCGACCACCCCGGCGGTCTCGTCATGGCAGCCCACCTGGTCGCCGGCCGGCTGCTGACCCGTCGGGTGCGGCAGCACCGGCACCAGCACCCGGGTCCGGCCGAGCGCCTCGACCACCGCGCGCAGCTCCACGTCGCCGTGCGCGTACGCGGCGAGCACCTGAGCCAGCAGCGGGTCCGCCGAACCGTCGTCCTGCGAGAACGGCGAGGAGGCGGGCAGATCGCGACCCCTCACGGGCGGCCGGCCACGTCCAGGGCCTCGGGCAGGGTGAACGCACCCGAGTAGAGCGCCTTGCCGATGATCGCGCCCTCGACCCCGGCGGGCACGAGCTCGCGCAGCGCCCGCAGGTCATCGAGCGTCGAGACACCTCCCGAGGCGACCACGGGGGCCTGCGTGCGCAGGCAGACCTCGCGCAGCAGCTCCAGGTTCGGGCCGCGCAGCGTCCCGTCCTTGGTCACATCGGTCACGACGTACCGGGCGCACCCGGCGTCGTCGAGCCGCGCCAGCACGTCCCACAGGTCCCCGCCCTCGCGGGTCCAGCCGCGCGCCGCCAGCGTCGTGCCGCGCACGTCCAGGCCGACGGCGATGCGATCACCGTGCTCGGCGATGACCCGCGCGGTCCAGACCGGGTCCTCCAGGGCCGCCGTACCGAGGTTGACCCGGGTCGCGCCCGCCGACAGCGCCCGCTCCAGGCTGGCGTCGTCGCGGATGCCGCCCGACAGCTCGACCTGGACCCCGGCGCCGACCAGGAACGCGGTCACCGCACCGAGCCTGCGGGCGTTGTCGCCGCGCCCGAAGGCCGCGTCCAGGTCGACCAGGTGCACCCACCGGGCGCCACCGGCCTGCCAGGCGAGCGCCGCGTCGAGCGGGTCGCCGTAGTGCGTCTCGGAACCGGCCTCGCCCTGGACGAGCCGGACGGCCTGTCCCCCGGCCACATCGACGGCGGGAAGCAGGGAAAGCACGTGGTCCACGGAGGTCCTCATCAGGTCAGGGTCGAGACCCAGCGCTCCAGCAGCTGGGCGCCGGCGTCGCCGGACTTCTCGGGGTGGAACTGGGTCGCGGCCAGGGGGCCGTTCTCCACGGCGGCCACGAACCGGTCGCCGTGCTGGGCCCACGTCACCAGCGGAGCGGCGACCGGGCCCGGCCGAGGCTGGTCGGCGAGCGGGAAGCTGCGGGCGGCGTAGGAGTGCACGAAGTAGAACCGCTCATCGGCGAGCCCCTCGAAGAGCACCGAGCCCTCGGGCGGCTCGACCTGGCTCCAGCCCATGTGCGGCACCACATCGGCCTCCAGCCGGTCCACCACCCCCGGCCACTGTGCCAGGCCCTCGGCCTGCGCACCGTGCTCGACCCCCTCGGCGAACAGCACCTGCATGCCGACGCAGACCCCGAGCACCGGCCGCCCACCGGCCAGCCGGCGGTCGATCACCTGGTCACCCCGCACCGCTCGCAGACCAGCCATCACCGCGGAGAAGGCGCCGACACCCGGGACGAGCAGGCCGTCAGCCGCCATCGCGGCGTCCAGGTCGGCGGTCAGCTCCACCGCGGCACCCACCCGCGTGAGTGCACGCACCGCCGAGCGGACGTTCCCGAAGCCGTAGTCAAGGACGACGACGGACGGGGTGGGCACGGCAGCAGCCTACCGGGCGCCGCGCGGCGACCCGTTGCTCACGGGCGCGACCGGCCGCGTCGCGAGACCTTGGCGAGCAGGCGCAGAGCGCGCAGCCGCGAGATGCCCGCACTGCTCACAGCGCCCTCCACCGCCTCGGGCAGGACGTCACCGAGCAGCAGGTCCTCGACGAGGGTGGGTGCCTGCGAGAGGACCAGACCGGGCGCGAGCTCGGAGTCCTGGTGACCGCCCGCCCAGGAGGTCGCACCGATCGCACCGGCCCGGCGCTCGAGCAGCACGACCGTGGTCCCGGCGAGCAACCGGGAGACCGCCGCCGCACCGGCCGGTCCGGCGCCCGGGTCGCCGAGCACCGCGACGGCACCGACCCCCGAGGAGATCGCCTGGGCGACCACACCCGACAGCGAGCAGACCGCGGCGAGCGGTTCGGCCGCAGCGACCTGGGTGAGCAGCAGGGCGACCGTCACAGGCTCGTCGAGCCCCGACAGGTCGTCCGGCACCTCGTCGCTCATCGGCGCGCCAGCCCGGTCGCCGAGCGACTCACAGCGTGCCCTTGGTGGACGGCACGCCATCGACCCGCGGATCGGGTTCGACTGCGGCGCGCAACGCCCGGGCCAACGCCTTGAACTGGGCCTCGACGATGTGGTGCGGATCGCGGCCGGCCAGCACCCGCACGTGCACCGTGATCGCGGCGTGGTGGGCGATCGACTCCAGCACGTGGCGGGTCAGGGCGCCCGTGAAATGGCCGCCGATCAGGTGGTACTCCTGGCCCGCCGGCTCCCCCGAGTGCACGAGGTACGGCCGGCCCGACACGTCGACGACGGCCTGTGCGAGCGCTTCGTCGAGGGGCACGGTCGCATCGCCGTACCGCGCGATGCCGACCTTGTCGCCGAGCGCCTCGCGCAACGCGTCACCGAACGCGATCGCCACGTCCTCCACGGTGTGGTGGGCGTCGATGTGGGTGTCGCCCGACGCCCGGACCACCAGGTCGATGAGCGAGTGCTTGCCCAGCGCCGTGAGCATGTGGTCGTAGAACGGCACGGTCGTGGACACGTCCGTGCGACCCGTCCCGTCGAGGTCGATCTCGACGTGCACGCTCGACTCGCTCGTCGTGCGGTCCACGACGGCCGTCCGGTGCGCCGGTGCGTTCACGATCCCACCACCTGGTCCAGGGCGACCTTGAAGGTCGCCATCTCGTCCGGGGTGCCGACCGACACCCGCAGCCACCCGTCGGGCCCCACCTCGCGGATGAGCACCCCCCGGTCGAGCAGACCCTGCCAGACGGCGTGCCGGTCCGCGAACCTGCCGAACAGCACGAAGTTGGCGTCCGAGGCCGCGACCTGGTGCCCGCGCCCCCGCAACCAGTCGACCAGCGCGTCCCGTTCGAGCCGCAACGAGCCGATCTGGGCCATCAGCTCGGCCGAGTGCGCGAGTGCCGCGCGGGCGACCGCCTGCGTCACCGCCGACAGGTGGTACGGCAGGCGCACCACCCGCAACGCGTCGACCAGCGCGGGAGCCGCTGCCAGGTAGCCGATGCGCGCACCGGCCAGGCCGAACGCCTTGGACATGGTCCGCGACACCGCCAGCTGCGGGTGGTCGGCCAGCAGCTCGAGGGCAGAGGGCGTCCCGCGGCGCCGGAACTCCCCGTAGGCCTCGTCGACCACCACGACGCACCCGCCGGGAACCTGGGCTGCGGCGTCGAGCACGGCGAGCGTGGTCGCGGCAGGCAGCGCCGTCCCGGTCGGGTTGTTGGGGCTGGCCAGCAGCACCACGGACGGCCGGTGCTCGACGATGGTGGCCACCGCGTGGTCGACGTCGAGGCTGAAGTCCTCGGCCCGCCGTCCCGTCACCCACCCGGTCGAGGTGTCCCGGGCGTACTCGGGGTACATCGAGTAGGTCGGCGCGAAGCTCACGGCCACCCGCCCCGGCCCGCCGAAGGCCTGCAGCAGGTGGAGCATCACCTCGTTCGAGCCGTTCGCCGCCCAGATCTGCTCGGGGGCCAGCGCGACACCCGACTCGGCGAGCAGATAGCGGGCCAGGTCTTCGCGCAGCGCGAGGAAGTCACGGTCGGGGTACCGGTTGAGACCGCCGGCTGCCTGCGTCACCGCGTCAGCGATCGACTCCACGACCTGCGCCGACGGGGGGTACGGGTTCTCGTTGACGTTGAGCAGCACGGGCACGTCCAGCTGCGGCGCCCCGTAGGGGTGCAGACCTGCCAGCTCGGTGCGCAACGGCAGGGCGGGGCGGGCGGGGCTGTCGGCGGCGGGCACGGTGCGATTCTAGGGACGACCCAGCAGCTGAAGGGTCGGGCGACCGATCCGTGGCCGGGCTCGGCCGGCGCGCCCGACACGTGGCCAGGCTTGACCGCGCGCCCCGCTCAGCGGCCGAACCGCGCCTGCACCGCCTCGCCGTGCGCCGGGAGCTGCTCGGCGTCGGCCAAGGCCACGACCTTGTCGGCCACCTGCGCCAGCGCGGTCTCGTCGTACTCGATGACCTGGACCGCACGGACGAAGGAGTGCACCCCGAGCCCGGAGGCGTAGTGCGCGCACCCGCCGGTCGGCAGCACGTGGTTCGACCCGGCGATGTAGTCGCCCAACGACACCGGGGAGTAGGCGCCGACGAAGATCGCGCCCGCGCTGGTCACCCGTTGAGCCAGCGCTGCGGCCCCGACGGTCTGGATCTCCAGGTGCTCGGCCCCGTAGGCGTTGACCACGGCCAGCCCGGCCTCGACGTCGTCCACCAGCACGACCGCCGACTGGGGACCGGTCAGTGCCGCGCGGGCCCGTTCACGGTTCGCGGTCCGCTCCAGCCGCCCCTCCAGTGCCGCCACCGCGGCATCGGCGAGCTCGACCGAGCTGGTCACCAGGACGGAGGCAGCCATCGGGTCGTGCTCCGCCTGGGACAGCAGATCAGCCGCCACGTGCTCGGGGTCGGCCGTGCCGTCTGCCAGGATCGCGATCTCGGTGGGCCCCGCCTCGGCGTCGATCCCGACGACCCCGCGCACGATCCGCTTGGCCGCGGCGACGTAGACGTTGCCCGGGCCAGTGATCACGTCGACCGGTTCGCAGAGCGTGTCGCCGTCGATCGGGTCCTGCCCGTCGGCTCCGTAGGCGAGCATCGCGATCGCCTGGGCGCCCCCCACGGCGTACACCTCGTCGACCCCGAGCAGGGCGCAGGTGGCCAGCACCACCGGATCGGGCAGGCCGGTTCGGGAGGCCTGCGGCGGTGAGGCGACGGCGAGCGAGGTGACGCCGGCCTCCTGAGCGGCGACGACGTTCATCACGACCGACGACGGGTAGACGGCCAGGCCACCCGGCACGTACAGCCCGACGCGACGCACCGGGACCCAGCGCTGCCGGACCTGGGCACCGGGTGCCACCTGCACGGTGAAGTCGGCGGGCCGTTGGGCGGCGTGCACACGACGCACCCGGGCGATCGTCTCGACGAGCGCATCCTTGACCGCCGGGTCGAGGTCGGCGAGCGCCGCCGCGACCTGTTCGGCCGGGACCCGCAGATAGGTGGGCCGCACGTGGTCGAACCGCTCGGCGAGGTCACGCAACGCCGCCGCCCCGCGGGTCCGCACGTCCTCGACCACCGGAGCGACCTGGGCCGCGGCATGCTCCACATCGAGCTCGGCGCGGGGCAGCACCCCGATCAGCTCACGGCGGGACAACGTACGGCCACGAAGGTCGATCCGGGAGATCACGCCGAGATTCTAGGCGCCGGGGCGCGGGTGGCGGGGCGCAGGTGGCCGGGGGTCGGCCGGGCTTGGGAGGATGGCGGCGTGACCACCGTGCCGCTCGACGACGACTCCATCCGCCTCGGCCAGCTGCTCAAGCTCGCCGGGATCGCTGATTCGGGCGCCGACGCCCGGCTGCTGCTGACCGACGGTGCGGTGCGGGTCAACGGTGAGCCGGAAGAGCGACGCGGACGCCAGGTTCATCGCGGCGACGTCGTCGAGGTCTCGCTGCCTCAGGGCGTCGAACGCGTCGACGTCGCCTGACCGCGCCCCCGGGCAGGAGGGTCGGGTCACCACCCGCCCTGCGGCAACCGTCAGCTGCTGGTGGCCAGGCAGCCCGCGCCGAGCAGGGCCTTGAGATCGCCGAACAGCTCCGAGGACCGCTCGACCCGCAACCGGTCGTCGAGCTTCATGAGCGTGGCCCGGCCCGGCGACGTCAGCCGGAGGTGCACCTCGACGGTCCCGGGATGGCTGGCCAGCACCTCGCGCAGCCGTTCGACGACGGGCGGTGTGCACCGGGCGGCCGCCAGGCTGAGCACGACGGGCGAGTCATGGGTGTGCGACGTGTCCGGGACGGACACCTCCATCGCCTGCAGCTGGATCGTCTCGTCGCGCCGTCGCACCCGGCCGCGCACGGCCAGCACCGCGTCCTCGGCCAGCACGGTGGAGTACGCCAGGTAGGTCTCGCCGAAGAACAGCACCTCGACCGAGCCCTCCATGTCCTCGACGGTGACCTGCGCCCACGGGTTGCCCTGTTTGCTCATCTTCCGCTGCAAGCTCGTGACCAGGCCCGCGACCTGCACGGTCGACCCGTCGGGACGCGCCTCATCGGCCAGCAGCGCCGCGATCGAGGAGTCGGCAGCGGCCGCGAGCACATGCTCCAGCCCGGACAGCGGGTGGTCCGAGACGTAGAGCCCGAGCATCTCCCGCTCGAAGGCCAGGCGCTGCTTCTTGTCCCAGTCCGGCACGTCCGGGACGGTCACCGCGAAGGCCGGCCCACCCGCATCGGCCAGCACATCGGCGAACAGGTCGAACTGTCCCTCGGCCTCCTTGCGCTTGACGCCGACCACCGCGTCGACCGCCTGCTCGTGGACCAGCAGCAGACCGCGCCGGGTGTGCCCGAGCGAGTCGAACGCCCCCGCCTTGACCAGCGACTCGATGGTCCGCTTGTTGCAGACCACCGCGGGCACCTTCTCCAGGAAGTCGGTGAACGAGGTGAACGCCCCCTTGGCCTCCCGGGCCGCGACGATCGCATCGACGACGTTGGCCCCGACGTTGCGCACGGCCGTCAAGCCGAACCGGATGTCGGGACCCACCGCGGTGAACAGCGCCGAGGACGCGTTCACATCGGGCGGCAGCACCTTGATGCCCATGTGTCGGCACTCGCCCAGGTAGAGCGCCGACTTGTCCTTGTCGTCCTTGACCGAGGTGAGCAGAGCCGCCATGTACTCGACCGGATGGTTCGCCTTGAGGTACGCGGTCCAGTAGGAGACGACTCCGTAGGCCGCCGAGTGCGCCTTGTTGAAGGCGTACCCGGCGAACGGCACGAGGGTCTCCCACACAGCTGTGATCGCCTCGTCGGAGTAGCCACGTTCCCGGCAGCCGGCCTGGAAGGGGATGAACTCCTTCTCCAGGATCTCCTTCTTCTTCTTGCCCATCGCCCGGCGCAGCAGGTCGGCCTGGCCGAGGGTGTAGCCGGCCAGCTTCTGCGCGGCGCGCTGCACCTGCTCCTGGTAGACGATGAGGCCGTACGTGCCGTCCAGGATCTCCGCGAGCGGTTCGGCCAGCTCGGGGTGGATCGGGGTGACCTCCTGCAGACCGTTCTTGCGCAGGGCGTAGTTGATGTGCGAGTTCATGCCCATCGGGCCGGGCCGGTAGAGAGCGATGACGGCCGAGACGTCCTCGAAGTTGTCCGGGCGCATCTGGCGCAGCAGCGCGCGCATCGGCCCGCCGTCGAGCTGGAACACCCCGAGGGTGTCGCCGCGCGCGAGCAGGTCGTAGGTGGCCTGGTCGGTGAGCGAGACCTTCTCGATCTCGACCGGCTCCTTGCCGTTCGCCACGATGTTCGACAGCGCGTCATCCAGGGTCGTGAGGTTGCGCAGACCCAGGAAGTCCATCTTGATCAGGCCGAGAGCCTCCGAGGACGGCTGGTCGAACTGCGTGATGATCGCGCCGTCGGACGGGCGCTTCATGATCGGGACGACGTCGACGAGCGACTTGCTCGACATGATGACGCCCGCAGCGTGCACGCCCCACTGCCGCTTGATCCCCTCGAGGCCGCGCGCCGTCTCCAGCACCCGCTGGGCCTCCGGATCGGCCGCCACGACCTTCCGGAACTCGTCGGCCTCGGCGTAGCGGTCGTTCTTCTCGTCGAACATCCCGGTCAGCGAGACGTCCTTGCCCATCACGGCCGGCGGCATCGCCTTGGTGAGCTTCTCCCCCATCGCGAACGGGAATCCCAGCACCCGCGAGGCGTCCTTGAGCGCCTGCTTGGCCTTGATGGTGCCGTAGGTGACGATCTGGGAGACCTTGTCGGCGCCGTACTTGTCGGTCACATACTTGATGACCTCACCGCGGCGACGCTCGTCGAAGTCCACGTCGACATCGGGCCAGCTGATCCGTTCCGGGTTGAGGAACCGTTCGAAGATCAGCCCGTGCTCCAGCGGGTCGAGCTCGGTGATGCCCATCGCGTAGGAGTCCATCGACCCGGCCGCCGAACCGCGGCCCGGTCCGACGCGGATGCCCTGCGACTTGGCCCAGTTGATGAAGTCGGCGACCACGAGGAAGTAGCCGGAGAAGCCGAGCTGGGTGATGACACCGGTCTCGTACTCGGCCTGTTTGCGCACCTCATCGGGCACCCCCGCGGGGTAGCGGCGCACCAGCCCGGCCTCGACCTCTTTGACGAACCAGGAGTCCTCGCTCTCCCCCGCCGGCACCTCGAACGCGGGCATGTAGTTGACGCCCGTGGTGAACGAGACCTCGCACTGCTCCGCGATCACCAGCGTGTTGTCGCACGCCTGCGGCAGCTCGGCCCACAGCCGGCGCATCTGCTCCTCCGACTGCACGAAGTACCCGTGCCCGGACAGTGCGAACCGGTTGCCGCCCTGGTCGTACGTCGGTTCGTCGAGCGTGGCGCCCGACTGGACGGCCAGCAGCGCCTCGTGCGAGTGGTGGTCCTCCTCGCGTGTGTAGTGCAGGTCGTTGGTCGCCACGACGGGGGCGTTGAGCTGCTTGGCGATCTCCAGCAGCCCCGGCAGGACACGCTTCTCCAGGTCCAGGCCGTGGTTCATCAGCTCGACATAGAACGAGTCGGCACCGAAGATGTCCCGCAGCTCGGCCGCCGCGCGCAGCGCCTCGTCGAACTGGCCCAGCCGCAGCCGGGTCTGCACCTCACCCGACGGGCAGCCGGTCATCACGATGAGACCGGTGTGGTAGCGCTCGAGCAGCTCACGGTCCATCCGCGGCCACTTGCCCATCTGCCCGTCGAGCGAGGCGTACGAGCCCAGCCGGAACAGGTTGTGCATGCCCTCGGTGGTCCGCGACAGCAGCGTCAGGTGGGTATACGCGCCCCGGGCGGACACATCGTCGGACGCCTGGCTCGCCTCGCCCCACCGCACCAGGGTCCGGTCGAACCGGCTGGTACCCGGTGTGACGTACGCCTCCAGCCCGATGATGGGCTTGACGTCCAGCGCACGTGCCTTCGACCAGAACTCGAAAGCCCCGAACAGGTAGCCATGGTCGGTGAGCGCCATCGCCCGCTGGCCAAGCCGCTTGGCCTCGGCGAGCATCTCCGGGACCCGGGCCGCGCCGTCCAGCATCGAGTGGTCCGAGTGTGCGTGCAGGTGGACGAAACCCGATCCGTCGCCTGCAGCCATGGCCGCGATCCTACGTCGCGGCACCGACAGCGGGGGCCCGCGCCCATCCCCGCGCCGGCAGCGTCCGGCGGCTCAGCGCCAGCCCTCGCGCAGCACCTCGAGCGCATGGGCGAGGTCCTGCGGCGGCTCGCTCGTCAGCTCGAGCCACTGCCCCGTCCCCGGGTGCTCGAAACCGAGCCGCACCGCGTGCAGCCACTGTCGGGAGAGCCCGACATGGGCCGCGAGCACGGGGTCCGCACCGTAGGTGACATCGCCCACCAGCGGATGCCGCAGTGCGGAGAAGTGCACCCGGATCTGGTGGGTACGCCCGGTCTCCAGGTGCACCTCGACGAGGGAGGCTGCCGGCATCGCCTCGACCAGCTCGTAGTGGGTCACCGACGGCTTGCCGTCCGCCACGACGGCGAACTTCCAGTCCGACGACGGGTGTCGCCCGATCGGTGCATCGATGGTGCCGGTGCTCGGCTCCGGGTGGCCCTGGGCGAGCGCGTGGTAGACCTTGTCGACCGTCCGCTCCTTGAAGGCCCGCTTCAACGAGGTGTAGGCCCGCTCGCTCTTGGCGACGACCATGAGCCCCGAGGTGCCGACGTCGAGCCGGTGCACGATGCCCTGACGTTCCGCGGCACCCGAGGTCGAGACCTGGTACCCAGCGGCCGCCAGCGCACCGACCACCGTCGGACCCGTCCAGCCTGGTGACGGGTGCGCGGCGACCCCCACCGGCTTGTCCACGACCACCAGGTCGTCGTCGTCGTGCACGACGACCATGCCCGGCACCGCCACCGGTTCGGTGGACACCGGCGCCGTCGGATCGGGCAACGTCACCTCGAGCCATGCACCGGCCACCAGTCGGTCGGACTTGCCGACCTGCCGACCGTCGACCTCGACGGCCCCAGCCCCGGCGAGCTCGGCCGCGCGCATCCTCGACACACCGAGCAGACGGGCCAGTGCCGCATCGACCCGCTCACCGGCCAGGCCGTCGGGCACCGGCAGCGAGCGCAGCTCAGGCATCGGTGCCCGTGGCGGCCTCGCGGCCGCCGTCCAGCCGCACTCCCCGGGCCACCAGGATCATCGCCAGCCCGGCTGCGGCGACGATGGCGATATCCGCGACGTTGCCGATGAACAGCTGGCCGTAGGCGATGAAGTCGACCACCTCACCCCGCAACGGGCCGGGCTCACGGACCATCCGGTCGATCAGGTTGCCGACGGCACCGCCGAGCAGCAGTCCGAGGGTGAGCGCCCAGGCCGTCGACCCGAGCCGGCGTGCGGTTCGGACGACCACCACGACGACGACCACCGCCACCACCGTGAGCACCCAGGTCATCCCGGTGGCGATCGACAGCGCCGCGCCCGGGTTCGAGATGAGCTGCAGGCCGAGCACCGAGCCGATCAGGGCGCGACGTACCCCCGGTTCGAGCGCCGCCAGTGCCCACGCCTTCGACAGCTGGTCCGCGACGGCGACCGCCCCCGCGACGACCAGCACGATCGTCAGTCCGCGCCGCCCTGCGGCCGGGGGCACGGGTGCCGCGTCGAAGACTTCAGGCGTCGGCTCGCTCACGCCGGGAGTCTACGGGGCGCTCAGCGCCGCTCTTCGCGCTGCTTGCACTCCACGCACAGGTTCGCCCTGGGAAACGCCTGCAGCCGGGCCTTGCCGACGGGCTCACCGCACGACTCGCAGACGCCGTAGGTGCCGGAGCGAATCCGGTCGAGGGCGTGCTGGGTCTGCTGGAGCAGGTCGCGGGTGTTGTTCACCAACGTCAGCTCGTGCTCCCGTTCGAGCGCCGATGAGCCCGAGTCCGCCTGGTCGTCCCCGGCACCGTCACCCGAGTTGCGCAGGAGGTCGGTGAGGCCGGCATCGGCCTGCTCGAGCTCGGCCTGCAGCCGATCGACATCCGCCACCAGATCGCGGGCGACGTCCTTGAGCTCGTCCGCGGTCCACGGCTCCTCGCCTGCGCGGACCGGCAGATCGTCCACAGCGATCGGCACGTCGGGGGCGATCGTGCCGCCGGAGGCGTCCGTCATCTAGGGCTCCCTTGCTCGAGGTCACGCGACTGTATGCGGCCGTACCAGGTGCGACAACCCGACACGCGCCGTCGGCTGAGCCCGGGCAGCGAATGACCGCCCGGCAGCGGAGCCCGGGCGGTCACCGACGTGCTGGCCTCAGATGCTGGGGAGGTCCTGACCGGAACGCGGCGGTAGCGCGTTGCCCCGGTTGTCCAGGTCTCCGAGCAGGTTCTCCAGGTAGCTCTTCAGGCGCGTGCGGTAGTCCCGCTCGAACACCCGAAGCTCGTCGATCTTGCGTTCCAGCAGCGAACGCTCCTGCTCGAGCTGCGCCAGGGTCCGGCTCGAGGTCTCCTCGGCCTCGTGCACGATCTGGTCGGCGCGGGACCGGGCCTCGCTCACCACCCGCTCACCCTCGGTCTGGCCGCTGCGCACGTAGTCGTCGTGCAGCTTCTGCGCCAACGCCAGCATCCCGGTGGCGGACTCCGGTTCGCTCGCCGCGACCGGCTCCGGGGTCGCCGGCACCGGCGGCGCGAAGACCGGTTCGGGGGCGGCGATCGCGACCGGCTCGGGTACGACGTCGGCGGCAGCCCCACGGCTGAGCTCGGCGATCCGTCGTTCGGCGGCGGCGAGCTTGTTCGTGAGGTCGTCGTTCTCGGTCTGCAGCTCGTTGAGGGTGCTCACGACCTCATCGAGGAAGTCGTCCACCTCGTCCTGGTCGTACCCGTCACGGAACTTGGTTGCTTGGAACTTCTTGTTCAGGACGTCGTCTGCGGTCAGCAGGGCCATCGTCGCTCACCTCTTCGCATCGTGCGGGCCCGATCCGGCGTTCGGCCGGCCACTGACAGTCACCGTAGCGGACAATGCCCGGGACCTCCCT
>JAKLPK010000126.1 GCA_022013895.1 Cellulomonas sp. | reverse complement strand
TCGGTCACGTCGGTGGTCGAGTCGATACCAGGGATGAGGGCCGCGACGTTGAGCAGCGCGGCGCGCTGCTGTGGCGGTGCCTCACGGACCAGGGTGCGCATGAGGCCCCAGATCGCCTGTTCCTGTGTGCTGCCGGTCGTGCTCATGTCGTGCAGGACGGCCGGATCGGCGGCCAGTCGGTCGAGCAGGGCGGTCGGATCGGTCGGCAGTGTGGCCAGGACGGCGTAGGTCGCGTTCTGCAGGCTGCCGTCGGCGCCGTCCTCGGCCGGGAGCACAGCCGTGCCATTGCCCAGGAAGCCGTTGTTGAGCGTCATGCCGGCTCTCGTTCCGTCGACCGATGTCCACTCCTCGGTGTTCTGCTCCTGCGTCCCGGCCACCAGGATCTGGTCGGAGTAGATGAACTGGTCGTTCCGCGGCGTCGGCCACGTGGTAGCTGCCGAGACCCGGGCCGCACTCCGCAGGAGCTCGGCGGCGTCCGCGGTGTCGGACCGGCCGGGCACCAGGAGTGCCGGGCCGAGCACTGCGGCCAGGACGACCGTGGCGGCGACCGCGACCTGGACCAGGCGTCGGGCAGGCCTCGGGCGGGGCCACCGGCGTGCCGGCGCGGACCGGTGGCCCTCCTCGTGCTCGATCGCGCGTTCGAGCAGGGCCCGGCTGCGGTCGAGTGCGCGGCCTGCGTCGACGGAGGTCCCGTTCCGGAGGCGAAGGACGGCGGCGAGATCGGCGTCCCAGGCGTCGGGACCGGACGGTGGCGTGGTCATCGGGAGCCTCCCGCGGCGAGGGCGGTGTGCAGGTGGGCGCGTGCGCGACTCAGGCGTGAGCGGACGGTGCCGACGGGGATCGCCAGGGACTGGGCGATCTCGTCGTAGGTGAGACCGGCCTGCGCGTGCAGCAGCAGCACCTCCCGGTCCCGGGTGGACAGTCGCGCCAGGCACCTCGCGACGGTGCGGGCCTCGTCGTCGGCCGCGAGGCGCAGGACGACGTCGTCGGCGTGATCGGGTGCGATCGGGTCGAGACCGGTCCTGGCCAGCACCGCGTAGTGGGCCTTCTCCTGGCGTGCGTGCCTGCGCAGCTGGTTGGTCATGATCCCGTAGAGCCACGGTCTGGCGCTGACGTAGCCCGGGTCGAACGAGGCCCTGCGACCGAACGCCACCAGGAACGTCTCGGACAGGGCGTCCTCCGCCGCGGACCGGTCGACTCGTCGCGCGGCGTACTGGAGGAGTGACGCGGCGTGCCGGTCGAAGATCAGGCCGAACTGCGAGGGCGTGTGCAGAGAGGCCACGACGAGCTCGGCGTCGGTCGCAGCCAGGGGGTCGAAGGGCACCGCGCGGGGGGCGATCCGCGTCACGGGGTCGTCGCCCGGTGGACCGTCGGGCGCGTGGAGGTCGCCCGGTCGAGTGTCGTCGATGTCGTCACACCTCTGATTGCCGCGAGCGGGGAAGGAGTTCGCTGACTGTGACCCACGTCTCATCGAGCGGCTGCCGACGCACGTGGGAGTGGTGCGGCACCCACCCACTGTCCCATCCGCCCCGCAGGCCCCACGTCCTGCGCACGCCGCTGACGGGGAGCGATGATGTGACCCGTGCCCACCGAGCCTGATGACGACGAGCTCGAGCTGATCCGTCGCTCAGGTGTGGTGCTGCGGGTCGGTCGGCTGTCGCTGTCCTCCGGCACCGGCTCCTACCGGGTGAAGGCCTCGATGCAGCGCGTCGCCCGCGCGCTCGGCATCGAACGGCACGAGGCGCACGTGACGCTCACCGAGATCACCACCACGTCGCACCGCGGGCGCAGCTTCCGCACCGAGGTGACCGAGGTCCGCACCATCGGGGTCAACACCGACCGGCTGGCCGAGCTGGAGTGGCTCGCGCAGGACGTCGACCGACGCGGGCAGGTCACCGTCGAGCTGGTCGATGCCGAGCTCGACCGGATCGCCGCCAAACCGCCGCTCTACTCGACCGCCGTCAACGCCCTGTGGGCGGCGCTCGCCTGTGCGGCGTTCGCGTTCCTCAACGGTGCCGGCCCGGTGGAGATCCTCGGCGCGGCCCTCGGTGCGGGCCTGGGGCAGGGGCTTCGACGGATGCTGCTGCACCGCGGCTACAACCAGTTCGGGGTCACGATGCTCGCCGGGGCGGCCTCGTCGCTGGCGTACCTGGGGTTCGTCCAGCTGCTCGGGGTCGTCGGTGTGGGCGGGCGACACGAGGCCGGGTACGTCGCCGCCGCGCTGTTCCTGGTGCCGGGGTTCCCGCTGGTCACCGGGGCGCTCGACCTGGCCAAGCTCGACTTCTCGGCCGGGGTGGCGCGACTGACCTACGCGCTCATGATCTTCGCCTCGGCGGCCTTCGCGGTGTGGGGCGTGTCGGTGATCGTCGGCCTCACCCCCGACCCGCCGGCGGCGCCCGCCCTCGACCCGGTGACCCTGGAGCTGTTGCGACTGGCCGCGTCGTTCCTCGGTGTGCTCGGCTTCGCCCTCATGTTCAACGGCTCGGGGCGGATGGCACTCGTCGCCGCCGCGATCGCCGCGGTGCCGAACACGTTGCGGATCATGGCGGTCAACCTCGCCGACTGGCCGCCGCAGGCAGCGGCCACGGTGGCGGCCTGCGCCGTCGGGCTGCTGGCCGCCTGGGTCGCGCCCCGGCTCAACGTGCCGCGCATCACGGTCTACGTGCCGGCGGTCACGATCATGGTGCCCGGGGTCCCGGCCTACCGCGCCGTCTACTACCTGGCACAGGGCGAGACGACGCAGGCCCTCGGCTACGGCGTGACCGCCGTCCTCATCGTCGTGGCGCTCGCGATCGGCCTCGCCATCGCCCGGATGCTCACCGACCGCGAGTGGGGTTTCGAGCACTGAGGGGTGCGGTTTGGGCGAGGGCCGTCGGCCCGCTAACCTGAGCCGTTGTCTTGGAGACGTCGCATAGCCCGGTCTAGTGCGCGGCCCTGCTAAGGCCGTGAAGGGGGCAACCCTTTCCGTGGGTTCAAATCCCACCGTCTCCGCGTTTGAGGGGCGAGTCCTCGCTCCCAGTTCGTTACCGACAGAACCCCGTCCGAGCGTCACCGGCCGGGGTTCTGGCCTCTCACCGGGTCGCAGTGCGGCGGCGGCCCTCTGCGCGTCGCTCACGTTCCGTGCCGCCCGGCCGCCGTCACCCCGGAGTTGAGTGGGTGCTCGGAGGTAGGGGCGGTCCTCCTCACGGTGCGCGACGAGCGCGTCGACACCGACGACGCTGGATGGCCGAGGTTTCTCGCCGTGACGATGACCTGCGGGATGGCGGCGGTGGACAGCCCGGACATGACCTGAAGCTCCCCGTCCGCCTCAGCGTCGGTGAAGGTCCGGGCGGCCCCCACCGCGGTGGGCTCGGGTGAGCTTCTTCCAACGGTCGCGCTCCTCGGCGGCCAGGCGCGCGTCGGAGCGGCGGGCCTGGTAGGCGGCCTCGCGGGCCAGACGTCGCCAGGAGTCGAGGCGCCGGGCGGGCAGGGTGCCGTCGGCGACGGCGTCCAGCACTGCGCAGCCGGGTTCGCTGGTGTGGCTGCAGTCGCCGAACCGGCAGGTCGCGGCGAGCTCGGCCATATCGGCGAACGTGGCGTCGAGCGCGTCCTCATCGGCCACCAGCCCGACGCCGCGGATGCCCGGGGTGTCGATCAGCCATGCGCCACCGGGTAGTCCGACGAGCTCGCGGTGGCTGGTGGTGTGCCGACCCCGGCCGTCGGCGCGGCGCTCCCCGGTGGCCATCACCTCGGCTCCGACCAGCGCGTTGACCAGGGTCGACTTGCCTGCGCCCGACGGGCCGACGGCGACCAGCGTCACCTCGGGAGCCAGCAGCGCGCGGACCGGGTCGAGGCCCTCGTCGGCCGTCACGCTCAGGGCGTGCACCGCCACACCGAGGGCGACCTCGGCCACCGCGAGCCGCAGCCGTTCGGCATCGGGCACCAGATCGGCCTTGGTGAGCACGACGACAGGTCGGGCCCCGGAGCGCCAGGCGAGGGTGAGCAACCGTTCGACCCGGCCCAGGTCCGGTTCGGGGTCGAGGTGCTCGACGACGAGCACGATGTCGACGTTCGCAGCGAGCGCCTGGGTGCGCGAGGTGCGCCCGGCCGAGTCTCGGACCAGGGCCGATCGGCGGTGCAGCACCCGGCTGACGCGCGGACCGTCCTCGTCGTCGTCCACCAGCACGTCGTCGCCGACCGTGGGCGCGAGGTCCTCGCCGTCGTCGGACGGGACCAGGCCGCCGCGGGGCAGGGTCGCCCGGCGTGGTTCCTCGTGCGGGGCCAGGCCGGGGATCACGAGCACGGCACCGGCATCGACGCGGGCCACGCGGGTCTGGGTCTGCTCTGTGGGCAGTGAGCCGGTGGCGGGAGCGGAGGCGGTCGGGCCTGCGGGTGGCGGCCCGGGGAGGGGGTCGTTCGCGATGGGTTCTTGCGCGACGGGGCCGGACATGGACAGGACGCTAGGAGCGGGCTGCGCTGCTGGCGACCGAATTTCGCGCTGGTCGGCGGGTGCAGCAGCGCCGCTGGTCAGCCCCTCGTCGGCGCGAACCAGCCGTCGGGTGCGGGTGGTCCGGTCCGCCCGGCCGATGGCCGGAACCGCTCAGGCGTCCCAGTCGCCGAGTGCGCCTTCGAGGGCGCCGAGCGCGGCGTCGAGAACCGACCAGCGGTGGTCGGGCGGGCAGCCCTGGTCGACCCAGCGCAGGCAGGCCGCGTCGAGGAAGCCGAAGAAACCCCAGATCGCGTAGTCGTGGCGCAGATCGGCGCGGTCGGACAGCTGCGCGCGCAGGCGTTCGACGTAGTCGGTCCGGGCGGCCCGCCGCACCTCGACGGCCACCGGTGGCTCACCGCCGTCGCCCCGCAGCGGGGCCGACCAGCCGACGGGGTGGGCAGCCACGTGGTCGAGGTAGACCAGGGCGGCGGTGCGGAGTCGGTCGCGGGCGGGAACGCCGTCGGGGAGCGCGGCCAGGGCCTCGCCCTGCCGGTCGAGCAGGTCGTCGACGGCGCGGGCGACCAGGGCCGCGTACAGCTCGGCCTTGCCGGGGAAGTAGCGGTAGACCAGTGCCTCGGAGGCCTGGGCGGCGGAGGCGACCTCGGCGACCGTGACCTCGGCGTAGCGCCGGTCGGCGAACGTGTGGGCGGCAGCGGCGAGAATCTGCTCGCGACGCTGGTCGGGGTCCAGCCGGCGACGGGGCTGGCGGTCGGTGCGGCTCACCTTGCCGATGGTAGTGCTAGTGACCTAGGCTCACTAGCACTAGTAAGGACGACTCACTAATGATCGGCGCATGAGGAGCGGGATGAGCTGGACCGAGCACGTCGTGTGGTGGCAGGTGTACCCGCTGGGCTTCGTCGGTGCCCCGGTGCATGCCGAGCAGCGTGAGGCCGCGGGCGAGGTGGTCGGTGGGCGGGTCGAGCGTCTCGCTGCGGCCGAGTCCTCCGCACCGCCGGCCGGAACCCCCGTCGTCCACCGCCTGCCGCGGCTCATCGGTTGGCTCGACCACCTCGTCACGCTGGGCGCCAACGGGTTGCTGCTCGGGCCGGTCTTCGACTCGGCGACGCACGGCTACGACACCCTCGACCACCTGCGCATCGACCCCCGGCTGGGCGATGACGGCGACCTCGACGAGCTCATCGCGGCCTGCCACGCCCGCGGTGTCAAGGTCGCGTTCGACGGCGTGTTCAACCATGTCGCCGACACCCACCCGCTCTACCTGCAGGCGCTCGCCGAGGGGCCCGGTGGTCGGTACGCCGACTGGTTCGACATCGACTGGCAGGCGGACGGTGGCCCGCGCGCTGCGGTGTTCGAGGGCCACGGGTCGCTCGTCGCGCTCAACCATGGCAACCCGCAGGTCATCGACTACGTCGTCCAGGTGATGAACCACTGGTCCGACCGCGGCGTCGACGCCTGGCGCCTGGACGCGGCCTACGCCGTGCCGACGCAGTTCTGGTCCGCCGTCCTGCCGCGGGTGCGCGAGCGGCACCCCGACGTGTGGGTGAGCGCCGAGGTGATCCACGGGGACCAGGCGACCTTCGTCGCGGCGTCCGGGGTGGACTCGCTCACCCAGTACCCGCTGTGGAAGGCCACCTGGAGCTCCCTGCTCGACGCCAACTTCTTCGAGCTCGACTGGGCGCTCGGCCAGCACGCCGCACTGCCGTTCACCGCGACCACCTTCGTCGGCAACCACGACGTGACCCGGATCGCCAGCAAGGTCGGGGCCGACGGCGCGGTGCTCGCCCTCGTCGTGCTCCTCACGGTGGCCGGGGTGCCGACGGTCTACGCCGGCGACGAGCTGGCCTGGACCGGGGTCAAGGAGGAACGCTTCGGTGGTGACGACGCGATCCGGCCCGCCTTCCCCGACCGGCCCGAGCTGGGCGACGGGGAGTGGATGTACCGGGTGCACCAGGAGCTCATCGGGCTGCGTAGGCGTCACCCGTGGCTGGTGCATGCGACCACCCAAACGCTCGAGCTCACCAACACCCGGTACGTGTACGCCCCGACCTCGCCCGACGGCGCCGAGAGCCTGGTGGTCGAGCTCGACGTGAGCGGCCCGCCCCGAGCCCAGGTCCGCACCCCCGACGGCACGGTCCTCTTCACCTTCCCCGCCTGACCCCGGCCCCAACCCGGCCTGGCCTGGTCTGTCGGTCCGTCCCGTCGGTTCGGCCGTAAGTGGTCACGTGGGGCTGCGACACGCCGGGCCAAGCTGCCCAGCTGACCACTCTCGGCCCGAGGCCAGTCTGGGAGTCTGGGAGTCTGGGAGAGGAGAGTCGGCGGTCACCCGGGGAGCTCGGGCGAGGGAGCGAGGGAGTGTGGGCTACGCGGTGGGGGGCCCAGTTCG
>JAKLPK010000125.1 GCA_022013895.1 Cellulomonas sp. | reverse complement strand
GGTGGTGAGCGGGCGTAGCCAGCGCTCCTCGGCGCGTTCCGGATCGCGCGCGAGCGGGTGCCGTTCACCCGTTCGCTCGAAGCCTGCCCTCACGTAGAGGTCGCCAGCCGCCAGGTCACCATCGACCACCCACACCGACAGGGTCCTGGCGCCATCGACGCTCGCCGCGACACGGACAGCGTCCAGCAGGGCCCAGCCCAGCCCGCGACGGCGCACCTCTGCGGCTACCCACAGGCCGACCACGTGCCGGTCGTCCGCCGGCGACCCCGGCTCGCTGATCATCGACACGATCCCTCGCGGCACCTGCACCTCGTCGAGCCCCAGCCACGTCGGGCTCGTCCTGATACGGCTTCGCCAGTGCTGCTCAAGAAACCGCTGCTCACGCGCCAGGACGGCGGGCGACACGTCCATCCCCTCCGTGAGCGCCCGGAGCCGGACGTCACGGACCAGCTGCCACTCGTCCTCGGTCACCTGCCGCACGCTCGCGCTCATCCGTCATCCCACCTGCACGCGTTCGCCGGGCGTCAGCCAGGTCACCGTGGTGTCGCACATACGTTCGACCCAGCGCGACCACAGGTCCCGGCCGATCTGCGACGCCGGCGCATCGTGCACCGGGACCACCTGACGGGGCCGGAGCGCCCGGACCCACTCGACCAGATCCGCGAGCAGCAGCCACGGCGCCGCCACCGGGGCGAGCACCGTGTCGGGCGTGGGCCGGCCCTGCAGGTCCAGGTACGCATCACCCGGATGGAGCAGTGCGTCGTCGATCAGGTACCCGACATTGGCGAACCGGGGCATCTGGGGGTGCAGCGGGGCGTGCCACTCCCCCAGCACCTGGATGTCCAGGCCCGCAAGGTCGAAGCGGTCGCCGGTTGCCACCCGGTGGACCCGACCGACCGGCGCGCCCGCGTCCACGAGCTGTTCGACGACCGGCGCGGGACCGTACACCTCGGCTCCCCCGACCACGGCAGCCACGACAACCGGCATCGCGAGATGGTCCGCGTGCTCGTGCGTCACCAGGATGTGGTGCGCGCCCTGCAGAGCCGGTGCGAGGTCGCTGTAGACGCCCGGGTCGATGACGACCGGCTCCCGGGCAAGCAGACGTACGCACGAGTGACCCCATCGCTCCATCAGCAGGCTCATCCTCCTATTGTCCAGTTTTCGACTACGGGCGCAGCGCCCGATAACGTTGGGCCCGTGCTGGTCCTTGGTGTCTGCAGCCTCAAGGGAGGCGTCGGCAAGACCTCGATCACCCTGGGACTTGCATCGGCGGCTCTCGAACGTGGCGTCCGAACGCTCGTGATCGACCTCGACCCGCAGGGCGACACCACGATGGCGCTGGCTCCTGCCCGGTCCGACGCCGATGTCGCCGACGTGCTCGCAGACCCCGGCCAGGAGACGATGCGCGCCGCCGCAGCCCTGTCCGGCTGGGCGCTGTCCGGTCTTGACGTGATTCCTGGCAACGAGCGGTCCGCCACGCACGACCGGCTCGAGGAGTCCGACGTCGACCGGCTGCGGTACGCGCTGTCGTGGATCTCCGGGTACGACCTCGTGATCCTCGACTGCCCGCCGTCGCTGGGCGGTCTGACCCGGACAGGTCTGACGGCGTGCGACCGCGCGCTCATCGTGACCGAACCAGGTCTGTTCGCGGTGATGGCCGTCGGGCGGGCGCTGCGGACCGTGGACGAGCTGCGTCGGGGCCCCGCGCCGCAGCTGCAGCCGCTCGGCGTGGTCATCAACCGGGTGCGATCCCGCTCGGTGGAACAGGCGTACCGCCTCGAGGAGCTCAATCGCCTCTACGGCCCGCTCGTGCTCAGCCCGAGCATCCCGGAACGCGCAGCCCTCCAGCAGGCGCAGGGCGCGGCCAGGCCCATCCACAGCTGGCCAGGTGAGCCCGCCCGCGAACTGTCCGCGCTGTTCGAGCAGCTGCTCGATCGCGCACTGCGCGCCCCCAAGGTCCGCTGAGCCGAGGCTCAGCTGGCCGACCTGGCCCGGCGCCGTGCAGCGAGTTCGTCCGCCGCATCGTGGGTCATCGGCGAGGCATCGTCATCGGCACGCTCGGTCGGCAGCTCGGCCAGAGTGCCTTCGACCTCGCGCCAGACACGGCCGACCGCGATGCCGAACACGCCCTGCCCGCCCTGGACCAGGTCGATGACCTCATCGGCCGAGGTGCACTCGTAGACGCTGGCGCCGTCCGACATGAGGGTGATCTGCGCCAGGTCCTCCACTCCGCGTTCGCGCAGGTGCGCGACCGCCGTGCGGATCTGCTGGAGGGAGACGCCCGTGTCGAGGAGCCGCTTGACGACCTTGAGGACCAGGACGTCACGGAAGGAGTAGAGGCGCTGGGTCCCGGAGCCGGTCGCCGGGCGGACGGACGGTTCGACCAGCCCGGTCCGGGCCCAGTAGTCGAGCTGCCGGTAGGTGATCCCGGCCGCGCGGCAGGCCGTCGGCCCACGGTAGCCGGCCTGGGCATCGAGCTCGGGGAGGTCGTCGTCGAAGAGCAACCCCTGCGCGCTCGCCGGTACCTGCGGCACGGACTCGGTCCGCTCGGTGGTGCTCACGGGGTTCCTCCACAGGTCCAGGCGGCCGCTGCGGCTGCTCTGCAACGCTAGGCGTCGACCACCAGCAACGCAATGAGGTCGAACCGGCGTGTCGCTCTCGGAGAGTCTGACCTTCCACCTCAGGTAGAAGGATCCGAGCCGGGCGGCGGAGGCACATCGAAGTCGTCGGCGCTCACGTGCTCCAAGAACTCCCGGAACTCCTCGACGTCGCTCTCCGAGGCTGTCACCTGGACCTCGATCCCCGCAGCACCGACCACCGACGCGGCGCACATCACCGGTGCACCGCAGCGCAGGGCCAGGGCGATGGCGTCCGATGCGCGGGAGTCGACCCGTACCCCACCCGTCAGCACGAGCTCGGCATGGAACACGCCATGCTCCAGACGGGCGATCTCCACCCGATCGAGGCGACCGCCCAGGGCCGTCAGCAGGTCCCGGAGCAGATCATGCGTCATCGGACGGGCCGGGACGATCCCGGCCTGCGCCGAGGCGATCGCGGTGGCCTCCCCCCGGCCGACGACGATCGGCACCACCAACCCGTCCATCCCGTCGAGCAGCAGCACGATCGTCTCTTCGCCGGCGGCGCGCACACCGACCACCTCGACCGGGACCCAGGCTGACTCGTCCACGTCCCCCACGCTACGTCCGGTCCGAGCGGGCCGCCGGAGGAGACTCAGGGCACGAGCTGAGCCAGCGCGGCACGAAGGAGCGCCGTGTGCATCTGGGCGAGCAGCTCCCCCAGCTCGGCCGCAAGCGTGCCGGCCCGTTCCTGCGCCGAACCGCCGCGCTGACCCCGCACCGGTGCGACGAGCGCGTCGACCAGATCCACCTGCCGATCGGCCGCCGCCCGCAACGACCGCAGATGGCGGGCATCCACCCCGTGCTCGGCCAGCCGGCTCGCAGCCTGGACCACCTCGCGGTCCCAGGCCTCGAAGACCCCGCGTGCGCCCGGACGCAGCACACCCGCATCGACCAGAGCGGTCACGAAGGCCGGAGTCACCCCCGCGTCGTTCGCCAGCGCTGCCACCGTCCAGGCCCGCTGGTCGGGAACGGCACCGTCCCGCGTCGCGAGCCGCGCCCGGGGGGCCGGCTCCTCCGCCTGCCCCGCGTCCAGGGCTGCCAGCTGCGCGGCGATCACCCGCAACGGGCGGTAGTGGTCACGCTGCTGACGCAGCACGTAGCGCAGCCGCTCGATGTCCGCCGGTGAGTACTGGCGATACCCGGCAGGTGTCCGGACCGGGTGCACCAGTCCCTGGTCCTCCAGGAAACGGAGGCGGGAGGGCGTCATGGTCGGGAACTCGATCCGCAGCGCCGCCAGGGCGTCCGAGATCCGCATCGTCGCACGTCGCGAGATCCCCCGCGGCCACGGCTCGGCCTCGGGAGCTGGCCCGCTCCCCCGCGACGGACCGGTCGACGGGAGCCGGGCTCCTTCGATGGTCACCCGGCCACCGTGTCGCGCTGGGGGCTGGGGTGGAAGGTCATCCGGAACTTGCCGATCTGCACCTCGTCGCCGGCGCGCAGGACCACGTGGTCGATCCGGTCATGGTTGACGTACGTGCCGTTGAGCGAACCGATGTCACGTACCGCGAACCCGCCCGGCTCGCGCACGAACTCGGCGTGCTTGCGCGAGACCGTCACATCGTCGAGGAAGATGTCGGAGCTCGTCCCGCGCCCCGCCGTGGTCCGATCGGCATCCAGCAGGAAGCGCGAACCCGCGCTCGGACCCCGGTGCATGACCAGCAGGGCGGATGTCGGCGGAAGCGCCTGGACGGCCGCCGCCTCCTGCGGAGTCAGACCCGGCGCACCTGTGGGTTCCGGCTCGACAGCAGCAGGACCACCCAGGTTGATCGTCGTATCGGCGCCCGACGTCGCCCTGACCTCGTCACCGCGCTCCACCTGCATGCCACCTCCTGCGCTCGTCGCCGCCCAGGGCGGCACCGTCATCGCTACAGCCTATGCGTCGTCGTCCCCTCGAGGCTGCCCGGTCCGCGTGCGGTGTGCCGGTCACGGCGTGCTCGCTGGCACCGGGGTGGCGTACTGGGGCGTGGCGGCCTCGATGACGTCGGTGATCGTCAACGCGTTCAGCTTCGTCACCGTGGCGCGTCCTCCGTCTCGCCGCACGGCGGCGTCG
Organism: Cellulomonas sp.; assembly: GCA_022013895.1. Taxonomy (GTDB): domain Bacteria; phylum Actinomycetota; class Actinomycetes; order Actinomycetales; family Cellulomonadaceae; genus Cellulomonas. The sequence goes on along the minus strand of JAKLPK010000125.1, from coordinate 15,529 downwards.
GCACCACCTGGGATACCCAGCGCCGTGTCGATGGTGTCCGGGTCGCCGATGGCGTACCAGACGAAGGGTGCCTCCAGCACCTGTCCGTCGAGCATGACCTCACCGGCCGACCCTGTGAACGAGCTCGACGCGACGACCCGGTGCCCGTTGAGGCTCACGGCCTCGGCGCCGGCGTTCCTCAGCTCCTCGAGGAGGTTCAGCAGCGTCAGCGGACGGACCTGACCGTCGGGATCGCTCACGACGACCTTCACACCCGGACCCTCGGCGGGCAGCCGACCCGTCAGGATGCCCTGGGCCGCGGCGTTCCGCTCGGCAGCGGCCAGGGCTGCTTCCCGTGTGTCGGAGCCCGACTCGAGCTCTGCGAGCTCACGTTGCAGATCGGCCGCCTCGACCGACAGAGCATCGGCCCGGTCGGTGGCCTCGTCGAGGATGCGCACGAGCTCGTCCTGGGTGAGGCCCGACAGGTTGGCCTCGCTCGTCTGGTGGACCTGGGCCACGACGCCGAAGCCGAGCAGTGCGCACAGCGCCCCGATGATGAGCTGCGACCTGGTGCTGCTCGGTCGCAGCAGTCGACGCCACGCGGCCGCTCCGTCGACCGGTGCCCGGACCGGCCCCTCGGGGGGTAGGGGCTGCTCGTCGATCATGCCTTGAACACGTGGCGACGAATCGCGGCCGCGTTGGAGAAGATCCGGATCCCGAGGACCACCACGACGGCCGTCGACAGCTGGGAACCGACCCCGAGCTGGTCGCCCAGGAAGACGATGAGCGCAGCGAGCACGACGTTCGACAGGAACGAGGTGACGAACACCCGGTCGTCGAAGATGCCGTCCAGGGTGGCGCGCAGACCACCGAACAGTGCATCCAGGGCGGCCACCACCGCGATCGGCAGGTAGGGCTGGAGCTCGGTGGGCACGGTCGGCTGGAGCAGCAGCCCGGCCACCACTCCCAGGGCCAGACCGATGAGCGCGATCACGGCGAACTCCCCTCCTGCGGAAGAACCGAGCCTGCCACACCGGCCCCCGCCGACGCGCTCGTCGCGGGTTGAGGGGTCGAGGCGAAGCGCAAGTTCACCTGCCCGGTCCCCGGCAGCTCCAGCAGGTTGCGAGCGGTGACTGACACATCGATGTCGTAGCTGTCCCGCAACGTCGCGAGGTGCTGGCCCGCGCTGCCGAGCGCGAGCTCGGTCTGCAGGGTGGCGGAGTCCCCGATCGCATCCACCTGGTAGGGGCTCGACAGCGCGACGAGGTCCACCAGCACCGCTGAACCGGCCGAACGGATGGCCGTGGTACTGGTGAGCCTGGTCCCGTTGATCGCGATCGCCTCGGCACCCGCGGCCCACAGCCCGTTGACGACCACCTGGAGGTCGACGTCCTGCACCCGGTGGTCCAGGTCCGGCTCGTCCTCACCGTCCGCCGCAGGCGCGTCCGCGAGTTCGACGCGCAGCCCGGGACCGCGGACGGCGACCACACCGGAGCGCCCCGCGTCCTGCTGAAGACGGGCGAGCAGGAGCGGGTCCTCCCCCGCGAGCACCTCCTCCTGGAGCGCCGTGAGCTCGGTGGACGTGGTCGTGATCGTCTCCTGCGCGCCATCCGCGCGGGCGGTCTGGTCGTCGATCTGACGTTCGAGAAGCGCGCGCGCCTGCACCGCCGCGGAGGAGGGCTGGCGCAGCGCGATGGTCGCGGCGGTGACCGACAGGCCCAGCAGGACGGTGATCAGCAGGACCGACACCTGGTGGGTCCGACTCGTCCGCTCCTCAGGGTGTGCCGCGCGGCGGCGCGCTGCCTCGTGGTAGCCCGGCTCCAGCGGGCGCCGGAAGACGTCCGACAGGAGGTTCATCGAGGCGTCGGGCTCCCGGGCCGGTTCGCCGCCGTGCCGGGGCGTCATGCCCGCTCCTCGCCCAGCACCTGCCGGGCCTGGGCGAGGTAGAGGGCACCCGAGACCCAGTAGAGCGCGACGCCCCACAACGCGGCGGCCCAGCCGACCGCGGTCACCACCAGTCCCCACCCGCCGGGCAGCAGGGAGCCCAGCAGCAGGAGTGCGAAGGCGTAGAGCAGCAGCAACGTCCCGGCCTTGCCTGCGACGTGCACCTGCAGCGGCGCCCACCCTGCCCGGGCCAGCACGAGCTGCATGACGGCCAGCACGACATCCCGCACGAGCAGCACGACGACGATCCACCACGGGACCACACCTCGCGCCGCCAGCGCGACGATGGTCACCAGGATGAACAGCCGGTCAGCCGCGGGATCGAGCAGTCGACCGAGCCGCGAGACCTGGTTCAGTCGTCGGGCGAGCACGCCGTCGAGCCAGTCGCTGGCCGCCGACACCACGAGCACCACGAGCGCCCAGAGGTCCTGGTGGCGAGCCAGCAGCACCGCGAAGACCGGCACCAGGACCAGCCGTGCCGCCGAGATGGCGTTGGGGACGGTGAGAACGCGGTCGGAGACCGACTCGTCCGCACCCATCGCCACCCCCGACCCGCGCGGTGGCACCGCGCCACCGCGCCCGATCCTAGGTGGGCCCGAACCCGCGCAGGTGCCAGGCTGGCCCGATGGCGCGCGAACCCGTGGATGACGAGGTGGTGATCGACCGACTGCTGAGGACCTCCGGGCACTGGGCCGTCGTCGGGCTGTCGACCGATGCGAGCCGCCCGGCCCACGGCGTGTCCGCGTACCTGCAACGGCTCGGGCACACGATCACACCAGTTCATCCGGCAGCACCGGTCGTGCACGGCATGGCCGGTGTGACACGACTCAGCGAGGTTCCTGGCCCCGTGGACGTCGTCGACCTGTTCATCTCGTCCGCCCGCGTGGGCCCCGTCGTCGACGAGGCCATCGCGATCGGCGCACGCGCGGTCTGGTTCCAGCTCGGCGTCCACGACGAGGCCGCCGAGGCCCGTGCGCGGGCCGCAGGCCTGGACGTGGTGGTCGACCGCTGCCCGGCGATCGAAGGGCGACGACGAGACCTGGGATGATCGTCGGGTAGGCTGGCCTCGAATCCGGAGTTCGTCGCGTCCCCCTTCGGAGTGCGTGCGCTTGATGCGCTGCCTCCCGTGTCAGCGCCCGCCCAGCGGGCCGCCAGGTGTGCCGGGGTCGGCGGCCAACCGTCTGCCGACGTGGCGCACGGTCAGGGCTCCCCCGGCTTGAAACGGCTTGACGTGACCGAACCGAACCCCTCCATGCCCACCTTCGACGAGCTCGGCCTCGCGCCTGCCTTGCAGCGCGCGGTCGAAGCGCTCGGCTTCGCGGTCCCCACCGCCATCCAGGCGCAGGCCATCCCGCCGCTGCTGGCCGGCCGCGACCTCGTCGGCGTCGCGCAGACCGGCACCGGGAAGACAGCCGCCTTCGGGCTCCCGCTGCTGGCCGCGGTCGACCCGTCGCTCGGCGCGGTGCAGGCCATCGTGCTGACCCCGACCCGCGAACTCGCCATGCAGGTCGCCGACGCGATCGCGTCATTCGCCTCCAAGGTGGCCGACCTCACCGTGGTCCCGGTGTACGGCGGCGCACCGTTCCTGCCGCAGCAACGGGCGCTGGCCCGTGGCGCGCAGGTCGTCGTCGGTACCCCGGGCCGTGTCCTCGACCACCTCGACCGGCACACCCTCCACCTGGACAAGGTGCGCTTCCTGGTGCTCGACGAGGCTGACGAGATGCTGCGGATGGGCTTCGCCGAGGACGTCGACCGCGTTCTCGACGCGACGCCCAAGTCCCGTCAGGTCGCCCTGTTCTCCGCGACCATGCCGCCCGCGATCCGCCGGGTCGCCCAGGCCCATCTGTCCAGCCCGGTTCAGCTCTCCATCACGCCGCAGGCCTCGACGGTCAAGGCCGTGCGTCAGACCTTCGCCGTGGTCCCGTTCCGGCACAAGACCGGTGCGCTGGAGCGGGTGCTCGCGGTGACGGACGCCGATGCGGCCATCGTCTTCGTCCGCACCCGTGAGGCGGCTGAGCAGGTCGGCTCCGCGATGATCGCCAAGGGCCTGTCAGCCGCGCACATCTCGGGTGACGTCGCTCAGGCCGAGCGCGAACGCATCGTCGAACGACTGCGTTCGGGTGCGCTCGACGTGCTGGTCGCCACCGACGTGGCGGCCCGCGGTCTCGATGTGGAGCGCGTCGGGCTGGTCGTCAACTTCGACCTGCCGCGCGAGGCAGAGGCGTACGTCCACCGCATCGGCCGCACCGGCCGCGCGGGCCGGGACGGGGTCGCGCTCACCTTCGTGACACCGAGCGAACGCGGAAAGCTCAACCAGGTCGAGCGCACGATCCGCACGACGCTCGAGGAGGTGCCGATCCCCTCCCCCGCGGATGTCTCGGCGCACCGGGTCCACGCTTTGCTCGCCCGCACCGCCGCCCGGGCGGAGGCCGGTCGCCTCGACCTGTACCGCCAGTCCATCGCAGCCCACCTCGCCGAGCACCCCGAGGTCGATGCCGCCGAGCTGCTCGCCCTGGTCACCGCCCTGGCCGTGGGCGATGACGGCCCGGCGCCCCGGGCGAGCGAGGGGGACGACCTCGACGACGCGCTCGCCCGCGCACACCTCGTCCCGGCCCGCACCGAACGTGACGGCGCACCCAGGGCCGGCCGCAGCGCACCGCGTGACGGGACCGCCCCGCGCTACCGCGTGTCGGTCGGCCACCGCGACGGGCTCCAGCCGGGGGCCCTGGTCGGTGCGCTCACGGGTGAGGGTGGCCTGATCGGCAAGGAGGTCGGCAAGATCGACATCTTCGCCAGCTTCTCGCTCGTCGACATCCCGGGCGGACTGACCCCGGAGGCTGTCGAACGGCTGTCCCGGACCCGGGTGGCCGGTCGGCCGCTGCACATCCGGGTGGACAGCGGCCCGCGCTCCGGGCGTGGACCGGCGCGTGAGCACGTGGCGCACACACGCCCTCCCCGTACCCGCTGAGCAGGCCCCGACGGGCAGCGAGGTGAGGGGCGGACCCGAGAGGCCCCGGGTCCGCCCCTCACCTCGTCAGCTCGCGCGGGCGACCGTCAGGAAGTCCTCGACATCCTGCTCGGTGGTGTCCCACGCGCACATGAGTCGCACCTGGGAGCCGTCCGGGGTCCAGTCGTAGAACGCCCAGCGCTCGCGCAGCCTCGCCACTGTCGCGGCAGGCAGGCAGGCGAAGACCGCGTTCGCCTGGACGGGGTGGACCAGGCGCGCGCCGGGGACCTCGGCAAGACCGGCCGCCAGCAGGGCCGCCATGGCGTTGGCGTGCCGGGCCGACCGCAGCCACAGGTCGCCCTCGTAGAGCGCCAGCAGCTGGGCCGCGGCGAACCGGGACTTGCTCGCCAGCTGGGCATGCATCTTGCGCACGTACGGCAGGCCGTCGACCGCTCGCTGGTCGAGCACCACGACGACCTCACCGAACATGACGCCGTTCTTGGTCCCGCCGAGCCCGACGACGTCGACACCGACGTCCGTCGTCAGCGCCCGTAACGGCAGCCCCAGGTGCGCGGCGGCGTTCGCCAGCCGGGCGCCGTCGAGGTAGAGGCGCAGCCCGAGACCATGGGCCTGCTCGGCGAGGGCGGCGATCTGGTCCGGGGTGTACACGGTGCCCAGCTCGGTGGCCTGGGTGATCGCCACCACCGAGGGCTGCGGGAAGTGGACGTCGTGACCGCCCGCGACGATCGGCGCGACGAGCTCGGGGGTCAAGCGTCCGTCCGGGGTCGGAACCGTGAGCAGCTTGAGCCCGGCCATCCGCTCCGGGGCGCCGGCCTCGTCGGTGTGCACGTGCGCGGACGACGGCACCACCACCGAACCCCACCGGGGGGTCATGGCAGTGAGCGCCACCACGTTCGCGCCGGTGCCGTTGAACACCGGGAAGCCGATCGCGTCGGGGCCGAAGTGGTCACGCAGCACCTCGGCGAGCCGGGCGCTGTAGACGTCGTCGCCGTAGCCGTGCTGATGACCGCCGTTGGCCTCGGTGAGCGCCTGCAGCACCTGCGGGTGGACGCCTGCATAGTTGTCGGAGCCGAAGTCGTGGTGATGGGGGTCGTGGAGCTGCACGCGGTCGATCATGGCCCAGCCCGGTACCGGTGGGGACGCCCGACCGAGGGACGGGATGCCGTCACGACAGCGCGAGCAGCGTGCACGCGACGAGTGCGAGGCCGATCCCGATCAGCTGGCGGGCATGCAGCCGTTCGTGAAGCACCACCCGGGCCAGGACGGTCGTCCCGATCGGGTAGAGCGCGATCACGACGGCGACCACGGCCAATGCGCCGCGCTGCAGCGCCAGGAGCAGGAGGGCATTCGCCAGGCCCAGCACCACACCCGACCACAGTGCGAGACCGGTGGCGCGGCCCCCGGCGGGCGCACCGCCTCCGTCGAGCACCGAGGCCGCGCGCGCAGCGTGACCGCTGCGCCGCACGGCGAGCAGGAGCGCGCCGAGCAGCACGAGCCCGACCACCGTCTCGACGGTCGCCGGCAGCACGCCCGCCGTGGAAGGTGCGGCGTCGAGACTCACCACCGCCACCCCGAAGGCGACCCCGGAGACCGCGCCGAAGGTCAGCGCCGTGCTGCTGACCCGCCCGCCCTCGCCCCCGCCCAGACCGAGCAGGACACCGGCCAGAACAGCCAGGCCGACCCCGACCCAGCCCACGAAGGCCAACCGTTCACCGCCGACGCTCACGGCGACCGCGATCGGGACCACGGACTGCAGGACCGCGACCTCCGCCGAGACGACACCCATCGACCCCGCGGCAAAGGCTGCGTAGAAGGTGAGGAAACCGACCATGGTCGCCACCCCGGCGACCGTGCCGGTGGCGAGCGCCGCGTCCGACCAGACGCCAGGCACGACCAGCGCAGCCAGCAGCAGGACCGCCGTCGCTCCCACGTAGCTCACGGCGGTGGTGCGCAGGACGCGGGTGCGCCGTGCGGCGACCCCGCCGAGGAAGTCCGACAGTCCCCACAGCACGCTCGCGACGAGCGACAGACCGAGCGTGATCACAACACCAGCGTAGCAACCTGACCGGTTACAGCGGCTAGGCTGGCCCGGTGGACGCGCACCAGCTCGTCGTCGACTTCCTCAACACCGTCGACGTCGAGACCGGAACCGATCTGCTCGGCGACGCCCGCACCTGGGAACGGTGGTGCTCCGGGCATCAGCTCGGCGCCGGGGACCGCGCCCAGGCCGCCCTGCTGCGCGACGGGCTGCGAACGGTCGTCGCCGGAGGTACCTGGTCCGCCCCCGGGGTGCTCACGGTTCCGGTCTCCGCGCAGCCGGACGGCGTGATGGTCTACGGTCGGCACGCGGCCGAGGCCGTGCTGACCGCCGCGGTCTCGCTCACCGCGACCGGCAGCTGGTCACGTCTCAAGCTGTGCCCCGCCGACGACTGCCGACAGGCCTTCTACGACCGCTCCCACAACCGGTCCAGGGTCTGGTGCGAGATGGCCGACTGCGGGAACCGGGCCAAGGTGCGCCGATACCGGGCACGGCACCCCACGACCGGCCCGTCCGACCCATCACCCGAGGCCGGGCGACCGGAGACGGTGTGACGACCCGGTTCACGACAGGTATGCGACCCCGGTTGCCCCCCGCACCCGGCGCCTGGCACGGTAGAACAAGACCCACCGACCGCAGTCCGAGGGAGACGACCCATGACGCAGGCGACCCGGGCCGACTCCGCGTGAGCCCCCGCCCTCTTCTCGCCGCCCGCTGGGGTCGCCGCTCGTCCCAGCATCCCCTCGCACAGGTCGAGCGTCCGCACATCGCCGCGCGACTCGAGGACAGCCTCGACGCACGGATCGCGGGCCGCCTCGTCCGGCGCGGCTGGACGGTGCGCATCGTCCCGTACGCCGGGATCGCCGGCGACGGCTGGGTGCGGGTGCTGGCCCGCACGGTCCTCGCTCCGCCCTATGTCGCCGACTCCGACCTCCCCGACTCCGGGGCCACCGCACAGGCCGAGCACCGTGACCGGGACCTGGCGGACGTCCGCGGCTGGCGCAGCTTCCTGACAGCCCCGGTCGCCGGCACCCAGGTCGACGTCACGATCGGCGACCGAACACATCACCTGGTGGCAGACCGGGCCGGTTACCTCGACACGGTGATCGAGGCGGACCTGCCTGTGGGCTGGCAGGAGATCGAGCTGCGTACCCCCGGCGGTGCGCCCGTCCGTGCACCCGTCCAGGTCGTCGACCCGGCGGCGCGCTCCGGCATCGTGGCCGACATCGACGACACGGTCATGGTGACGCGGCTCCCCCGGCTGCTGGTCGCGTTCTGGAACAGCTTCGTCCGCAAGGTCGACGCCAGGGAGGCCGTGCCGGGGATGGCCGGCCTGCTCACCGAGCTCGCCGCGCAGGACCCGGGGATGCCGGTGGTCTACCTGTCCACCGGTGCGTGGGACACCGCACCCACGGTCGCCCGGTTCCTCGCGGCGAACGGCTTCCCCCCGGGGACGCTGCTCATGACGGACTGGGGGCCGACGAACACCGGTTGGTTCCGCAGCGGGCCGCGCCACAAGGTCGCCCAGCTGCGCCGGCTCTTCGCCCGGTTCGCGCACGTGCGCTGGTTCCTGATCGGCGACGACGGGCAGCACGACCCGCGGATCTACGCCGGTGCGGCACGCCACTTCGGCGACCACGTGTCGTGCGTGCTGCTGCGCCAGCTCACATTCGCCGAGCACGTGCTCTCGTCCGGGACCGCGGTCGCACCAGACCTCATCGGCCACCGACCCCGTGCGCCACGACCGGTCCCGGTGCTGTCCGGGCCCGACGGCCACTCCCTGCTGCGCCAGGCTCGCCGTGCCGGGCTGGTGCACGAACGCTAGAGCGCTTCGGGCTCGTCGTACTCCGAGGCGCTGGCCAGCGCCTCGTCATCAGGCTCGAGCTCAGCGGAGGACAAGGAACGGGGTGCGCGGGCGGGATCGCCGCCGGTGCGCGCATCCGCCGCTGACAGCATCGCCTCGGCAGGAGCTGCCTCGGACAGGTGCTGCACCGCGGGGTCGGACGTCAGGTCGCGGGTCATGGCGTCGTTTGTACCGGTCGCGCGGCGTCGGTGCACGCCGCCGCCCCGCTGCGCGGCGGTACGGTCGGCGCGTGTCCCCTGCAGACGAGCCCGACGCCCCCCACGCCATCCCGGTGAGCGCCGCCATGCGCGGCGCGAAGGTGCGCGCCCACACCGAGCACACCACCGTCAGCCAGGTCGCGACCCACCCGGACGGCACCGTCACCATCGACTGCGCCTGCGGGATGCGGCTCACCAACGGCCCCGGCTGGTCGCTCGACGAGCACATCCGGCTGCACCGGGCGGAGGCTCGCTTCCTGGCGCTGGCGCAGGTCGCCCCGCCCGGCATCCCGCGGTTGCTGCCCTGGCCGCTCGTCGGGCCGACCTCACCCGAGACAGCACCTTCGCGAGGCGGTGACCTCCCTGCCCGCGCCCAAGCGGTGGCCGCCGCACTGGCCGCCGCGGGCGCGACCGGCGTGGTGCGCGCGCTCCCCGACTCCGCGCGGACCGCAGCCGAGGCTGCCGCGTCGCTGGGCTGCACCGTCGGCCAGATCGCCAACTCGCTCGTGTTCCTCGCCGACGACGAGCCGCTGCTCATCCTGACGTCCGGACGTCACCGGGTGGACACCGCTGCGCTGGCCACCGTCCTCGGCGTCGCCCGGATCAGCCGCGCGACACCGGAGCAGGTGCGCGCAGCGACCGGCCAGGCGATCGGCGGGGTCGCACCGGTCGGGCACCCGGCGCCGTTGCGCACCGTGGTCGACCTCGCCCTGGCGGACTACGACCAGGTCTGGGCAGCGGGTGGGACTCCGCACACCGTGTTCCCGACGACGTTCGCCGAGCTCGTCACGGTCACCGGTGGTCGCCCCCTCGCCGTCGGCGACTGAGGCGTCCACCGCCGGCACCGGTACCCGTCGCCCTCGTTCGCGCAGTCGCTCCGGGAGGGACGCAGCCCTTCAGACGGACGCCGCGCCCAGCGCCGCCAGCTCGTCCGGTGCGAGGTCGAGGCGGGCCGAGGCGAGCAGGTCGTCGAGCTGACCGAGCGTGCGGGCACTGGCGATCGGTGCCGTGACGGTGGGCTGGGCGTGCAGCCAGGACAGCGCGACTGCTGCCTGCGACGTGCTGTGCGCGGCGGCGAGCTCGTCGAGCACCGCGAGCACCCGTCGCCCGCGGTCGTCGAGGTACGGCAGCGCGCCACCGGCACGCGGGCTGTCCACCGCGGCTCCGCCGTCGCGGTACTTGCCGGTGAGGAACCCGCGGGCCAGGCCGAAGTACGGGAAGACCGCCAGGTCGTGCTCACGCGCACGGGCCGCCAGCTGCTCCTCATAGCCGCGTTCGACCAGGTTGTAGTGCGGTTGCAGCGCGACCGGCGCGTGCAACCCATCGGCTGCGACCGCCGCGAACCACTCGTCGATCCGCTCGGGTGAGTAGTTCGAGATGCCGATCGCCGCGACCAGCCCCTCGTCGACCAGCTCGGAGAACGCACCGGCGGTCTCCGCGATCGGGGTCTGCGCATCGTCGAAGTGCGCGTAGTACAGGTCGAGCTGGTCGAGGCCGAGGCGGGTCAGCGAGGCCTGCGCCGCAGCCTTCACGGTGGCGGCCGACAGGCCGGTGAACTGCGGGTGCTGACTCACCTTCGTGGCGACCTGCGGCCGATCGCCGGCCGGACGCGTCGCGAGCCAGCGCCCGATGATGAGCTCGCTCTCACCGCCGGTGTGGCCGTCCACCCACGCCGAGTAGACGTCGGCGGTGTCGACGAGGGTGCCACCGGCGTCCGCGAACCTGTCGAGGACGGCGCGACCGGTCGGTTCGTCGGCCGTCCAGCCGAACACGTTGCCACCGAGCACGAGACGAAGACCTACCGGGAATGTCATGGCGACACGGTCGCCCACACCTTCACCCCTGTGCAACCTGCTGGACACACTCGGGCCGTACCGTCCGCCGAACGACTCGCGACGGAGGGAGAGGTGCGTGTTCGATCAGGTCGACCCGTTCATCGGTACCGAGGCCACATCCCTTCCGCCCGCGCGGGGACTGGCCGGTACCTGGTGGTGGCCCAAACCGCAGGTGGGCAACACCCATCCGGGCGCCACCTACCCGCTCGGCATGGTCTCGGCCTGTGCGTTCTCGGGCGCCTACCCGACCGGCTACGGCCGCTACGACCTGTCGACCGAGGGGCAGCCCCCGGTGTTGTACGACCACGCGCTGGCCTCGGGCTTCACTCATTTCCAGCAGTCCGGCACGGGGGCGATCCGCAAGTACTACAACTACCTGCGGGTCACCCCCATGCTGCAGCCGCTCGACGATCTCGGTCAGCTCTGGGACGTGGAGGACGAGGAGGCCGAGCCGGGCTGGTACGCCGCGACGCTGAGCTCGGGCATCCGCTGCGAGGTCACGGTCGGGCCGAAGAGTGCCGTGCACCGGTACACGTTCCCCGCGCACCGCGACGCCCGGTTGGTCATCGACCTGTCGACCGGCGGGCTGGTGATCCCGCACGGGCGCACGGTGCCGCTCCGGGCCCATCTCGAGACCCTGGCGCCGGGTGTGGCGCAGGGCGAGATCGTCGTCGAGGGCGCGCCGCTCGCCGTCCATGTCGAGTGCGACGCCATGCGCTGGCGGCAGATGCTCTGGTACGACCGCCGGCTGATGCCCGGCGGCACGCGGCTGGACTTCGACCGGATCCGGCCGACCACGCTGCGACCGTTCGGGCTGATGTGGGCCGGGCCCTCGGAGCCGGGGCAGGTGGTCGAGCTGCGGATCGGCTTCTCGCTGCGCGGCGTCGAACAGGCGCGAGCCAACCTCGAGGCCGATTGCGGTAGCTCCGGGTTCGCGGCTCGACGGGCAGCCACCCAGGCCGACTGGCGCACCCACCTGGCCAAGGTGTCCGTCGACACCGACTCGCCGGCTCGCGCGACGGTGATGGCCACGGCCCTCTACCACGCCTCGATCAAACCGTGCCTGGCGTCCGACGAGTCGCCCTACTGGCCGACCCCCGGTCCGTTCGCGTTCGATCTGGCGACCATGTGGGACATCTATCGCACGCAGCTTCCGCTGCTCACCGCCCTCGTCCCGGACAAGGCCGTCGAGCTGGCCAACGCCTTGCTGCACATCGCCGAGGAGGAAGGGAACCTGCCGATCGGCTACCGGATGGCGCGGGGGGCCGACCGGTTCTCCCGGCAGGGCAGCGCCCTGGCGCACACCTTCTTCGCCGACCTGTGCCGGGCCGGCGTCGACGGCATCGACTGGGACTGGGCGTTGGTGCACCTGCACAACGACATGCGACGCACCTACGGCGAGGACTTCCTGCTCCGCGGACGCGCCCACCCGATCAGTCACACCCTCGACCTGGCGTTCGCGTACTGGTGCACCGCGGTGATCGCCCGACGTGTGGGCGACCGCGCCCTGGCCGACCAGTTCACTCCCCTGGCGGCGCGCTGGGCGAACGCGTTCGACCCGGCGACCGGGCTGCTGCACGACTCGGAGTTCTACGAGGGCGGCAAGTGGAACTACTCCTTCCGGCTGCTGCACGACATGGCCGGGCGGATCGCGCTGGCCGGCGGCGACGACGGCTACGTCGGGCTGCTCGACCGCTTCTTCGGGTTCGGTGCACCGGCCGTGCGTCAACCCGGCCTGGCCCCCGACCCGCACGAGATGGCCGCCGGGTACGCGCTCAACCGGTTCGAGGGGCTCAACAACGAACCCGATATGGAGGCCCCCTGGGGTTACCACTACGCGGGCCGGCCCGACCGGACCGCCGAGGTGGTCCAGGCCGTCGTCACCCACCAGTTCGGGACCGGTCGGGGTGGGCTGCCCGGGAACGACGACTCGGGCGGGTTGTCGTCCTGGTACGTGTGGGCCAGCCTCGGCCTGTTCCCGGTGGCCGGTCAGGACCTGTTCCTGCTGCACCCGCCCAGCTGGCGCTCGGGCAGACTCACGGTCGGCGACGCCCGGCTCGACCTGGAGACCGCCGGGTTCGTCGATCCGGAAACCGACGGGCCGGTGAACCACGTCCAGCGGGTGACCCTGAACGGGCACCCGCTGGAACGCAGCTGGTTGTCCGGCGACGAGCTCCGGGCCGGCGGTCGGCTGATCGTCGAGCTCGGCCCCGCACCCTCGGGTTGGGGGACCGCTGCCGCGTCCCGCCCACCCTCGACCACTGTCCCTCCGACGAACGGATGGTTGCCATGACCACTCGCAGGCTCGTGCTCGTGGTCCGTGCCGACCCGGTGATCTGCGGGCACTCGGGCGAGGCCCGTAACCTCGCCGAGGCCGCGCTGGACCGCGGTTTCGACGATGTGCGCATCGTCACCTGGCCGCTCGACGTCCTGGAACGCTCCGGACTGCCGCTCAAACCTCTCGACGGCGTGCTGCCCTACTCCCCCGGGATCAGCGTGGAACGCCCGGGCCCCGTCGGCGACTACAAGGTGCCCGACGGGCGCTGGCTCGCCGGGCTCACCGGTCGACTGGTCGAGCTCTTCACCGACGGCGTCCCGACGCTCGCCATGTCGCTGTACCTCACGCCGCACGCCACCGCGGTGACCGATGCCGTCCGGATCGCCCGCGCCACCGGGCTGCCGGTGAAGGTGACCACGATCGCCGAGGCGGTCGGTTCCGATGTGACGAACGTGGTGCGCGCCGCCGTCGAGGCCGATCAGTTCGGCGCGGCGGCCCAGGTGCTCGCCACGTACCTGGAGCACGACGTGTGCCTGGCGGTCTCGGCCTATACCCGCGAGGTGATCCTGGCGGAGGCCGCCGAGCTCGACGCCCGCCACGGCACCCGGTTCACCCCGCAGCTCGCCGAACGCGTCGCGATCTCCTACCCCGCGATCGACACCGCGTCCTACATCGTGCATGACGAGTCGGCGACCGACCGTGAGCTGGTCCACCGCGGACTGGTGCGCGACGGCTACGTGCTGTTCCTCTCCCGCCTCGCCCAGGCGAAAGGGGTCGACGACCTCATCGAGGCGTTCTGCCGGTCCCGGGCGGCCGCCGGGCTCCAGCTCGTCGTCGCGGGCACGGGGCCCCAGGGTCCGGCACTGCACGCGCAGGCAGCGGCCTCCTCGGCTGCCGACCGGATCGTGTTCCTGGACGACGTCGACGATGACGAGAAGGTGCACCTCATGGCGGGCTGCGCGGCGTTCGCGCTGCCGAGCAAACCACGCCCCGAGTTCACCGAGACGTTCGGCATCGCGCTCGTGGAGAAGATGCTCGCGGGTGGCGGACCGGTGATCACGACCGCGACCGGCGGGATCGGTGAGGCCGTCGGCGACCATGCGGTGATCGTGCCGGCCGCAGATCCGGCCGCGCTGGCGGACGCCCTCGACCAGGTGCTCCAGCTCTCACCCCAGGACCGTGCCCACCGCGAGCACGCGGCCCGCGACCACGCACGGCAGTTCGACCGCACGGTCGTGCTCGACGCGATCCTCGACCAGGTCGAGGCGCTCTCGCGGGTGCGCTGCTGACGACCCGACCGCGCAGGGCCGATCGGATCTGACGCCCGCCGAGCGCGTCCGCCGCGCTGGAGACCTCCCCCGGGAGGTGACACGTCGAGTGCGGTCAGTGCGTCGCGCCGCCCGTCACCCGGATGTCCTGCGCCACCACGAGCGAGGTCTGCGCGATCAGCTCGAGCCCGTCGGCGATCGTGCCGAGCGGCAGTGTCGGGCCCGGCGAGCGCGCCGTCTCGGTCGCCTGCGGGACATGGAGGAAACCCGCGCGCGTGCCGGCGGTCCGATGCACCCGGTGCATGAGCCGGTAGAAGACCGCGTTGCACACGTAGGTGCCCGCGGAGTTCGAGATCTCGGCCGGCACACCCGCCGCGGCGACCGCCTCCTGGCACGCCTTGATCGGCAGGGTCGACCAGTAGGCGACGGGGCCACCGGGCACGACCGGCTCGTCGATCGGCGACCAGCCGTCCTGGTCGGGGATGCGCGCGTCCATGACGTTGACCGCGGTGCGCTCCAGCCCGATCCTCGCGCGGCCCTCGGCGAGGCCGGTGCAGATGACCAGGTCCGGCCGGTGCGCGTCGATGGCGCGGTCGAGCGCCGGGCCGACGCCCTCGAACGAGACCGGCAGCAGCGCCGTGGCGAGGACGCCGGGCCCCGACCACCGGTCCGCGACACGCCGGACCGCGAGCCACGAGGCGTTCTCCTGCTGGCCGTCGAACGGGGCGAAGCCGGTGAGCAGCACCGTCGGGTCCACGCGTCCCTCATCCCCTCCGCTCCGCCCGTCGCGGGAACCGCACGCCCAGGCGCCAGTCACGCGGCCGGACCG
Source organism: Cellulomonas sp. (assembly GCA_022013895.1). Taxonomy (GTDB): domain Bacteria; phylum Actinomycetota; class Actinomycetes; order Actinomycetales; family Cellulomonadaceae; genus Cellulomonas. The sequence continues at coordinate 329 of JAKLPK010000125.1, read as the reverse complement.
GCACCCGGTGCGCCCGCCGGGGCCAAGGTACTGGCGTTCCGGCCCCGACCGCGAGGAGCGCCCCGCACCTCGCGCGCGGGGTCAGGTACGCATGATCCGGCCGCTGGCGTCAGCGCGTGACGAGCTGCGGCTCCTGCGATGCGGGCGCCGAGCTGCACGAGGACCCCGACGCGTGGGCGCACCATTCGAGGAGCGCGTCGGTGAGAGCCCGGGCAGTCCCCGCGTAGCCGTCCTCGGCCGTGAGCTTCTCGATGGCTGCCGCGCTGCGCCCTGCGGCGACATCGGCGAGCACGCCTCCGGCGTACCGGTGGAAGTCCGTGTGCAGAGCT
>JAKLPK010000124.1 GCA_022013895.1 Cellulomonas sp. | reverse complement strand
GGGGCGGCAACTATCGACACCAACCCAGCCACCACCCGCACCACCCACCCACAACAGGCAGACACCACGAACAGCAACCAAGCAAACGGCATCGACTACTCTCGACACACTGTTGAGTTCTCAAACAACACACGCGCATCCGTGTTGGCCTTGCGGCCGACATCGAAGGCTTGTACTACGATCCGAGCACGTCACAACACGACGCCGAAGCGTCCAGGACCAACTCGGGTTTGTCCGCCGGTCCGGGACCGGCCACCGGGTTCAACCCTCGGTGTCCGTTCCTCCCTGCGGCGGCTTGGAGAACATTACCGGTGTGTTGCGCCAGGTGCAAATCGGGGCCTCGCGATCGTCGACCGTGCTCTCTCGTACCGGCATCTTCGCAGGTCAGGGCCGAGATTCTTGGCCAGTCACCGCATGGCGTCCCGCCGGCGCGCGATGTGAGTGGGTCCGCAGTGCTCGGGATCTGCTGGCGGGCGGGATCGCCCCGGCGGGCTCTGCTCGACCAGGCCGCCGCCGGGCGACAGGGCGTTGGCCTGCCCCGGCCCCGCACCGAGTGGATCGTCGTGCCGGTCCCTGCGGTCCTGCCTGGGACCGCCCCCGGCTCGCGGCGCATCCTGCGGGCGCACGCTCTCGGCGCGTGCTGGCTCGTTTCCGGCGTCGTGGCCCGGGCCCGGGCCACCTTGCCCGCACCGGTGCCCGCGACGTCCGCACCACCCGCCAGCCGTCGGCCCCTGGGTCACGGACAGCGGTGCGACACCTCGCCGGCTCGAGCGCAGATCTCGCCCCATCCGGAAGGCCCGGCGCACGTACGCGTCATCGCACGACGTCCGCCGGTCCGGCCGTCGCCGAGTTCCTGGCCGGACCGGCCGGAGCGCAGCCGCCGGCAGGACCGGTCCGGCGGCTGCCGAGCTCCCGCAGGTCAGGACCGGCGGTCGCTCAGTCCCCGGACGGACGGGTGTCCACGACCGCCAGAGTGCGCTTGCCGCGGCGGAGCACCGCCCAGCGGCCGTGCAGCAGCAGCTCGGGCGTGAGCTCGCGGTCCGGATCGGTCACGCGGTCGTTGTTCACCGAGAGTCCTCCCTCGGCGATCGCGCGGCGCGCGGCGGCCTTCGACTCGACCACTCCGACGCCCGCGGCCAGGTCGACGATCCGGTCCCCCACCGTCCCCGCGATCACCGGCAGCTCGGCAACCGCAGCCTGCACCGTCGATGCGTCGAGCCCGGCCAGGGTGCCGCGGCCGAACAGGGCCGTGCTCGCGGCGATCACCTGGTCGGTCGCATGGTCACCGTGGACGAGTCTGGTGACGTCCTCGGCCAGCACCCGCTGCGCCCGCCGGGCCGCCGGGTTCGTGGCGACCGCTGCCTCCAGCTCGGCGAGCTCGTCACGGCTGCGGAAGGTGAAGACCCGCAGGTGGCGGATCACATCGTCGTCGTCGGTGTTGAGCCAGAACTGGTAGAACGCGTACGGGCTCATCATGTCGGGGGCCAACCAGATCGCCCCGCCCTCGGACTTGCCGAACTTGGTGCCGTCCGCCTTGGTGATCAGCGGTGTCGTCATCGCGTGCACGACATCGTGATCGGACTTGCGGATCAGCTCGACGCCCGACAGCAGGTTGCCCCACTGATCGTTGCCACCGGTCTGCAGCACACAGCCGTACCGGCGGTGCAGCTCCAGGAAGTCCAGGCCCTGCAGGATCTGGTAGCTGAACTCGGTGAACGAGATCCCCTCATCGCTCGCCAGGCGGCGGGCCACCGTGTCCTTGGCCAGCATCGTGCCCAGCCGGTAGTGCTTGCCGACGTCACGCAGGAAGTCGATCGCCGACAACGAACCGGTCCAGTCGAGGTTGTTGACCATCCGGGCCGGGTTCTCGCCCCCGAAGTCGAGGAACCGCTCGATCTGGGCCTGCAGACGGCCGACCCACTCGACGACGGTCTCCTTCGTGTTGAGGACCCGTTCGCCCGACATCCGCGGGTCCCCGATGAGACCCGTCGCACCCCCGACCAGCGCGATCGGGTGATGCCCGGCGAGCTGGAGGTGCCTCATCAGCACGAGCTGTACGAGGTGGCCGTGGTGCAGGCTCGCGGCGGTGGGATCGAACCCCACGTAGAAGGTGACCGGCCCGGCTGCGAGGGCGGCCCGCAGCGCGGGCAGGTCGGTGGTCTGGGCGACGAGACCGCGCCAGGCGAGCTCATCGAGGATGTCGGTCACGCAGAACTCCTCAGCCGGCCGGGGCCGGTACAAAGGTGCGCCGCAGGCGCACGGCGGTCAGGGGGTGGAGGTCAGGGAACACGGGCACACGCTCACGCCGACGCCGTCGCCCCGCGGGGGGCGCCTCCCGACGTCGGCGACCGATAGGACGGGCGGAAGGGTGAGACGGTCGGTTCGTTGGTCAACCACAACCGCCACGGATAGCGGTTCGGGTCGGCCCCCGCACCTCCGACACCGACGCGCGAGCCCGAGGCCAGCGTGCCCGGCCGCGACGGCAGCTCAGCCCGGTGCAGGACCACCCGGCCGTCGCGTTCGGTGAGATCGGCACCGTTGTCGTCCAGGCTCAGCCCGAGGCAGACGGCCAGCCTCGCCGGTCCGCGGGCCAGCTGACGGTCGTTGTCCACCGAACCGGCACGTGCGCGTCGGGCCCAGGCGAGGTCCTGGCCGTCGACGACCTCACCGGCCCGCAGCAGCACCGCGGCCGGCTGGCCGGTCGGCTCGGCGACGACGTTGACGCAGTCGTGCAGCCCGAGGTGCCGGTAGACGTACAGGCGCCCTGGTTCGGCGAACATGGCGGCGTTGCGGGCGTTGCGACCACGGAACGCGTGGGACGCCGGGTCACTGGGTCCCGCATAGGCTTCGACCTCGGTGAGCCGGACGGTGACCTCACCGTCGTCCGAGCGGGTCGTGACGAAGGCACCGAGCAGATCGCGAGCCACGTCGAGCACCGGGCGGGCGAACCAGACGCGAGCCGGCACCCGGCCGAGCGTCGAGACGTCCTGGGCCGCGGTCACGTCGGCATTGTGCCCCATGCGTCCAGCCGCACGTCAGCCCGTCGTCGGGTGTCCTGCGCCGCGAAGTGAACCGCCTCGTCGCGCATCCAGGCCAACCAGTGCTCGCGCGCCTGCATCCCGTCGCGAGCCAGACCACGTGCCAGGCGCAGATCCCGCGGGGCCTGCACCCAGACCCGCAGGGTCGAGACAGGACCGGCAGCCCGGCGGGCCGACCCACAGCCTTCGAGCACGAGCACCTGCGGCACCGGCACCGGCTGCCACTCGGCGAACCGGGAGCTCGGCCAGTCGTAGCGCTGGTAGCGCCCCGGCAGGCCACGACGCAGCGGATCAAGGACCTGGGCGTCCAGTCGCGGCCACAACGACCCCTCGAGCCCGCCCCAGCCCTCGTAGAGGTCGTCGAGATGGAGCACGACGACGGGAGCATGGACCGAGTCATCGCCGGCCGCACCTGCACGCAGGAGGTGACGGTCACGTGAGTCGGTGCCGGCCCTCACCCGCAGCTCGGTCGAGAGCACCCCGGCGAAGGTCGTCTTGCCCGACCCGGCCGGACCGTCGACGCACACCAGCCGGACCTGGCCGAGCCTGGCCGGCGACGCCAGCACCCGGGCCGCGACATCCTGGGCGGTCAGCTGCTGGGCGGTCGTCTGCCGGCTCGTCACCTGCGGGTCAGGCGCCCGGTCGGGTCGAGGCCCGGGTGGGGGTGCGCCACGGTCCGGCGAACCCGCATCGTCGGTCGTCCCCACTCAGCCGACCAGGGCGCGCAACCGGTCGGTCTGCGCCCGCGCCTTCGTCCACTGCTCGGCGACCCGCACCGGGGCGGTGCCACCGATCGCTGACCTCGAGGCCAACGACCCGGACACGGACAGAACCTCCCGCACCTGGGGCGTCAGATGCTCGCTGATGGCGGTCAGCTCGTCATCGGACAGCTCCCACAGCTCGATCGGCGGGGTGTGCTGCTCGCACGCCTGGACGCACGCACCCGCGACCTCGTGGGCCACCCGGAACGGCACGCCCCGGCGAACCAACCAGTCGGCGATGTCGGTGGCCAGGGAGAAGCCCTGCGGGGCCAGCTCGGCCATCCGCTCGGTCTGGAACGTGAGCGTGCCGACCATCCCGGCGAACGCCGGCAGCAGCACCCGCAGCTGCTCGACCTGGTCGAAGACCGGCTCCTTGTCCTCCTGGAGGTCGCGGTTGTACGCCAGCGGCAGACCCTTGAGCGTGGTGAGCAGGCCCGTGAGATCACCGATCAGCCGACCGGCCTTGCCGCGCGCCAGCTCGGCGACGTCCGGGTTCTTCTTCTGCGGCATGATGCTCGACCCGGTCGAGTAGGCATCGTGCAGCCGGACGAAGCCGAACTCCTTGGTCGACCACAGCACGACCTCCTCGGCCAGCCGGGACAGGTCCACCCCGACCATCGCCGCGACGAAGGCGAACTCGGCGACCACGTCACGCGAGGCCGTGCCGTCGATCGAGTTGTCCACCGGACCGTCGAAGCCCAGCTCGGCGGCGACGGCCGCCGGGTCCAGCCCGAGCGACGAACCCGCCAGCGCGCCCGAACCGTACGGCGAGCGGGCCGCCCGTACGTCCCAGTCACGCCAGCGCTCCACGTCACGCAGCAACGGCCACACATGGGCGAGCAGGTGGTGGGCCAGCAGCACCGGCTGGGCGTGCTGCAGATGGGTGCGCCCCGGCATCGGCGCATCGCCGGCAGCCTGGGCCTGGGCCAGCAGCGCGTCGACCACGTCGAGCACCTGACCGGACAGCACGCGGGCGTTGCGCCGGAGGTACATGCGCACCAACGTGGCGATCTGGTCGTTGCGCGAACGGCCGGCGCGCAGCTTGCCGCCCAGCTCGGTCCCGGCCCGTTCGATCAGGCCGCGTTCGAGGGCGGTGTGCACATCCTCGTCGTCGGGGGTCGGGCCGAAGGCACCCGAGGCCACGTCGACGCGCAGCCGTTCGAGCGCGTCGACCATGGCGGTCGTCTCGGCATCGGACAGCAGCCCGGCCGAACGCAGCACATGGGCGTGCGCCACCGAACCGGTGAGGTCGTCATCGGCCAGCTGCCAGTCGAACTGCGTCGACCGGGACAGCGCTACCAACGCCGGGGCGGGGCCGGCGGCGAACCGCCCCCCCCACAGCGCCGCGGACGGCTGCTCAGGCACCGACGATCCCGCCGGCCGTCCCGAGGTCCACCCCGTTGCCGAAACGGACGTCGCGCGCCGCGGCCAGCTTGGACGACAGGCCGTAGATCTCGATGAAGCCGCGGGCCGCAGCCTGGTCGAACGAGTCGCCCGTGTCGTAGGTCGCCAGGTTGAAGTCGTAGAGGCTCGACTCGCTGCGCCGGCCGGTCACCGTGACGCGCCCGCCGTGCAGCACCAGGCGGACCTCGCCTGAGACGTACTTCTGCGTGTCGGCGATGAACGCGTCGAGCGAGGCCTTGAGCGGGGAGAACCACTGACCGTCGTAGACCAGCTCGGTCCAGCGCTGCTCGACCAGGCGCTTGTAGCGGGCCTGCTCGCGCTCGACGGTGACGTTCTCCAGCTCCTGGTGGGCCGTGATGAGCGCCATCGCACCGGGCGCCTCGTAGACCTCCCGGCTCTTGATGCCGACCAGGCGGTCCTCGACGATGTCGATCCGGCCCACGCCCTGGGCGCCGGCCCGGCGGTTCATCTCCTGGATCGCCTGCAGCGGCGTGACCGGCACACCGTCGATGGCCACCGGGACACCGCGCTCGAAGGTCAGCACCAGCTCGTCGGCCACCGGCGGGAACGTCGGGTCGTCGGTGTAGGTGTAGACGTCCTTGGTCGGGGAGTTCCAGATGTCCTCCAGGAACCCGGTCTCCACCGCACGGCCCCACACGTTCTGGTCGATCGAGAACGGGTTCGCCTTGGTCGCCGCGATCGGCAGGTGGTTCTTGGTGGCGAAGTCGATCGCCTTGTCCCGGGTAAGGGCCAGGTCACGGATCGGGGCCAGGCACTTGAGCTCCGGGCCGAGGGAGGTGATCCCCACCTCGAACCGGACCTGGTCGTTGCCCTTGCCCGTGCAGCCGTGGGCGACGGTGTCGGCACCGAACTGCTTGGCCGCGCGGACCAGGTGCTTGACGATGACCGGCCGCGACAGGGCCGAGACCAGCGGGTACCGGTCCATGTACAGACCGTTCGCCGCGAGCGCCGGCATGCAGTACTCGGTCGCGAACTCGTCGCGCGCATCGGCGACGTAGGCCTCGACGGCACCGCACGCCAGGGCGCGCTGGCGGATGACCTCCAGGTCCTCCCCGCCCTGGCCGACGTCGACGGCCACGGCGATGACCTCGGCGCCGGTCGCCTCAGCGATCCAGCCGATGCCCACGGAGGTGTCCAGACCACCGGAGTAGGCGAGGACGACGCGATCGGTCATGACGGTGACTTCCTTTGCTGTACGTGAACTGCGTGACGGTCGGTGGTCGGCGAGGCTGCGCGCCGGGCGGGCAGCCTCAGGGTTCGGTCCAGGTGTCGCTCGCCAGGGCGAGGAAGTGGGCGGCCAGGGCGGTGCCCGGGCCGGACGGAGTGTCTTCCGGCTCACGGGCGATCACCAGCACCGTGTCGTCACCGGCGATCGTGCCGAGCACCCCGGGGACCACCGAGCGGTCGATCGCCGAGGCCAGGAACTGCGCAGCGCCCGGCGGGGTGCGCAGCACGACGAGCGGGCCGGCGGACTCGGCGGTGATGAGCAGCTCACCGCACAGCCGCGCCAGCCGCGCGGTGGCCAGTCCCGGGTCGCCGGCCTGCGGATCGGGGCGTTCGCCCTCGCCCGGCACGGTGTACGCCAGGGTCCCGGCGGCTGTGCGGGCCTTGACGGCCCGCAGCTCGACCAGGTCGCGCGAGAGCGTGGCCTGGGTGACGACCACACCGTCGGCGGCCAGCAGATCGGCCAGCTGGGCCTGGGAGTGCACGGTGCCGCGCGCCAGCAGCGCCGTCACACGCGCGTGCCGGGCGGCCTTCGTCGTCGGCGCGGAGACCTGGCTCATACGCCCTCCAGCACGAAGGTGAGGAGCGCCTTCTGAGCGTGCAGCCGGTTCTCCGCCTCGTCCCAGACCACCGACTGCGGACCGTCGAGCACCTCGGCGGTGATCTCCTTGCCGCGGTAGGCCGGCAGGCAGTGCAGGACGAGCGCGTCGGGTGCGGCCAGCGCGAGCCCGGCCTCGTCGAGGCGGTACGGGACGAACGGCAGCTCGCGCTGCGCGGCCTGCGACTCCTGCCCCATCGAGACCCAGGTGTCGGTGGCCACGACATCGGCGCCGGTCAGGGCCTCGTCCCGGTCGTGCAGCACGCTGACCGACCCGCCGGTGGTCGCCGCGATCGCCGCGGCGTCGGCCAGCACCTGGGCATCGGGGACGAAGGAGGGCGGGCAGCCGATCCGCACGTGCAGACCCGCCGTCGCCCCGCCCAGCAGGTAGGAGTGCGCCATGTTGTTCGCGCCGTCGCCGACGTAGGTGAACGTCAGCCCCGGCAGCGCGTCGACACCGCCCCGGTGCTGGGCGACCGTCGCGAGGTCGGCGAGGACCTGGCACGGGTGGAACTCGTCGGTGAGCGCGTTGACCACCGGGACGTCGACGACCGCGGCCATCTGCTCGATCCGGGTCTGGGCACCGGTCCGCCACACGATGGCGGCCACCTGCGGCCCGAGCACGTGCGCGACGTCCGAGATCGACTCCCGGACGCCGATCTGCGCCAGGTTGCCGTCCACCGTGAGCGGGAACCCGCCCAGCTCGGCGATCCCGGTGACGAACGAGACCTGGGTGCGCAGCGTCGGCTTGTCGAAGATGACCGCCACCGCGCGCGGTCCGGCGAGCGGACGACGGGCGAACCGATCCGCCCGCAGCGTCGCCGTCAGCTCCAGGACCGACCGCTGCTCGGCGGGCGACAGGTCGTCGTCACGCAGGAAGTGCCGGACCATCACAGCTCCTCGGGGGTGGCCGGTAGGTGCGCCAGCAGGTCGACGAACAGCTCGGCATCGGCATCGGTGAGCACGTACGGCGGCGCGATGCGCAGCGTCGTCGCCGTGCAGGCGTTGACGATGATGCCGGATGTGAGCGCCCGTGCGGCCACCGCGGCCGCGACCGGGGCCGTGAGCTCGATGCCGATGAGCAGCCCTTCACCGCGCACCTCGTGGACGAGCGGATGCCCCAGACCGGCGATCCGGGCTCGCAGGCGCGCACCGAGCTCGCCCACGTGCGCCAGCAGACCGTCCCGCTCGATCACACCAATGGTCGCCAGGACGGCTGCACCGGCGACCGGGTTGCCGCCGAACGTCGTGCCGTGCTGACCGCGGCCGAGCAGCCCCGCGACCTGCGGGCCGAAGGCGATGAGCGCACCGACCGGGAACCCGCCGCCCAGGCCCTTGGCCACCGTGACGACGTCCGGCACGATCCCGCCACCGAGGTGCTCGTGCTGGTACGCGAACCAGCGACCCGTGCGGCCCATCCCGGACTGCACCTCGTCGAGCACCAGCAGCGCGCCGTGCCGGGTGGTGAGCTCACGGGCCAGCGCCAGGTAGCCCGCCGGCAGCGGGTGCACCCCGGACTCGCCCTGGACCGGTTCGAGCACCAGGGCGGCGATCTGGTCACCGTCCGTCTCGAACGCGGCGCGCAGCGCGGCGCTGTCACCGAACGGCAGGAACTCCACCTGCGAGGCCAACGGTTCGAACGGCTCCCGGTAGGCGGCCTTGTACGTGAGCGACAGGGCCCCGAGCGAGCGACCGTGGAACGCGTGCTCGAGCGCCAGCAACCGCGGCCGCCTGCCCGCCGAGTGCCGCCGGGTCACCTTGAGCGCGGCCTCCAGCGCCTCGGTCCCGGAGTTGGTGAAGAACACCCGGGAACCCTCCGGGGCCCGCGCCACCTCCAGCAGCTTCTCGGCCGCGGCGATCTGGGTGGGGCTCGCGAAGAAGTTGGACACGTGGCCGAGCGTCCCGAGCTGGGCACTGATCGCGGCCGTCAGGGTGGGGTGCGCGTGACCCAGCGCGTTGACCGCGATCCCGCCGAGCAGGTCCAGGTAGCGCCGCCCGTCGGCATCCCAGACCCAGACGCCGTCGCCGCGCACGAGCACCCGCTGCGGCGGACCGAACGTGTCCATCACAGCGTGGGTGTACCGGTCTGTCCAGGACGCCACCGACCCGCCCGCTGCCAGGGCAGCCGTGGTCGTCAGAGCCGCGCTTGTCAGATCGGCGCTCACTGCGCCACCTCCTCGACGATCGGGACGGGGGACGTCGCCGGCACATCGGCCGGTTCGACATCGGGGAAGACCATCGTGCCGATGCCCTCGGAGGTGAAGACCTCGACCAGGATCGAGTGCGGGGACCGGCCGTCGATGACGTGGGCCCGCCCGACACCACCGCGCACGGCCCGCAGGCACGCCTCCATCTTGGGGCGCATCCCCGCGTCCAGGCCCGGCAGGATCTGGACCAGCTCGGAGGCCCGCAGCCGCCGGATGAGCGAGGCCGGGTCGGGCCAACGCGCGTACAGACCCTCGACATCGGTGAGCACGACGAGCTTGCGCGCGCCGAGCGCCACCGCGAGCGCCGCCGCAGCGGTGTCGGCGTTGACGTTGAGCACCTGGGTCGGATCGGCCAGATCGGGGGCGACCGTGGAGACCACCGGGATGCGTCCGGCGTCCAGCAGGTCGAGCACCGCCCCGGGGTTGACCTGCACGACCTCGCCGACCAGACCCACGTCGACCGGCTGACCGTCGACCTCGGCCGTCCGACGCCGGGCCCCGAACAGTCCGCCGTCCTCCCCCGACAGCCCGACGGCGTACGGTCCGTGGGCGTTGAGCAGACCGACGAGCTCACGTGACACCTGGCCGGTGAGCACCATCCGCACGACGTCCATCGCCTCGGGTGTGGTCACCCGCAGACCGCCCCGGAACTCACTGGCGATGCCGAGCCGGTCGAGCATCGCATTGATCTGCGGGCCGCCGCCGTGCACGACGACAGGGCGCAGCCCGACCTGACGCAGGAAGACCATGTCCTGGGCGAAGGCGCGCTTGAGGTCCTCGTCGACCATGGCGTTGCCGCCGTACTTGACGACGACCAGCGCCCCGGCGAACTTCTGCAACCAGGGAAGGGCCTCGATCAGCACCTCGGCCTTCTGGTCGGGCCGCAGGTCGGTGCGGGTGTCGAAATGGAAACCGGTGCCGCTCATGTGGAGTACGCGCTGTTCTCGTGGACGTAGTCGTGGGTGAGGTCGTTGGTCCACACGGTCGCGGACGCCTCACCGGCGTGCAGGTCGATGTCGATACGCACCTCACGGGCCGCGGCCAGGTCGACCAGATCGCGCGAGTCGCCCACGCCGCCCGCCCGGCAGACCTGGACGCCGTTGATCGACACGTCGAGGGCGTCCGGGTCGTACGGGGCCACCGAGGGCGGCACGGTGCCGACGGCCGACAGCACCCGACCCCAGTTCGGGTCGTTGCCGAACACCGCCGCCTTGAACAGGTTCGAGCGGGAGACAGCGCGGGCCACGGCGACCGCGGCAGCCTCGTCGGAGGCGTTGAGCACCTGGACGGCGATGTCGTGGGTGGCGCCCTCGGCGTCCGCGACAAGTGCGCGCGCCAGCTGGGCGCAGACCGTGTGCACGGCCGCATCGAAGGCTGCCGGATCCGGGGTCGCACCACTGGCACCCGAGGCGAGCAGCAGCACGGTGTCGTTGGTCGACATGCAGGCGTCGGAGTCGACCCGGTCGAAGGTCACGGCCGTTGCCCGGCGCAGCGCGGCATCGGCCCGGCCCGCGTCGAGGACGGCATCGGTGGTGAGCACGACGAGCATCGTCGCCAGGCCAGGTGCGAGCATGCCGGCGCCCTTGGCCATCCCGCCGACCTGCCAGCCGTCACCGATGACGAGCGCCTCCTTGGCCACGGTGTCCGTCGTCATGATGGCGGTGGCCGCCGCGGCGCCACCGTCCGCCGACAGCGCCGCCGCGGCCTGGTCGGCACCGTCCAGCAGCAGGTCCATCGGCAGCCGGACGCCGATCATCCCGGTCGAGCAGACCAGGACGTCCTCCTCCTGGACACCCAGGGCCGCGGCCACGTGCGCGGCCGTCCGGCGGGTGTCGGCCAACCCCTCGGCTCCGGTGCACGCGTTGGCTCCGCCGGAGTTGAGCACCACGGCATGGGCGGTGCCATCGGCCACTGCGGCACGTGAGTACTGCACGGGCGCCGCCTGCACCCGGTTGCTCGTGAACACACCGGCGGCTACCTGCAGGGGACCGTCGTTGACGACGAGCGCGAGATCGGGGCGGCCGGACGGTTTGAGGCCGGCGGTCACACCGGCAGCGCGGAATCCGGCGGGTGCGGTGACGCTCACGGTGCGAGCCCTTCCGTGGTGAGGCCGGTGCTCTCCGGCAGCCCGAGGGCCAGGTTGAGGGACTGCAGGGCGCCGCCGGCGGTGCCCTTGACCAGGTTGTCGAGCGCGACGACGACCACGGCGCGCCCGGCATCCCGGTCGTAGGCCACCTGGACGAGGGCCGAGTTGGCACCCGCCACCATCGCCGTGGTCGGCCACTGACCGGCCGGCAGCAGCTCGACGAAGGGCTCGTCGGCGTACGCCGCAGCCCAGACCTCGCGCAGCCGTTCGGTGTCGAGCTCGGTGCCTGCCTCGGGCCGCGCCGTGATCGTCGCGAGGATGCCCCGGGACATCGGGACCAGGACAGGGGTGAAGGACAGGCCGATCTGGGCGGCACCGGCAGCGCGCAGGTTCTGCGCGATCTCCGGGATGTGCCGATGGGTGCCGCCGACGGCGTAGGGCGCGGCGCTGCCCAGCCCCTCGGCCGCCATCAGATGGGGCTTGGCGGCCTTGCCCGCACCCGAGTAGCCCACCGCGAGCACGGCGACCAGGTCGGTGGCGTCGAGCAGGCCCGCGGCGATCCCGGGCTGGAGCCCCAGCGTGACGGCGGTGACGTTGCAGCCGGGGACCGCGATCCGGTCGGTCTGGGCGAGCACCGACCGCTGGCTCACCCCCAGGTCGGCCCGCACCAGCTCGGGCAGCCCGTACGTCCAGGTGCCGGCGTGCTCGGTGCCGTAGAACCGCTGCCAGGCCGCCGGGTCGACGAGCCGATGGTCGGCGCCCAGGTCCACCAGGATCGTCGAGCTGCCCGCGAGCTCGGCCGCGATGGCACCGCTCGCCCCGTGCGGCAGCGCGAGCACGACGACGTCGTGACCCGCGAGCGCCGCGGCGGACGTGGGTTCGAGCACCCGATCGGCGAGCGCACGCAGGTGCGGGTGGTGGTCGCCGAGAACCGTCCCGGCGTTGGCGTGCGCGGTGAGCCTGCCGATCCGGGCCTGCGGGTGACCGGTGAGCAGGCGGAGCATCTCGCCGCCCGCGTAGCCGCTGGCACCGGCGACCGCCACCGTGAACGTCATGCGCATGATCATACATGCGCTCGGGAAACAATACGGACGTCGTCCTGTCCACGTCCGACCGGAATGCACCGCCGCACGCCGCGGTTCGAGCAGAGGTGCACGCCATCATCGCCACCGCAGCCGGTGGCCCCGAGGTCCTGAGCCCCGTCGACCTGCCCGACCCCGCACCGGGGCCCGGCGAGATCCTGGTGCAGGTCGCGGCCGCCGGGGTCAACTTCATCGACACCTACCGCCGCAGCGGTCTGTACCCCATGACGTACCCGCACGTCGTCGGCAGCGAGGGAACCGGCACCGTCGTCGCTCTCGGCATCGGGGTCACCACCGCCGCCGTCGGCAACCGGGTCGCCTGGGCCTCGGCGGCCGGCAGCTACGCGACCCGGGTCGTGGTCCGCGCGGCCGATGCGGTCCCGGTGCCCGACGCGGTCGACGACGAGACCGCCGCCGCGCTGCTGCTCCAGGGCCTCACCGCCCACTACCTGGCCACCTCCACGGTCGACCTGGGTCCCGGCGACGAGGTGCTGGTGCACGCCGCAGCCGGCGGCGTCGGCCTGCTGCTCACCCAGCTCGCCACCGACCGCGGTGCGCGCGTCATCGCCACCGTCGGTTCCCCGGCCAAGGAGGAGCTGGCGCGCGATGCGGGAGCCGCCGAGGTGATCCGCTACCGCGAGCTGGACGACCTCGGTGCCGACCTGCCGCGACGTGTCCGCGAGCTCACCGACGGCCACGGTGTGCGCGCGGTCTACGACTCCGTCGGCAAGGACACCTTCGATGCCTCGCTGGCGAGCCTGCGACCCCGGGGGGTGCTCGTGCTGTTCGGCGCATCGTCAGGCCCGGTACCGCCCGTCGACCCCCAACGGCTCAACACGGCCGGTTCGGTCTACCTCACACGCCCCTCGCTCGGTGCCTACACCGCGACCCGCGCCGAGCTGCTCACCCGGACCGACGAGCTCCTGGCCGCCGTGGCCGCGGGTCGGCTGCACGTCCGGATCGGCGCCCGCTACCCCCTCGACCAGGCAGCCGAGGCGCATCGTGCCCTGGAGGGCCGGGCCACCACCGGCAAGGTGCTGCTGCTGCCGTAGCAGGAGGTGGGGCGACCGGCAGTCAGCCCGGTCGCCCCACCCCCACGGCTCACCGCACGACGCGGACGGTGACCTTCCAGCTCGTGCTCGGCGCGATCGTCGACGGGTCGGACGGCACGTAGACGGCCGTCAGCTGGTGGGTCCCCACCGCGAGGTTCTTCGGCAGGACACCCACCGCCACCCCGAGCACCAGACGCGCCGAGGTCACCACCGTGTCGCCGTCCCGGAACTGGATCGTGCCGGCGGCCGGCCGGCCGTCCTCCCGCCACGTCCCAGCGAACAGGAGCGTCGGCAACCAGGACCGTTGGGAGACCACCGAGGACGACACGACCAGGCCGGTCGTCGTGGCGATCGCCCGCACGGTGACCGTGACCGGCTCCGACTGCGAGCCGAGCACCACCTGGTCCACCCCGGCGTACCGGGCGATCACCTGGTAGCTGCCCACCGCCGTCGTCGACGGCAGCTTGAAGGTGGCAACCCCTCCGCGCAACGTGGCCGACCCCAGCACCGTGTCACCGCTGACGAACTCGACCGTGCCGCTGACCGGCGCCTCGGAGGAGACCCTCGCCTTGAGCACCACCGTGGACGAGCCGTACCGCTGGCTCGCCGAGGACGCCGACAGCGTCGTCTGCGAGGCCGGGACCGGCACCTCGACGGTCACCGGGAGTGTCACCGTGGTACCTCCGGGGGAGGCCACCAGGGTGAGGGTGTGCGCACCGGCGCTCGTCGAGGCCGGGATCGTGACGACCACCTGGGCCGCCCCGTCCGTCACGGGCACCTCCGTGAGCACCGTGCCGTCCATCGCCACCTGCAGCGAGGTGACCAGCGGTGCGCCGAGGCTGGTCAGCCCCAGACCGGTCACCGGGAAGGACAGCTCGGAACCGGCGGTCACCGTCGACGGCAGCTCGGGCACCCCGACCGCCCGCTCGGCGAAGTCCGGGGCGAGCCCCGGATTCGCCTGCAGGTAGGCGACCCACGCGTCACGGTCGATCAGACCCGAGTCCGACGTGTCCGTCCCGGATGCCAGCACCCGGAAGTTGTCACCACCCTGTGCGAGGAACGAGAACGTCCCGATCCGGTAGGAGGCCTCCGGGTCGAGCGGCACCCCGTCGACCGTCACCGACGTGATCCGGTCACCGGCGGCACGCGACTCGTCGTAGGTGTAGGTCACGTTCTTCGACAGACCCAGCTGCAGGTACGGCCGCGACGGCACCGTCCCGTCCGCATTGGTCTGCCACTGCTGCTCGAGCATGGTCTTGACCTGCGCCCCGGTGAGCGTCGTCGTCCAGAGGTTGTTGACGAACGGGAGCACCGAGTTGGCCTCCGCGTAGGTCACCGAGCCGTCCGGTGCGTACAGCAGCTCCGACCGCAACCCGCCGGGGTTGACGACCCCGATCTGGGCGCCACCGCGGTCCGCTGCGGACAACGAGTCCAGCAGCGAGTCGGCGACCAGGGATGCGAGCGTCGACTCCTTCGAGCGGTTGTCACGACCCGTCGTGGCTGCCGGGCCCGAACCGGTGTAGAGGCCACCGACGTAGGTGCCGCCGCTGAACGCGGTCGTGATGTCCGCGGTCACCGAACCGACCTGCTCGCCACCGATCACAGCGGCCTGCGCCAGCGCGTCGTCGACGATCGTCTTGACCTCGGCCACCCGCGGGTAGGCGGCGACCAGATCCGCGTCCGCCGTCGTCACCCGCTTGACGTTGGTGGCGGTGCTCGTCAGGACCGTGTCGGTGGCCGGGTCATAGGTCAACGTCACCTTGCCCAGGTACTCACCGTAGGAGCCGGTCTGCAGCACCGGCCGGGTCGCACCCTCGACACCGGGCACCGGTGCCTGCCAGGCGTACTGCTTGTGCGTGTGACCGGTGAAGATGACGTCGACCGCGGCCGAGGTCTGCGTGACGAGCTCGGCGAACGGACCGCCCGCTGCGATCTCCTCCTCCAGGGTCGCCCCGTCCGGGGTGCCCGCCGAGGCGCCGTCGTGGTACTCGGCCACGATCACATCCGCCTCGCCGTTGGACTCGTCACCGTCGGTGAGCTGGGCCGCGACCCGGTTGACCGCCTCCACCGGGTCACCGAAGTCCAGGTCGGCGATCCCGCCCGGGCTGACCAGCGACGGCGTCTCCTGCGTGACGACACCGATGACCGCGACCTCGACCCCGCCCTGGTCGAGGATCTCGTACTCGGGCAGCGCCGGGTTCTGTGTTCCCTTGGCGTAGACGTTCGCACCGAGGTACTCGAAGGTGGCGTTCGTCCCGTCCGCGATCACCCGGTCGGTCAGATCGGCGAAGCCACGGTCGAACTCGTGGTTGCCCACCGCCGAGGCCGACAGCCCGAGCGCGTTGAGCACATCGATCGTCGGCTGGTCGTCCTGGGACGCCGAGGCGAACAACGACGCCCCGATGTTGTCCCCGGCCGACAGCAGCATGGCCTGCCCACCGGCGTCCTGCGCGGCTGCCCGCTCCTGCTCGATCGTGCCGGCCACCTTCACGGTGTTCGCGTCGATCCGGCCGTGGAAGTCGTTGAGGTTGAGCAGGGTGAGGTCCACCAACCCGTCACTGAGACCGACCAGGACCGGGTTGTGGTCGGAGGACCGGTAGGCGTCCGCCGCGTAGAACAGCTCGCCGTGGTAGTTGTACCGGCTGTACTCCAGCGCGATGGACTCCTCGGCGTTGATGTTCCAGACATCGGCACCGGTGGCCCGGTCGGACGCGGCCGCGTTGAGCAGCACGTGGTCGAGCGAACCCGACAACCCGCTGTAGGAGTAGCTGTAGTCACCGGCGTCCAGGGTGCTCGCGGCGTCGACGTAGCCGGCGTCGTAGAGCACCTGCAGCGGGTCCTCGTAGGTGTAGGAGTTGAAGTCGCCCACCAGGGCGACCGCCTCGCCCTCGGGCACCACGTCCGCGATCCAGTCGCGCAGCGCGGTGGTCTGCCGGACCCGGGACTCGTTCGACGACCCCTGACCGTCACCGGAGTCGACGTCCCCGGCCCACGGACCGGCCGACCCCTTCGACTTCAGGTGGTTGACGGCGACGAAGACCGGCTCACCACCAGCCACCGGGGTGAACTCCTGGCCGATCGGCTCGCGGGCGTTCGCGAACGCCTGCCCCTCCTCGCTCTGGGTCCCCAGCGCACGGGAGGCACCGGTCGGAGTCACGGCCTCGACCCGGTAGATGAGGGCGTTCGTGATGGAGTCCTGCAGCGCGGTCGCCGGCAGCTCGGTCGAGGACGGGACGAAGGCCCAGACCGTCGAACCGGCCTTGGCGTTGAGGGCCGCCACCAGCGTGGCGACCGCCTCGTCGGGGGTCCCGTCGACCACGGCGGAGTTCTCGATCTCCATCAGTCCGACGACGTCCGCGTCCAGCGCCTCGATCGCAGCGACGATCTTGTCCTGCTGTCGCTGCAGGTCGTCGGCGTCCCATGCCCCGCGGAGCAGGCAGCCGTCCTTGACCGTCACACCGTCACCGGCCCGGTCGGCGTAGGCCGTGCAGCCGGAGGTGGTCGAGCCCAGGCTCGTGAAGTAGTTGAGGACGTTGAAGGTCGCGATCTGGACGTCGCCACCGACCTCGGCCGGGGCCTGCGTCCGGTCCTGCTCGAAGGTCGCGGGCGACGCGGTCCCGGCGGTCATCGGACCCGTCGGGTCGAGCTTCCACGCGCTGTTGCGGTAGGAGACCACGACCGGTGAGGTGAACGTGACCGCAGCACCGACCCGCACCGGGTTCGTGAGCGAGACGTAGGACGGGCTGAGGGACCGGTTCGCGGTCGACAGGAAGTTGGTGGTCGCACCGTCGTCGAGCACCACCGCGCGGGCCGCGTTGTCCTCGGCCGTGGCGAGGGCCTCGGTCGAACCTGCAGCAGCGACATCGGTCGGCTGCAGCAGCGGCGTGGTCCCGGCCGCCAGCCCGACCTCGCCGTACTGGTTGGTCGAGTACGTGTTCGTCACCGTGAAGTCGCCGGTCGGTGTGACCAGCATCGACTCGAGGGGCTCGCGGGCCGAGTCCGTCGTCGGCCAGGAGGTGGCGAGCGGGGTGACGGTGGCGGCATCCGCGAGCTGCACCACACCGCCGCTGGGCACCGAGAGCTCGGTGAGCCCGTTGTACTCCGAGACGGTGCCGGTCACCTGGACGTGCTGGCCGACGCTCACCTCGGCAACGGTCGCCGAGGAGTAGACGAAGACCGCCGACGACGCGTCTGCGACGGCCGGTGTGCCAGCCGTCTGCAGCGTGTAGCCGGCGAGGCCGCCGGTCGGGTAGGTGGCCGTCACGACGCCCTCGGTGGTGACCTGCTGACCGACCAGCGGCGAGGTGCTCGAGGTCCCCTGGATCTGGCTGATCGCGAGGACCGTCGGACCGGCGGTCGCGGTGGGCGTCGGGGTCGCCGTCGCGGTGGCCGTCTCGGTGGCCGTCGGAGTCGGCGTCGGGGTCGAGGCGGCAGCCGTCGGGGTCGGGGTCCCCGCCACGAAGTCGGCGGCGTTGTCCGCCGTGTGGGCGTGCGCGGTGCGCGAGACCGAGGTCGCATTGGTGGTCGCCGGCGCCGGGCCGCTGCCCGCGTAGCTCGACGCGGAGGTCCCCCAGCCGATCAGGTCCACCACGGTGGTCTGGTCCGCGCAGCCGGTCGCGCAGGTCAACGCCGTCGTCGACGACGTGAGCGCGACCTTGCCGCCCGTGCCGCTCATGGCGATCGAGCCCGACACGTCCGGGGTGAAGCCCGTCAGTGCCGTGTTCGACCCGGTGGCCTCGCCCACCAGGAACGAGCCGCCAGCCGGGACGGTGCCGCTGAGCATGGTGACCTGCCAGCTGCTCCCGGTCGAGGAGGCGTACTGCACCGCCCACCCGGACAGGTCGATCGCGGTCTCACCGGGGTTGTACAGCTCGACGAAATCCCGGTTGTACACCGCGTTGCTGTTGCCACCACCCCCGTAGACCTCATCGAGCAGCACCGCTGCACTCGGGGCGACCGCAGCCTGCGCACCGGTGGTACCTGCGACGAGCCCGGTCAGGACGAGGGCGAGGGCGGTCAGACCACCGACACCTCGACGGGTGTGCTGGCGCACGGGATCTCCTCGGGAGGGGACGAAAGGGACGAACGACCTCCACATGATTCACAGCGAACGCAAAGAGCGCACGTCCAGCGGGCATCCGCAGCGTGAATTCCCGGGGCCTCGTCCACCGGCGGCCGGTGAACGTCGGTAGGCGTTCCGAGGGGCGGGCCTGGCCAGCGCCGACCGACCGCAGGCCCCTAGGGTTCGTACCGCCGACCGTCCCGACCTGGAGGTTCACGATGACGACGTCCGCCACCCCCGCCCCGCGTATCGAGCCCCTGGGCACGGTGGTGCCGTCCACCGTGCCGACGCACTGGTACAATCTCGCGGCCGACCTCCCCGAGCCGTGCCCACCGGCCCTGCACCCCGGGACCCGCGAACCGCTCGTGCCTGCGGACCTGGCACCGATGTTCCCGATGGCGCTCATCGCCCAGGAGGTCAGCACCGAACGCTGGATCGAGATCCCGACCACGGTCCGCGAGCTGTACGCGCTGTGGCGGCCCTCACCCCTCATCCGCGCTGCCCGGCTCGAACGGGCGCTGGGTACCCCTGCGAAGATCTTCTACAAGTACGAGGGCCTGAGCCCCGCCGGTTCGCACAAGCCGAACACCGCCGTCGCGCAGGCCTACTACAACGCCGTCGAGGGCATCACGAAGCTCACCACCGAGACGGGCGCCGGTCAGTGGGGCGCGTCGTTGTCGATGGCG
>JAKLPK010000123.1 GCA_022013895.1 Cellulomonas sp. | reverse complement strand
GGGACGCGGTCGAGTCCATGGGTGGCCGCAAGCTCTCTGTCGCAGACGGGATCACGGCACTAGAGGACGCGCTCGACGTCATCCGCGGTCTGTGGGACACCACGAGCCGTACGCCCCTGAGCACCGGTGGGCGGTTCTACTCGGTGAACGGCGCCCAACGCGGGCCCACCCCCGCCCACGCGATCCCGCTCTGGCTCGGCGCCTACAAACCCCGTATGCAACGGCTGATCGGGCGCAAGGCCGACGGGTGGATGCCCGGCCTGCCGGCACTCGCGCCCGGCGACTACGCCCGCGGCAACGCGATCATCGACGAGGCCGCCATCGCCGCAGGACGAGAACCCGGCCAGATCACGCGCCTGCTCAACATCACCCCGGACGAGACCGTCGACGATCTCGCCCGGATGGCCCTCGACGACGGCGTCAGCGTCTTCATCCTGCTGGGCGCAGACGACCCCGCACTCATCCGGCACTTCGCCGGGCGGGTCGCACCCGAGGTCAGAGCGCGGGTCGCCGAGGCCAGGGCGGCGACCCGATGACGAACGGTGCGCCCTTCCGGGCCGATGCGGCCCTGGCCAGGCGTCGGCCGGGGATCGACTACGAGGCGGTGCCCGCGTCCCTTGCGGCCCGGGCGGTCGAGCCTGGCGACGCCGGCTACCACCGGTACACCGCCAGCTACCTGCGCAGCGCGGCCCCGGGTCTGGTCCTGCGTCCGCAGACCCCGGCCGAGACCCAGGACGCGGTTCGGTTCGCCGACCGCCACCGCACCGTGCCGCTCGGCATCTTCAGCGCGGGTCACGGGCTGTCGGGCAGGTCGCTGAACCACGGCGGGCTCGTCATCGACGTGAGCGCGATCAACCACGTCGATCCGCTCGGTGGCGCTCGCGTGCGCATCGGACCCGGTGCTCGCTGGATCGACGTCGCCCGGGTCCTCACCCCCCTCCGGTTGGCGATCTCCAGCGGCGACTACGGGGGCGTCGGCGTCGGCGGGCTCGCGACCGCCGGGGGGATCGGCTGGTTCGCACGCGAGCACGGGCTGACGATCGATCACCTGCGATCCGTCGACATCGTCACCGCCGCCGGTGAGCTCGTGCACGCCAGTGCGAACGAGAACCCCGACCTGTTCTGGGGCATGCGCGGAGCCGGCGCCAACTTCGGCGTCGCGGTCTCGTTCGAGTTCGAGGCCGTGCCCGTCGGCCGGGTCGCGCTCGCGCAGATCACCTTCGCCGTCACGGATCTCGCGACGTTCATCGAGCGCTGGGGAGCCGCGATCGAGGCGGCCGACCGATCCGTCAGCGGGACCGTCCTGCTCGGCGCGAGCAGACCCGGCTCGACCACCTACGCCATGGCGAGCGTCGTCATCGACTCCGATCAGCCGGACGTCGTGGCCGAGCGGCTGCGACCCGTCCTGGAGGTGGACCGGATCGCGCAGCAGTCGGTCTCGCTCGCGACCTACGAGGAGGTCATCGGGGCATTCTTCGAGGAAGGCTCGGTGCAGCAGGGGCAGGGCGAGCCGCACTCACACTCCGCATTCGTGCGACACCTCGGCGCCGGGACCTCCACGCAGATCGCGGCGCTCCTCGAATCGGGCGCGTCACCCTTCTTCACCATCCGGTCTGTCGGCGGAGCGGTCGCCGACGTGCCGTCCGCCGACACGGCGTACGGCTGGCGGGACGCCAACTTCTCCCTCATCGCCTTCGGATCGCCGAGCTCCGGGATCGACCAGTGGTGGGGGCGTCTCGCACCGCACTTCGAGGGGATGTACCTGAGCTTCGAGTCCGACACCGGTCCCGACAGCCTCGTCCGGGCCTTCCCGCCGGCGCACCTGGAGCGACTCCGTGGGCTGAAGCGGCGGTACGACCCGTCGGGGCTCTTCCGGGACAACTTCTATGTCGAGCCGGGCGGGAGCCCGCTCGCCTGAGAGCCGGGCGGCGCTGTCGGCGGTGGTGCAGCGGCTCCTCGGACCCTGGCCGACCACGTGCGGCGCCAGGTCGACGCGGATGAGAGGCTCGACGTCTCCTCGCGCCACAGGGTCGCCGACCCTCTCGTCATGGTCGGTCGGAGGCCTCGCGCGCGCCCCGACGGTTCGGCGCCTCGATCGGGCCCACGTCGACGAAGGTCCGGGCTCGCGTCTGCCCGTCCCCGTCGACGAGCCACAGGTGCAGACGTGCCGCACCGACCGGGCCGGGCGTCGGGATCTCGACCGTGACGGCGGGGCTCAGCACGAACGGCTCGGCCGTGACCGGCCCGGACTCGACAGCCACCGTCGCACGGAGCGCGCCGAACGGTGTCCCGGCGGGCACCCAGGCCGCGCGCACCCGGCCCGCGACCGGGGCGACGCCGTGGTGCGAGACGTGCACGTCGAGCTCGAAGCCGTGGCTCGGCACCGGCAGGTCGGCACCGGACCGCTGCGGCACGAGGTCGACGACGAGCACCGTGTCGGCGTTGACGTCGGCCGGATCGAGCCCACCCAGGTCCTTGGGACGACGGTCGGCGTCGACCAGACCGGCCATCTCGTGCTCGACGTCGGCGAGCTCGGTGTAGACGTACCCCGCGAAGCGGTCGTGGCGGCGCAGCTCCTGGGTCTGCCAGCGCAGGCTCCACGCACGTTCGAGGCTCGTGAAGCCGCCGCCGTACTCGCTGTTGAGGACCGGCAGCCCGGTCCGGGGGTGGGCGGGCGACCCGTAGAGCGATTTGTCGACGAGGAAGTCCGGGCCGAGCCGCACCGGGAAGCTCTCCTCGTCGCCGCGGGCCAGCGCCGCGACCCTGGTCGCCCAGGACGCCGGGTCGTCGTCGTAGTAGTGCCAGTCGACCAGATCCGTCCGCACATGCGCCCACCCGGAGTTCTCGACGATCAGCCGGGATGCGTCCAGGCTGCGCAGCACGTCGTACGCATGCGCGGCCGCGGTCGCACGCTCGGGGCTGCCGGGGATGTCCCAGTCCAGGCCCCACTCCTCGTTGTAGAGCCCCCAGATGATGATCGAAGGGTGGTTGCCGTCACGCTCGACCATGGGCGCGAGCTGCGCCTCGAAGGCGGCGGCCGCCTCGGGGCTGAACCGGCTCGGCCCCGGCGGTTCGGCCCAGACGAGCATGCCGGTGCGGTCGGCGTGGTGCAGCCAGCGCGGGTCCTCCAGCTTGATGTGCTTGCGCACCAGCGTGTATCCGGCTCGGCGGGCGATGTCGAGATCACGCAGGAGGGCGGTCTCGTCGGGCGCCGTCAGTCCCGTCTCGGACCAGTAGCCCTGGTCGAGCACACCGCGCACGTACAGCCGCTGACCGTTGAGGTAGAGCTCCTCTCCCCGGGCTTCGATGTGGCGCAGCCCGCCGGTGACCAGGACCCGGTCCGCACCGGGACCGGCCTCGCCCACCGTGAGCTCGACCTGGTACAGGTGCGGGTCCGCCGGGCTCCACGGCTGGGGGTCGGTGAGCTCCAGACGTCCGCTGAAGCGCCCGTCGGCGTCGGTCAGCACCGCCACCTGCTCGACCGCCCGGCTGCCGGCCACCACCCGCACCTGCACGACGGCGCCGACCGGGTGGTCCCCGACGAGGACCCCGGCCAGGTCGAGCCCCGTCAACGACTCACCGCGCAGGCGCACGTCGGCGACGTAGGTCCGCCCGCGCGCCTCGAGCCACACGCTCTGCCAGATGCCCGAGGTCGGCCGGAAGGACACCCCGTCGTAGTCGTCACGGGGTATCGACCGCTGCTTGCCGTGCGGGACGGCGCGTTTGTCGGCCGGCGCCTCCACCTCGACCGCGAGCTGGTGCTGCTCGCCGGGTGTGACCGCGTCGGTCACGTCGAGCTCGAAGGAGTCGTAACCGCCCACATGCGTGCCGACCTCGACCCCGTCGAGCAGGACGCGCGCCCGGTGGTGCACGGCGCCGAAGCACAGCACGACGCGGGCACCCGCCCAGTGCGCCGGGACGGTGAGGCTGCGCCGGTACGTCGCGCGTTCGAGCCACGTGCGTGCGACACCGGAGGCCAGGGTCTCCCAGGCGTAGGGGACGGTGATGGGCGCCGTGCCGTCGGCGCTCTCGAGCTGCCACGGGCCGTTGAGGCTGAGCCACCGGTCGGACCGGTCACGGTCGGGGCGCGGGTACTCGCCCCGGGGGACGTCGGGCGACGGGTCCGGGCGGTGCACGAGGAACGACTCGGAGGACATCAGGTGTGTGGCCTTTCGAACAGGGGCAGGTCAGCCCTTGACGCTTCCGGCGAGGATGCCGTTGATGAAGTGCCGCTGGAGAAGGATGAAGATCACGAGCAGGGGGACCAGGGCGAGCGAGCTCGCGGCGAGGAGCTCGCCGGTGACCGTCGCGTAGTCGGCGCCGATCTTGTGGCCGGTGATGTTCTGGGACAGCGTCGACAGGACCACCTGGAGCGTCGCCATCCGCTCGTTGCTCGCGACGACCACCGGCCAGACGAAGTCGTTGTAGATGTTCATCACGGTGAGGACGGCGAGCCCGGCCAGGCTGGGGCGGATGACGGGGACGACGATCCGCCGGAAGATGCCGAACTCGGTGCACCCGTCGACCCGGGCGGCGTCGAGGAGCTCGTCCGGCAGAGCGGCGATCACCTGGCGCATCCAGAAGATCGCGAACGCGTCGACGGCCCCGGGCAGGATGAGGGCCTGGTAGGTGTTGACCCAGCCCAGCTCCTTCATCTCCAGCAGCAGCGGGATGATGAGGACGATCGTTGGCAGCATGAGGGTGACCAGCACGGTCCCGAAGAGCAGGTTCTTGCCCGGGAAGTCGTACTTGGCGAACGCGAAGCCGGCGAGCGGCGCGCACACCAGGGTGATCGACCCTTTGATGACCAGGACGATCCCGGTGTTGAGGAACCCGTGCCAGATCGGCACGTCGGCGAACATGCCGACGAAGTTGTCGAGCGTGAACGCCGTGACGTCCAGCCCGAGGGGTTCCCGGATGATGTCGTTCGCGGGTCGGAACGCGGACACCAGGGCCCAGGCCACCGGTGCGAGGAACAGCAGCGTCAGCAGCCCGAGGAACGCCTGGACCGCGGCCGCCGACAGGCCCCTGCGCGCGCGACGCTCCCAGGTCCGGTGGGCGCCGACGCCCGCGTCGTGCCCGCCGGACCTCGCCGGGCCGGCTGCTCTCGTCGACAGGGTCATGGTCAGTCCTCCGACCGCAGGAGCCGGACGAACAGCAGGGACAGCGCCATCACGACGATCACGAGGATGAAGGAGTTGGCTGCCCCGGTCCCCAGGTCGGCCCGGTTGATGTGCTCGTACAGGAAGAGCCCGGCGGTCGTCGTGGAGCTGTACGGCCCACCTTTGGTCACGACGTAGGGCTCGGCGAACATCTGGAAGACGGCGAGGGTCTGGAGCACGACGGCGAACATGAGCGACCGGCGCATGAGCGGCACGGTGATGCTCCACAGCTGGCGGGCCCGGGAGGCGCCGTCGAGGTCGGCTGCCTCGTACACGGAGTCGTCGATGGACTGCAGCCCGGAGAGCAGGATGATCACGATGAAGCCCGTCGTCTTCCACAGGAACAGCAGGGCGAGCGTGGGCTTGGCCCACAGGCTCGTGGTGAGCCAGGCGACATCGGGCAGCCCGAGGAGGTTGAGCAGGCTGTTGACGGCCCCGTAGTCCTGGTCGAAGACCACCACCCAGATCTGGGCGACGGCGACGAGCGGGGTGACGAAGGGCACGAGGAAGGCGACCCGGTAGAACCCCCGCAACCGCACCCTGGCGTTGTCCAGGAGCACGGCGACGAGGGTGCCCAGCACGATCTGGACCGGGACGATGAGCACCCACATCACCGCGGAGTTGGCCATCGAGTTCCAGAACCCCTCGTTGGCCAGCAGGTACGTGTAGTTGCCCCACCCGACCCACTCGGCGGCACCCGAACCCCGCCAGCTCGTGAAGCTGAGCCGCAGGGTGAAGACCATCGGGTAGACGCTGAACGCGGCGAAGATCGCGATGAACGGCAGGACGAACAGGTAGGGCGCCAGCCGCCGTTGCAGCGATGATCGTGACGTGCGTCGCGGCACGGTCACCTGCGGTGACCGGTCTGCCTGGATGGCGCTCACTGGGTGGTCCTCCGGATCGGGTGGGGCAACGTCGGCGGTGACTACAGCCGGTCGATGAGGTTGGTCTGGATCTCGGCCGTCGACTGCTCGATCACCTCACGTGGACTCAGGTCGCCGTCGAGCATGAGCTGGAGGTTGTTGCCGAGGTAGTCCACCGCACCTGACCACCACGACGGGGTGGGGACGCTGCCGGGGATCTGGCTGCCGGCCTCGGTGGCGACCGCCCACAGGTCCTGACCACCCATCGCATCGACGGTGCCGAACAGCGGCACGTCGGGGTCCGCGGCGGGCAGGTAGGACGGGATCGACGTGTTCAGACCGTTCGGGTAGACGTCGTTCGGCCCGTAGACGGCGGTGTAGCCGGCCTCGTCGAACATGAGGAACTCGTAGAACAGCCAGGCCAGCTCGGAGTTCTCGCCGTCCTTGGGCAGCACGAACGACGAGCCGCCCATGGCGCCGGAGCGCGCGCCCCCTTCCTCCCACGCCGGGAGCTCCATCGCCCGCCACTGCCCGTAGGTCTCGGTGAGCTGCTGCTGGGGCGCGAAGTCGAACCAGATCGCCCACGGGTAGAACACCTCGGAACCCGATTCGAGGGCGCCGATGTCGGTCTGGGTGAGGTACTCGGCCCGCGTCCCGAGCCCTTCGGAGGACACCGCGTCGAGGAAGGTGAGGATCTGCTCGTACTCGGGCGAGTCGAGCTGCAGCTGACCGTCGGCGTCGGTCATCGCCGTGCCGAGCTGGTTGGCGTACATCTCGAGCTGCAGCTGCGCGAGGTAGGCGCCCTGCTCGAGGTGGATCGGCTCGGAATCGGGCACGGCGGCCTTGTACTGGCGCGCGGCCTCGAGGAGGTCGTCGTACGTCTCGATCGCCGTGGCGTCGATGCCCGCGGCGGCCAGGGCCGTCTCGTTGTAGAACAGCAGGCCCGGATCGAGGTCGTAGGGCACGCCGTAGATCGAGTCGCCGATGGAGTTGACGTCGACCTTCTGCTGGGCGATGTCGTCGAGGTAGGGGTCGAGGACGTCGGACAGGTCCCACAGGTAGTCGGCGTACCCGGCGACGAGCGCATCGTCGAGGAAGACGCCGTCGGGCACGTCGCTGCCGGTGATGAGGGTGTTCTGCAGCTTGGCGCTGATGTCGACGGCCTCGTGGTGGACGGTGATGTTCGGGTACTTCTCGTTGAAGGCGGCGATGGCGGCGTCGAACACGTCGAACAGGTCGCCGGACCGGTCCCAGATCGTGATCTCGCCGGAGGGCGACTCGTCCGTCGGCGCCTGGAGCTTGCCCGCGTCGACGGCAGCGCCCGACGAGCTGCTGGAGGCCGAGTCGTCGGTGCTGGTGGAGATGGACGGGCCGCAGGCGGCGAGGACCGTCACGGCGGCGAGCAGGCCGACCGTCCGGGTGAGAGGGCGGTGGGCGCCGACGTGGCTGGCTCGGCGCTGGCCGGGGTGGAGCAGGTGCATGAGCACTCCCTTGTGCGTGCCCGACGCGGGCTGTCCGCGTCGGCTTGCCAACGTGTGCAAAACCTAGCTCTCGTTTGCTGACGTTGCAAGGCCTATGCTGACCCCAGGTTCGGAGCCCTCTCGTGGGGCACCTCGAGGGGGGACACGCATGCCGGCAACGTTGCGGGACGTGGCAGAACGCGCGCAGGTCTCGGTGCGCACCGTCTCCAACGTGGTGAGCGGGTACCAGCACGTGAGCGAGCGCATGCGTCGCCGCGTCCAGGCCGCGATCGAGGAGCTCGACTACCGGCCCAACCCCATCGCCCGGACCCTGCGCACAGGGCGCACCGGCGTCCTCGCGCTGGTCGTCCCCGAGATCGACGTGCCCTACTTCGCTGAGCTCGCGCGGGAGGTCATCAACGCCGCCGCCGTCGTCGGGTACCGCGTGATGATCGACCAGACGGGGCACGACCGCGACCATGAGCGCGAGCTGCTGACCGGCACCGACCGCACGATGCTCTTCGACGGGGTCCTGTTCAGCCCGCTCGTGACCACGGCCGAGCTGCTCGAGATGGACGCCCGCACGAGCATGCCGATCGTCCTGCTCGGCGAGCACGACTTCGACGGGCGCTACGACCACGTCGCGATCGACAACGTCCGGGCCGCCCGGGACGCCACGGCGCACCTCATCGGACTCGGACGCCACCGGATCGCGGCCATCGGGGCCCAACCGCTCGAGGACTACGCGACGCCGCAGCAGCGCACCGCCGGCTACGAGAGCGCACTGACGGAGGCCGGCCTCACGGTTCGTCCCGAGTACCTTCAGCCCGCAGCGCACTACCGCCGCGCCGACGGGTACGACGCGGTGGCGACGTTGCTGGCCCTGCCCGAACCGCCCGACGCGATCTTCTGCTACTCCGACCTGCTCGCGATGGGCGCCCTGCGCGCCGTCTTCGACGCGGGGCTGCGGGTGCCGGAGGACATCGCGATCATCGGCGTGGACGACATCGAGGAAGGGCGGTACTCGCGACCGAGCCTGAGCACGGTCTCGCTCGACACCCCCTTCATCGCCCAGCACGCGGTCGCGCGCATCGCGGCGCGGATCGCCGATCCGGACGCGGGAGCCGTCGAGGTCGTCGCGCCGCACGCGGTGATCCCCCGGGAGAGCACGCTGGGCGGATCCGAGCACGGTGCGCGTGCAGGCCGGTCGTCCCGACGTCGCCCCTCGTCGGAGATCTGACCCGATCCCTCTTGCAACGTAGGCAAGTTATGCGCCAGTATTCGTGCAACGTCGGCAAACCCGGCGTTCGCCTCGTTCGCCCCGCCTGCTTCGCCCGCACCGCTCGACCGAGGCGCCGTGCGTCAAAGGAGCCGCCATGCAGACCTCTGCGCTGCCACGACGACGTGGCCGGGCCCGGTCCGCCGTCCTCGTCCTGACCGTCGCCCTCACGGCCACCCTCACCACCGTCACCGAGGCCGCACCGGCCGCGGCCGCACAGACCGGCCAGGTGCTCTACTCGCCCGACCTGGCCACCTACCCGGACGGCACGGCCGGGTACCCGCGAGCCGTCCGCCTCGACCACGACGGATCCTCCGACGAGACCCTGCTGGCCACCTTCGCGCAGGCCGGGCACAACGGGCCGAAGACGCTGCCGATCTACCGCAGCACCGACAGCGGTGCGAGCTGGACGCAGATCTCGACCATCTCGTCGCACACGGCCGGCTGGGACATCGAGGCACCGACCCTCTACGAGGTGCCGCGGGACATCTCCGGGCTCGACGCCGGCGACATCCTCGCCGCCGGGACCGCCTGGGACGTCGGCGACTACACGGCGCAGAAGGTGGAGGTGTTCCGCAGCACCGACGGCGGCCTGACCTGGCAGTACCTGTCGGCGTGCACCCAGACCTCCGGCCAGCCCGACAGCTGGGGTCACGGCATCTGGGAACCGGTGTTCCTGGTCACCGACGACGACACGCTCGCCTGCTTCATCTCCGATGAGCGACCGGCGAACAGCGCGACGAACAACCAGGTCATCGGGCACTACACGTCCAGCGACGGCGGCCAGACCTGGAGCTCGACGCTCGTCCAGGACGTCGCGTTCCCGGCCGACGACCTGGCGCGTCCGGGGATGCAGACGTTCGCGCAGCTGCCGAACGGCACCTACCTCATGTCCTACGAGATGTGCCGCGACGGGACGGACGCGGACCACGCGTGCGAGGTCTACGTGAAGTCCAGCGCCGACGGGCTCAGCTGGGGCGCCGTCGACGACTCCGGGACACTCGTCCAGACGGCCGACAGCCGCCAGCTGCTGCACACCCCGTCCATCGCATGGCTGCCCGGCGGCGGCCCGAACGGCACGGTGCTCATCTCCGGGCAACGGGTCGGGGCCGGCCCCACCGGCAACAAGACGGTCCTCGCCGAGTCCGGGACGGTGCTGTTCGCCAACACGAACCTCGGCACCGGCGACTGGACCGAGGTCGAGACCCCGGTGACCGTGAACCCGACCGGCGGGTACGCCAGTGGTGTGCCGTCCTGCCCGGGGTACTCGACGCCGATGATCCCGCTGGAGAACGGCACCGAGTACCTGTACCTGGCGGCCACCTGGCTCGGCCAGGGCAACCAGTGCGAGATCCGGTTCGGCACCGGCGAGCTGCCCGGTGCCACCGGGCAGATCGTCGGCCCGGGCGACCTGTGCCTCGACGTCGACACCAACACGGCGGTCAACGGCAACGCCGCCCAGCTGTGGGACTGCGGGATCGCGACCGGCCAGCAGTGGTCGATCTCCGCCGACGGCACGATCCGCGCCTTCGGCAAGTGCCTCGACGTCGACGGCAACGGCACCGCGAACTTCACGAAGGTCCAGCTGTGGGAGTGCAACGGCTCGGGCGCCCAGCAGTGGCGTGCCCAGGCCGACGGCGCCCTGCTCAACCCGCAGTCCGGACGCTGCCTCGACGACCCCGCCGGCAACACGGCCGTCGGCACCGACCTGCAGATCTACGACTGCAACGGGCTGTGGACCCAGGTCTGGACCCTGCCCGGTTACCCGACGGGCAGCATCACCGGACCGGGCACGACCGACCTGTGCGTCGACGTCGACACGAACACGGCGACCAACGGCAACGCCGTCCAGCTGTGGGACTGCTCCGGCGTCCCGGGACAGCAGTGGAGCATGGCGGCCGACGGCACGATCCGCGCCTTCGGCAAGTGCCTCGACATCACCGGCAACGGCACGGCCAACTTCACGAAGGTCCAGCTGTGGGACTGCACCGGGGCCGGCGGCCAGCAGTGGGTCCCCCAGGCCAACGGCGCCCTGCTCAACCCGCAGTCGGGCCGCTGCCTCGACGACCCCGCCGGCAACGTCGCGGTGGGGACCGATCTGCAGATCTTCGACTGCAACGGCGCCTGGACCCAGGTGTGGGCCGTGCCGGTGTGACGCCTCCCTCGGCATCGGCGTGAGCACCGGTGAGTTGGTGGCGAGGCGGGCAGCGGTTCCCTCTGCCGCAGTGAGGCCCTCGAGGCGCCTCGTCGGCGCCCGGAGATGGTGACGGGCTCCGGGACAGGACGCCGCGTCGCGCTGCGGGGACATCGCCAGGTCGGCAGGTCGACGGTCGTGGAGCGGCCAGGCCACGGCGCCGACGACACTGGTGACCAGAGAACGCCCGTCGACTCGCCAGGCAACGCCTGCACCAGCCGGCCTTCCGCACGCGCGTGCTCCTCGCCTACGAGAGGCGGTGTGCCGTGTGCGAGCTCAGGCACGGCGCGCTGCTCGACGCGGCGCACATCGTCCCCGACACCGAGGAGCGCGGGCTGCCGACCACCTCGAACGGCCTGGCCTGTGCAAGATCCACCACGCCGCCTACGACCAGAACATGCTCGGCGCCTCACCCGACTACCGGGTGTCGATCGACCGCGACATGCTCGAGGAGGTCGACGGCCCGATGGTCCGGCACGGCATCCAGGAGATGCACGGCCGGACCATCGTGCTGCCGCGGCGGGTCGCGGACCGGCCGGACCGCGAGCTGCTCGCGTGGCGTCGGGAGCGGTTCGGCGACCGGTGAGCTAGACCGCGAACAACGCCTCGACCCGCTCCAGCCGCGGCACCGGCACCCCGAGGCGCCGGGCCTCGGCGAGCGCGTCGCGGCAGACCGCGCGCGGCTCCTCGGCCAGCGGGTCGACGTGGGCTTCCATGCTGATCCGCGCCGGCGCGACGTGGGCGGTGATCCAGGCGAGCGCCGTCCCGGCCGCGCCCGGGTGCCGGAAGCTGGCCGTCATCGCGCGGTGCCGGCCGAGGTCCACGCCGCGCGCCTCGAGGACCGGCAGGAGCTCGCGGCTCGTGCGCATCGCCTCCTTGAGGGCAGGCGTGTCGCCGGGCAGCCGCGAGAGGGTCCCGAGCCGCAGTCCCTGCGCGTGGATGCCGACATCGGCGACGAAGTGGACGGCGAGCCAGCCCGCGAGGTCGCTTTCCTCCCGGACCCGGAACCCCGCGTCGCGGAAGAGGCCGCGCACGGCCTGCTCCCGTGCGCGAGTCGCACCCCCGGTGACCCCGAGCCGCACCGAGGACGTGAGCCCGGCGCGCAGCGTGCCGTCGGGCTGGACCCCACCGCCGGCGCCCGGAAACCCCAATACCACCTGGTCGGCCGGCAGGGGCGCGACCGCCGCCGCGGGTTCGGGCCACACGTTGCCGAGGACGAGGACGGTGGCCGAGCCGACGCTCGGCGCGAGGAGCCGAGCGGCCTCGGCCAGCCGGTGGTGGGAGACGCTCACGATGACGAGGTCGAACCCGTCATCGGAGGCGAGGTCCTCGCGCAGGATCGTGACCGACCGCTCCCTGAGCACCGGGGCCCACGGCCGGCGGCGAAGGTCGGTGAGCTCGAGGTCGACCGCGTCCCCGTACTCGCGCGCCCGCCCGGGGCGCACGTAGTACTCGACGTCGTGGCCGGCGCGCGCGAAGGCCCATCCGTAGACCGACGCGACCACGCCGCGCCCAAACATCAGGATCCGCACCGCGAACCTCCGCTACCCTCAGAACCGGAGACGATCTCCAGTTACCAGAATATGGAGATAATCTCCACTTCGTCAACACGCCACCGAGGAGACGCCACGAGCAAGCCGCTCCGCGCCGATGCGCGCCGCAACCGCGACGCGATCGTCGCCGCCGCCCGCACTGCGTTCGCGCACGGCGACGACGGCATCCGCTTCGACGACTTCGCCGGGCGCGCCGGCGTCGGCGCGGGGACGCTCTACCGCCACTTCCCCACCCGCGAGTCGCTGGCCGCCGCCGTCTACCGCGAGGAGGCCGATGCGCTGTGCCGGCTCGCCCGGGACGCGTCCGCCGACGTCGCGCCCGGCGAGGCACTCGGCCGGTTCTTGCGCGGCTACGTCGCCTACCTCGACGAGCACCGAGCACTCACGCGAGCGCTCATCGCGGCATCCGGGTCGACGGCGCTCATGGAGGGCGCGGGCGACCTGGAGGCGGCCGTGCTCGGGCTCCTCGCGCGCGAGACGGCCGCCGGCGGCATCCGCGCCGACGTGGACCCGGGCGCCGTGCTCGTCGCGATGCACGGGATCGGCGCCACCCAGGACCGCCCGCGATGGCGCCAGGAGGCCGACGGGGTGGTCACCGCGCTGCTCGCGGGGCTGCGCGTCGGCCGCTGACTCCCGGTCACGCGGCTCGGGGACGCGTCACGCGTCACGCGCGAGAGCGGGGCCACGTCCACGCGTACCGCAGGATGAGGGCGAAGACCGCCACCTCCAGCACGACGCCGAGGCCGTAGAAGACGGTCCAGGAGCCGCCCACCAGGTTGAAGGCCGCGTAGGGCACCTGCACCGAGGCCACGACGAGGTTCGTCATCCGGTTCGCCCGGGCGGGCAGCGTCGCGGACAGCAGGACCATGAGGATCGGGATCGCCATGAGCGCGAGGAAGACGGTGAGCAGCGGCTGGGTGGCGTCGAACTCCCAGACCTTGCCGGCGAGGATCTGGTCGATGACCCCAGGCTTGAAGAACGCGAGGATGTCCACGTAGGCGTACAGGAGCGTGACGGCGGTCCACGCGGCGACGAGCTTGACCCGCACGAGGACCGCCGGGTCCTCCAGCTCGGTGGTGACGTTCTCCAGCGCGGTGGTGACGGGTTGACGGGTGTTCATCGTGGCCTCCATGGGTCGGGGTGAGGATCAGCAGGTCCACGATCACCGGGCCCCGCGTGGAGGCACATCGGCCCGCGGGCCGGAGGTCACTCGGCCGATGGCACGATGCGTCTCTCGTACTTTCGGCGGGTCCGGCGAGGCGCACCGGTCCCTAGGCTCGAGCCGTGGTCACGGTCCGGCGGTCCCTCTGGCGTGAGCCGCGGCCGCCCGGCGCCCCGCCCCTCGGCCGTCTCGACTGGCTGCTGGTCGGCGTGTACGGGGCCGCCGCCCTGACCGAGGGCATCGTCCGGCCGGGTGTGGTCTGGCGTCCGCTCGTGACCACGCTCGCGCTCGCGCTGGTCCCGGCCCTGCTCTGGCGGCGCAGCCGTCCGCTGGTGGCGGTCCTGGGCGGGTGGGGCGTCGTCGCGCTGCTCACGGTCCTGCAGTCGGCGGTGCACCCCGGGGACCTCGACCTCTCCTCCATGCTGGTCGTCCTGGTCCTGCTCTACGCCGTGGTGCGGTGGGGCTCGGGACGGGAGATGGTCGCGGGGACGGCGTTCGTGGCGGGCGTCGCCACCCTCGGCATGGTCGTCTCGTCGGCGGGGTGGGCCGACGTCTTCGGCGGGAGCGCCCTCCTGCTGCTGCTCGTCGCCCTCGCGGCGACGTTCCGCTACCGCGCAGACCTCTCTCGCCGCCAGCAGCGCGAGATCCGCAACGAGGAGCGCATGGCGCTGGCGCGCGAGCTCCACGACACCGTCGCCCACCACGTCTCGGCGATCGCGGTCCAGGCCCAGGCCGGTGGCGTGGTCGCCGGCGCCCGGCCCGAGAAGGCTGTGCAGATCCTGGCCGCGATCGAGTCCGAGGCATCCCGGACCCTCGCGGAGATGAGGTTCATGGTCCGGATGCTGCGCGAGGAGGAGGACGTCGACTACGCACCGCAGCGGGGCGTCGCGGACCTGCCGGCCCTGGCGCGTCCCGAGGCCACTCCTGCGGTCGAGGTCAAGCTCGACCCTTCGCTCCCCCGGCTCCCACGGCCCGTCGACGCCGCGCTCTGCCGGCTCGCGCAGGAGTCGCTGACCAACGCCGTCCGGCACGCCCAGAGCGCGACCAGGGTCCTGATCGACGTGCGGCGGGACGACGGAGTGGTGCGGCTGCGCGTCAGCGACGACGGGCACGCCCTGCCGGGACCCGTTCCGGGACCGGGGTTCGGCCTGCTCGGCATGGCGGAGCGCGCCCAGCTGCTCGGCGGCTCGCTCTCGGCGGGGCCGGGGCCCGACGGCGGCTGGGTGGTCGAGGCCGTGCTGCCGGTGGAGGCGCTGCCATGAGCATCCGCGTCATCGTGGCCGACGACCAGGACCTGGTCCGGACCGGCCTCGTGATGATCCTCGGCGCGCGGCCCGAGCTCGAGGTGGTCGGGGAGGCGGCCGACGGGCTCGCCGCGCTCGACCTCGCGACCCGGCTGCGTCCCGACGTCCTGCTCGTCGACATCCGGATGCCCGGGCTCGACGGCGTCGAGGTGACGCGCCGCCTGGCCGGGCCGGACGTGGCCGACCCGATGGCCGTCGTCGTCATCACCACGTTCGACCTCGACGAGTACGTGCTCGGTGCGCTGCGCGCGGGCGCCCGCGGCTTCCTGCTCAAGGACGCCGGTCCGGAGCTCCTGGTGCAGGCGATCCACGCGGCCGCGGCCGGCGACGCCCTCATCGCCCCCAACGTCACCCGGCGGCTGCTCGCGACCTTCGCCGACCGCGCGCCCGTCGCACCGGCCCAGCCCGTGAGCCCGCTCACCGAGCGCGAAGAGGAGGTCCTCGCGCTGGTGGCCCGCGGGCGGACCAACGCCGAGATCGCGTCCGAGCTCTTCGTCGGCCTGAGCACCGTCAAGACCCACGTCGCGTCGCTCATGGCCAAGCTCGGCGCGCGCAACCGCGTCGAGATCGCGATGTGGGCCTACGAGACCAGGCGGGTGCGGGGGGCGTCGTAGGACGGGTCGACGGGGGCGCCATCACACCCACGGCAAGACCCCGAGGGACTCCTCGCAGACGAGGATGTGGCGGTGACGGACCCGCTCCATGTGGTCCACCTGGCCGCCGACGCCCTGGACCGGTGCCGATGCCAGTGCCGAATCCAGAACGGCTCGTCGCGATGCAGGGTGTAGTCGAGGTCTGAAGCCGCCGGTCTTGAGCAGGCTTGTGGCCATGTAGTTGATGAGGTTGCGGAACCTGAGGGCGGAGCCGCGTAGGTGCTCGAGGCGGCCGTTCTTGGCTTCGGTGGGTCCGCTGGAGTTGCCGGGACGCTCGAAGTAGGCCAGGACGTCGGGGGCTCGCTTCTTCAGGATCTGCCCGAGGGAGATCGGCTCGGTGAGTGCGGTCGGGATACCGTGGCTGGCCGACTCGATCAAGGCCGTCATCAGTTGCCGGCCCTTGGTTCGGTCGGGCTCGCGGGAGGCGGCGATCATGCGCTGGTCGATGCCGCAGGTGGCCTCGACCTGGACGTGGTCATCGACACCGAACAGCGGGGCGAGCCGTTGGTGTTGGCGGTCGGTGAGCAGGTCGGCGCCGGAGTGCAGGGTCCGTGTGGCCCGGTAGAGCGGGTCGCTGGCGCGGCCTGGATGCCCGTGCAGGTCTTGCTGGACCCGTCGCCCGCAACGGTCCACGGCGTCGCCGGCGAGGCAGACGACGTGGAAGGGGTCCATGACCGTGACAGCGTCGGGTAGCTCCTCGGTGGTGGCGGTCTTGAACGCGGTGAACCCGTCCATAGCGAGGACCTCGAGAGCCTCTCGCCAGCGCTTGGGACGCTCGGCGAGCCAGGTCGTGAACGCCCGCTTGGAGCGCCCCTCGATCATCGCGAGCAGCCGTGAAGAGCCCGTGCGGTCGCGGATCGGAGTGAGGTCGATGATGACCGTGACGTACTTGTCGCCGCGGCGGGTGTGCCGCCAGACGTGCTCGTCGACGCCGATCACCGGAGGCCGTCGATGCGGTCCGGTCCTCGATCAGGACCCGTCGACCCTCGGCGAGCACGGCGGTGTTGGCGGTGTTCCGCGACACCCCGAGGCCCTCTGCGATCCGGACGACGGTCAGGTGCTGGACCACCAGCCCTTCCAGCGCCCAGCGCAACGCCCGGCGCGACAGCTTCGCCCGCGGTTCGGCAGCCCGGCCGGTGTCCTGGCGCCACACGTGGCCGCAGACGGTGCACTGGTATCGACGGACGCTGACCAGCAGCGTCGTTGGTCGCCAGCCCAGCGGCTCGTGCGCCGGCCGCCGCGTGACCATGTCTCGCCCGACGGCCTGGCAGCCGCAGCGCCGGTACCACCGGTCCGCCTCATCGACGTCCACGACCCGGCAGGCCAGCACCGCGCGGTCTAGCTCGAGATGCTGCCCGACGACGCGCAGACCGAGCTCATCGAGACGGCAGAACGTGGTCGCGCCAGGGCACGCGAAGGTAGCCCCAGACATGTCGAGGTCTTCCTGGATGGGCAGCGTGAGAACTCCGATCCTCGGAAGACCTCGACCTCTACCCGGGGACCGACCCGCCCACCCCGACTACACCCTCAACTGCAATGAGCCCCGAATCCTGGCCGCGTTCCACACCTGTCCGATCCCAGAGGTCGCCCGCCTGGGCCGGACCCTGCGCCGCAGGCGCGAAGCGTTCCCCGCCCACTTAAGCACCGACCGCGCGAACAGCGGCAGAACCGAGGCCGTGACCGGGATCGTCGAGCTGCAACGACGCATCGCCCGCGGCCACCGATACCGCGACGGCTTCCGCCTACGCATGCTCTCGGACGCTGGCGGCCTCAACCCCTGCCCCCACCGGAAGCCCGAAGAGCCGCTCTCACGACGTCTACAGAAAGCGGATATCCAGCATGTCGGAACGCCCACCCCGACACGACCGCGCTCTAGGAGTGCGCTTCCAGGGGCGAATCGTGAGACTCCGGCTGATCCGCCCCGGACGAGCGGGGCCGACGCCTGCGAACCGGGTAGTGCTCCCACATCTCGGAATACGCGCTCCTAAACCGAGGAGTGAACCTAAGCACCTCCGTCGGCTCACCGATACTGGCCGAACGCATCAAGAACGCCGGCTCGTCGAGACTCGGCAATCCCATCCAGTCGAACCTAGTCGGACGTGAAAATGTGTGCTCATAGCTTCGCGGGCCCGTGAACTCATGCAAGCTACGCCCCCAGGCATCTTCTGTGACCCGGTTTGGCGCAAAGAGCAGCCGACAGAATCCGAGGGTTTCTAGTCGTGTCACAGCTCGGCGGATTGCATCGAGCGCCGATTCGATCTTCGATATATCGGGCGCGTTTCGCCGATAGTGGGAGTAGTCATTCCGAACCAGGCTAACATCGGCGGAAGCCATCAATTGAGTCACTTCCTTGAGCCCCTCGACGACACGCTTCCGACTCGGTGCGGTCAGATCCAGGAATGGGATCGTCGAGTGCAATAGGAAGTTCTTGATTGACGTCTTTCCATCATATTCCGGGAACTCGGGAGATGGTCTCCGATAGACTTCCGAGTGCTCCGCGCAAACCTCCAGGTGCCTCCCGAGCGCGCTAAATCCGCTAATGAGGTTGGCCAGGTCGACGCGATCAGAAGTATATGCCGTCGAACCAACCGGGCTCGCCGCGATAGCCTCCATGAGAGAC
This sequence comes from Cellulomonas sp., assembly GCA_022013895.1. Lineage (GTDB taxonomy): Bacteria > Actinomycetota > Actinomycetes > Actinomycetales > Cellulomonadaceae > Cellulomonas. The sequence continues at coordinate 172 of JAKLPK010000123.1, read as the reverse complement.
AGCCCTGCGGTCCGATCCTCGTCATCATCGTAACTAAACGGGTCGTCGGCCGCAAAGTGATCGTTGATTAGCGCCCACGCCGTGAAAGCGAGAGACTCAAGTAACAAGCCTTCAAGGCGACTAAAATATGGCGAGGCGGAGTCAAGAAAGCGCCCAGATGCTCCGATCTCGG
>JAKLPK010000015.1 GCA_022013895.1 Cellulomonas sp. | reverse complement strand
GCGCCGAGTAGAAGATCAGCATGTTGTAGCCGACGAACTCCCAGGTCACGATGTTGCCGATGGCCAGCAGGATCCACTTGGGTGTGAGCGGCTGGAGCACCTGGGAGCCGATGAGGTCGTTGATGTTGGCCGCCAGCCCGAACTGGTCGCCGTACATGAAGCCCCACATGAGCACGGCGACGACGCCGGGGACCGCGTAGGGCAGGAAGACCGAGATCCGGAAGAAGGACGCCCCGCGCAGCCGGCCCGAGTCGATGGCCAGCGCCGCCACCAGTGCCAGGCCGAGCATGATCGGCACCTGCACGGCGAGGAACAGCGCCACGCGCCCGACGCCGTCCCAGAACTTGGGGTCGGAGAACAGCTGCGCGAAGTTGGCGAGCCCGACGAAGCTGCGTCCCCCGATGAGCTTGTCCTGGAACAGCGACAGGTAGATCGAGTAACCCACCGGGATGACGAGCACGAAGGCGAACACGGCAAGGAACGGTGCGACGAACCCGAGACCGACGAACGATCGTCGTCTCGGCCGGACGGTCGCGGCGAGTGCGGACACCATTGTCTCCCGGCATGCGGCTACCCGATGGTGACGTTACCAGCGGTGACCGGAACGCTAGATGGTGACGTTGTCATCGTCAACACGAAGCAGGTCACGGTTCGATCACGGGCGTGCGGGCCGCATCCCGAACAGGTCCCGACGTGGTCACGTCACCATGGCTACACTCCAGACATGTCCACCGCTGGTCGAGCCGCGCCGACGTCGCCGGGGCCGTCCGCCTCCCGCGCCTCGATCGCCGATGTCGCCCGGCTCGCCGGGGTCGCGCCGATCACCGTCTCCCGGGTGGCCAACGGCGCCGACTCGGTGAGCCCGGCCACCCGCCAACGCGTCCAGTCGGCCATGGACAAGCTCGGCTACGCGCCCAACCACGCCGCCCGCGCACTGCGTTCCGGCAGCTTCGGCGCCATCGGCCTGGTCGCCCACCGGCTGGCCCGCACCGGGGAGTCACGCACCGTCGAGGGGGTCGTCGAGGCCGCGCGCGCCGAGGGCTACACCGTCTCCCTCGTCGACGTCACGGCCCCCACCTCCGACGAGGTCAACGCGGCCGCCCGACGGCTGAGCCACCAGGCCATCGACGGGCTCATCATCATCCGCGCCGAGACCACCACCCCCGCGATCCTCGCGCTGCCGCCCCGGCTGCCCGTCGTGGTCTCCGACTCCAGCCTCATCCGCCGGCACGCCGCCGTCAGCTCCGACCAGGTCTCCGGAACCCGGGCGGCGGTCCAGCACCTGCTCGACCTGGGCCACCCGACCGTCCACCACCTGTCCGGGCCCGCCGACTCCTCCCCCGCCGAGGTCCGTCAGGAGACCTGGCGCGAGACGCTGCGCGCCGCCGGCCGGCCGGTGCCGCAGGTCTGGGGCGGCGACTGGACCCTGCAGGCCGGGTACGAGCTCGGACCGACGGTGGCCGCGGACCCGCAGATCACCGCCGTCTTCTGCGCCAACGACGAGATGGCAGCCGGGCTCATGCGCTCGCTGCACGAGCACGGCGTCGCGATCCCGCAGGACGTGTCCGTCGTCGGCTTCGACGACATCCCGGTCGCCGAGTACCTGTGGCCGCCGCTCACCACCGTCCACCAGGACTTCGGCCAGATCGGTGCCGAGCTCGTCCGGATGGTGCTGGAACGGCTGCGCGGCGGCGACGAGGCACTCGCCTACCACGTGGTGGTGCCGACCACGTTCGTCGTCCGCGCCAGCACCGCGCCGTACACCGCCCGCACCACCGCCCCCCGCAGCTGAGGAGCACCCTGATGCGCCGCACCACCGTGACAGCCGTCCCGCAGGATCAGGTCGCCCCGGTGCACCGCCGCCTGTTCGGCTCCTTCGTCGAGCACATGGGCCGCTGCGTGTACGGCGGCATCTACGAACCAGGTCACCCGACCGCCGATGCCGACGGGTTCCGGGGCGATGTCGCGGCGCTCGTCCGCGAGCTGGGCGTCACCACCGTGCGCTACCCCGGCGGCAACTTCGTCTCCGGCTACCGCTGGGATGACGGTGTCGGCCCGCGTGAGCAGCGCCCCGTGCGCCGCGACCTGGCGTGGCACAGCATCGAGACCAACCAGGTGGGGCTCGACGAGTTCGCCGGCTGGGCCCGGGACAACGACCTGGAGCTCATGCTCGCGGTCAACCTCGGCACCCGCGGGGTCCTCGAAGCCCTCGACCTGCTCGAATACACCAACGGTGAGCCCGGCACCACGCTCGCGGACCAGCGCGTGGCCCACGGCAGCCCGCGCCCGCACGACGTGCGCATCTGGTGCCTCGGCAACGAGATGGACGGGCCCTGGCAGATCGGGCACCTGAGCGCCCACGACTACGGCACGCTCGCCGCCCGCACCGCCGCCGCCATGAAGCGCGCGGACTCCGCGCTCGAGCTGGTCGCCTGCGGGTCGTCGAACGCCCAGATGCCGACCTTCGGCGCCTGGGAACGCACCGTGCTGGAGCAGGCGTGGGACCACGTCGACCTCATCTCGCTGCACGCCTACTACGAACAGACCGGCGACGACCTGGCCTCCTTCCTGGCCAGCGGCCGGGACATGGACCACTTCATCGACACCGTCGTGGCCACCGTCGACCACGTCGGACGCGGCTCCGCCCACCAGGTGCACCTGTCCTTCGACGAGTGGAACGTGTGGCGGCAGACCGCGTTCAACGACGCCGAGCAGGCCGCCATCGCCGCCGAGCCCGGCACACCGCGACCGTGGCCGGCCGCCCCGCACCTCCTCGAGGAGGACTACCGGGCCGCCGACGCCGTGCTGGTCGGCAGCCTGCTCATCACCCTGCTGCGGCACGCCGACCGGGTGCACGCCGCCAGCCTGGCCCAGCTGGTCAACGTGATCGCCCCGATCCGCACCGAACCCGGCGGCCCCGCCTGGCGGCAGAGCACGTTCCACCCCTTCGCGCTGACCGCCCGGCTGGCCCGCGGCGTCGTGCTGCGCACCCGGACCGACTCCCCCACCACCCCCACCACCCGGTTCGGCGAGGTGAGCGCGGTCGACGCCGTCATCACCTGGGACGAGGAGCCCGGCACGGCCACGGTGCTCCTGGTCAACCGCGGGACCCAGCACCCGGCCACGGTCGACGTGGACCTCTCGGCCCTCGGCACCACCCGCGTGCTGGAGTCGCACCTGCTGCACGAGGACGATGTCGAGGCCACCAACAGCGCGGCCCGTCCCGACCGGGTCTCGCCCCACGCGCTGACGGTCCACCCGCTGCCCGACGGTGTGCTGCGCGTCGAGCTGCCACCGGTGTCCTGGGCCGCGGTGGCGGTCGGTCGGTGAGCGGGTCCACCGGTCCCGCCGCGCGGACCGCCAGGTCGGTACCGGCGGGCCGTGCCATGCTCGACCCGGCCGGCGACCGACAGCGCGTCGGACGGTCATGACCCCGAGGACGAAGGACGACGTCATGCCTACGAGCCCCCCTGCCCCGCGCGGCACCTGGTTGGTCACCGGCGGTGCCGGCTACATCGGCTCCCATGTGGTGCGTGCGCTGACGGCGCAGGGCTGGGGCACCGTCGTGCTCGACGACCTGTCCAGCGGGCACCGCGAGTTCGTCGCGCCCGAGGTGCCGTTCGTCGAGGCGTCCATCCTGGCGACCGACCGGGTGACCTCGGCGCTGCGGGCCTACGACGTGACCGGCGTGATCCACCTCGCGGGGTTCAAGTACGCCGGGGTCTCCGTACAGCGCCCGCTGCACACCTACGAGCAGAACGTCACCGGCACCGTGCATCTGCTCGAGGCGATGGCGACGGCCGGGGTGGGTTCGATCGTGTTCTCGTCCTCGGCGGCCGTGTACGGGACGCCGGACGTCGACCAGGTGACCGAGCAGACCCCCACGACACCGCAGTCGCCCTACGGCGAGTCCAAGCTCATCGGTGAGTGGTTGCTGGCCGACCAGGCGCGGGCCACCGGCCTGGCCCACACCAGCCTGCGCTACTTCAACGTGGTGGGCTCGGGCGACCCCTCGCTGTACGACACCAGCCCGCACAACCTGTTCCCGCTGGTCTTCGACGCGCTCCTCGACGGCCGGGCACCCCGGATCAACGGTGACGACTACGCCACACCCGACGGCACCTGTGTCCGGGACTACGTGCACGTCGCGGACCTGGCCGACGCCCACGTCGCGGCGGCCGCCGCCCTGACCGCGGGCCACCGGCTCGAACCGGTCTACAACCTGGGTTCGGGCGACGGGCTGTCGGTACGCCAGATCATGGACACCGTCGCGGCCGTCACCGGGATCGACCGTGCACCGGTCATCGCGCCGCGCCGGCCGGGCGACCCGGCCCGGATCGTCGCCTCGGGTGAGCTCGCCGCACGTGACCTGGGCTGGCGTATGACGCACACCCTCACCGACATGGTCGCGTCCGCCTGGGACGCCCGCAGCCGGCACTGACCGCTACCCCGCAAGGAGAACGACCGATGAGTGCCACCACCCTCGACCCGTGGTCCGACGAGGAGGGCATCACCCGCGCCGTCGCTCTGCTCACCGCCACGTTCGGCGAGACGCCCGACGGTGTCTGGGCCGCGCCGGGCCGGGTCAACCTCATCGGCGAGCACGTCGACTACAACGCCGGGCTGTGCCTGCCGACCGCGCTGCCGCACCGCACCTACGCGGCCGTCCGGGCCCGCACCGACGGTCAGGTCCGGCTGGTGAGCGCCCACCTGCCCGACCAGCCCTGGACCGGCACCGTCGCGGACCTGGCACCCGATCGAGCGCAGGGCTGGACGGCCTACGCCGGTGGCCCCGCCTGGGTGCTGGCCGATGAGGGCGTCCCGGTCACCGGGTTCGACGCCGCGATCGACTCCTGCGTCCCGTTCGGCGCCGGCCTGTCCTCCTCGGCCGCCATCGAGGGTGCGGTCGCGGTCGCCCTCGCCGAGCTCGCCGGGCTGACGCTCGACGAGGCGCTGCGGGCCCGGTTGGCCCGGATCTGCGTGCGGGCCGAGAACGAGGTCGCGCACGCACCGACCGGCGGCCTCGACCAGGCCGCATCGTTGCGCGCCCATGCCGATCACGGGCTGCTCATCGACTTCGTCGACGAGTCCGTCCGGCACGTCCCGCTGGACCTGGCCGCGCACGACCTGGAGCTCCTGGTGATCGACACCCGGGCGCCGCACACCCTCAACGACGGCCAGTACGCGGCCCGACGTGCCGACTGCGACCGGGCTGCGGCGCTGCTCGGTGTGCCGACGCTGCGCCGGATCGATGACCTGGCCGGGGCGCTGAGCAGCCTCGACGACCCGGTGCTGGTGGCCCGGGTGCGGCACGTGGTCACCGAGATCGAGCGGGTGCGGCAGGTCGGCGAGCTGCTCGCCTCCGATCAGGTCGAGGCGATCGGCCCCGTGCTGGACGCCAGCCACACCTCGTTGCGCGACGACTACCAGGTCACCTGCCCCGAGCTCGACGTGAGCGTCGAGGCGGCCAGGTCCGCCGGGGCGCTCGGGGCCCGGATGACGGGCGGCGGGTTCGGCGGTTCGGCGATCGCCCTGGTGCCGCGCGGGCAGGTCGACGCCGTGACCGTCGCGGTGCAGGATGCGTTCGCCGACCGCGGCTGGCGCTCGCCGGTGTTCCTGCCGGCCCCGGCCGCCGCGGGAGCGGGCCGGGTCGGCTGACCCCGCGGGGTCAGTGACCGGTGTGCCTCCGGGCGAGGGCGCTGCCTTCCACGTCCACGTTCGGCATGAGCCTGTCCAGCCACCGGGGCAGCCACCAGGCGCTGCCGCCCAGCAGGTGCATGAGCGCGGGCATGAGCATCAGCCGGACGACGAACGCGTCGACCAGGACGCCGAACGCCAGACCGAAGCCGAACGAGCGGATCATCGCGTTCTCGGCGAAGACGAATCCACCGAACACCGCGACCATGATCAGACCGGCGGCGATCACCACGGGCCGCCCGGCCCGCAGACCGGAGGCGACGGCCGTGCGCGCAGGTGCGCCGTGGACGTACGCCTCCCGCATCCCGGTGGCGAGGAACAGCTGGTAGTCCATCGCGAGGCCGAACAGGATGCCGACCAGGATGATCGGCAGGAACGAGAGGATCGGCCCGGTGCTCTCGAGCCCGATCAGACCTGCGCCGACGCCGTCCTGGAACACCAGGGTGACCGCGCCGTAGGTGGCGAACAACGACAGCACGAACCCGCCGGTCGCGATGAGCGGGACGAGGATCGAGCGGAAGACCAGGACCAGGATGATCAGCGACAGGCCGATCACGACCAGGAGGTAGAGCGGCAGGACGTCGTTGAGCGACTCGGAGATGTCGATGTTGATCGCCGCTTGTCCGGCCACCCCGAGCGTGGCGGTGCCCGCGCCGTCAGGAAGCTCGACGCCCGGAAGAGCCCGCAGGTCGCGGACCAGCTGCTCGGTGCTCGGATCGTTGGGGCCGCCGGCGGGAAGGACCTGGAACGCGACCAGCTGCCCATCCTGCGAGGCTGCAGCTGTGGCGACGGCCTCCACGTTGTCGACGCCGCTGATCTCGCGCACGACCGCCAGCTCGGCGGCGGAGAGGGCGTCCTCGTCCAGACCCGCGGGCAAGGTCGCCGCGACGAGGATCCGCCCGTTGCTGCCGGCGCCGAACGCCTCCGCCGTGATCGCGTAGGCACGTTCGGCCGATGAACCCTGAGGCTCTGCCGAACCGTCCGGCAGCCCGAGCCGCATGTGCAGGACGGGGATCGCGAGCACGAGCAGCACGACGACACTGAGCGCGGCCCGCACCACGGCACGGCCGGTGGACATCACCCTGACCGGGACGGCGCCGCCGTCCTCGCGCACCAGCTCTCTCGGCCGGCGCCGCCCGACGATGCGCTCACCGAGCAGCCCGACGAGGGCCGGCGTCAGGGTGATCGCGATGAGCACCGCGATCGCGACGCACGCCGCACCCACCGTGCCCATGAGGCCGAGGAACGGGATCCCGGTGACGTTGAGCGCGAGCAGCGCCACCACGACCGTCGAGCCGGCGAACACGACGGCGGTGCCGGAGGTCCCGTTGGCCAGGCCGATCGACTCGTCGAGGTCGAGGCCCTGCAACCGCTGCACCCGGTGACGGTTGAGGATGAACAGCGAGTAGTCGATGCCGACCGCCAGCCCGAGCATGAGGCCGAGCACCGGTGTGATCGACGACATCTGCACGAGTCCGGACAAGGACAGCGCCCCGAACGTGCCGATGCCCACCCCGGTGAGGGCGGTCACGAGCGGGATACCGGCTCCCAGCACGGAACCCAGCATGACGAGGAGCACGATCGCCGCGGCCACAAGACCGGCCACCTCGCCGGGCCCGACCAGGCTCGGCACAGCCTGGGAGATGTCCGAGGACACGGCCGACTCGACGCCCTCGATCGACTGACCCGTGAAGTGGTCGATCACGGCCTGCTTGGACTCGTCCTGCAGATCGAGGCGCCCCACCGTGAACGCGATGTTCACCTGCGCGGTCGAACCGTCCTGCGACACCACGCGGATCCCGCTCGCCGCCTCGAGCAGCTCGCTGCCGATCTCCAGCTTCTGCTCGCTGGCAGCCAGCTCTGCGCGTTGTGCGTCCAGCTCGGTCTGCCCCGCCTGCAGCTCGGCCCGTTGCGCGTCGAGCTGCGCCTGCTGGGCGTCGAGCTCCGAGGTCGGGAACCCGGCGGCCACGGCCTGCTGCCGAGCGGCGTCGAGCTGCCCCTGCGCGGCGTCCAGCTGGGCGGTGCCGGCATCGAGCTGCTCCTGGCCCGTCTCGAGCTGGGTCTTGCCTGCCTCGACCTGCGCGAGACCGTCCTGGAGCTGCTGCGACTGCTCGGTACGCGCCGCCTCGGTCGAGAACGGGTCTACCGCGCGCGCCACATCCGGCAGCTCGCTGCCCGACTCGACCAGCTCCGAGATCTGCTCCTGCTGGGCGGCGGTCAGCGCCGAGCCATCCGTGGTGCGGTACACGATCGCCCCCGAGGCGCCTGCCAGATCGGGCAGCTCGCTCCCCAGCGTCTCGACGACCTGTGACGACGGAAGGCCTGGGATGTCGAAGCTCGTCGCGAGCGTGCCGGATCCCGCGACGTACGCCGCGGCACTGGCGACGAGGACCAGGGCCCACGCCCCGACCACGGCCCACGCATGCCGTGCCGCGCCGCGACCCACCCGGTAGAGCAGTTCCGCCATCGTCGTCTCCTCAGGTCACGGCGCAGGACCTGGCCGACTATACGATACGTTGCGTCTCGTGAATCGCCTCGGTACCTTCGGTCGATGACAGCCCGACCCGCCGGATCGAGACCACGCGGAGCCGTCCGCAGCGAGGCCGCCCGAACCTCCGTCCTCGAGGCGACCGCCTCGCTGTTCGCGGCCCGCGGGTACGACCACCTCACGATCGAGGGCATCGCGTCCGAGGCCGGGGTGGCGAAACAGACGATCTACCGCTGGTGGACCTCGAAGAGCGCCGTCGTCGCCGAGACGCTGATCGAAGGGATGCTGCTGCCTGGGCATCCGGAGGTTCCCGAGACCGGCGACATCCGCGCCGATCTGAGCACCTGGCTCGGGCAGCTGTTCCAGTTCGTCGACGAGCCGACCCACAACGCGCTCGTGCGCTCCCTGGTCGCCGCGGCAGCCGAGAACGAGAGCATCGGCGAACGGCTCAACGACGCGCTGGGCGCGACGGCGACCCTGACCGCCCGGATCGAGTGCGCTCGCGAGGCAGGGGAGCTCGCTCCGGAGATCCCCGTCCAGGAGGTGGTCACCGCCCTCGTCGGCGCCGTCGTGGTACGAGCCCTGCGACGCGCGACGACGACCCCCGACGCCGCGCGACAGCTCATCGGCGCGCTGCTGCACTGACCTGCCGCACCGGCCGGTGGCTGTCTCGCGGCGCACCGATCCTGTGCGCCGGCTGAGCCGAACGAGTGACGATCGGTCGCCAGGACGTGGCGTCGACGGGTGAAGTGGAAAGACCTTCCCGGTTCTGGGCCGCCCACCCGATCCGGTCCTCCACCAGCGATGACCAGGCCCGCAGTCGCCCGCTCCGAGGAGAGCACCGCAGGGCACGGCCGCGGTCTGGGACCTGATGCCCACCTCGAGGGGGACCCGCCTCCCGAAGGTCTGGACGTCCACGCCGACGCCGACCTGGAGGCCCTCGTGACCGCCATCACCGCCCGTCCCACCCGTCACTGGTTCGCCGACCGCTCCGTGCGGGTCCAGGTGCTCACCGTCGCTCTCGTCGGGGCGGCCATCGCCGTCCTGGTCGGCACCGTCGGCGTCGCCGCGCTGCGCCAGACCGCGACCGCCACGCAGTCGATGTACCAGGCGAACTTCATGGGCCTGGAGTACGCCGCCGTCCTGCGGCGCGCGACGATCTCGATGCGGATGAACATCGCGAACGTGGCGCTGTCCCAGACGCAGGAGAGCATGCAGGCCTACCAGGACGCCGCCGATCAGGACGAGGCGGAGGTGCGCGCGACGCTCGACGCCTACAGCGCCACCGACCTGGACGAGGTCCGACGGGCCGCGCTCACCGCGTTCGGCGCCGATCTGGAGACGTTCGTCGTGATCCGCGACGAGCAGCTGCTGCCCGCGGCCTGGGCCAATGACCTCGACCTCTACAACACCGTGCGGGACACCGTCTCCAAACCCGTGATCACGGACATGATGGATCAGCTCGACATCATGGTCGAGGCCGAGAAGACCGATGCGCAGGCCGCCGCGGCCCTCGCCCAGAGCAGCTACACCCGGTCGCTGATCGAGGTGCTGGCGCTGATCGGGACCGGAGCTGTGCTCGCCGTGGTGCTCGGCTGGTTGGTCGCCCGGGGGATCGTGACCGGGGTGGCGCGGGTCCGGCTCGTGGCACAGGCGCTCGAACGGGGTGACCTCACGCAGGTCGCCGGTGTCGGCACGGCCAACGAGGTCGGCGTCACCGGGGCCGCCCTCGACCACGCCGTCGCGGCCCTGCGCGACACCGTGGGCACCATCGACCACTCGTCCGGCAGCCTGGCCGATGCCTCGAGCCAGATGTCCGCGGTCGCCCGGCAGATCGCCGCCGCCGCCACCGAGACCGCCGCCCAGGCCAGCACCGTATCGGCCGCTGCCGAGCAGGTCTCACGCAACGTCCAGACCGTCGCGGCCGGTTCGGAGCAGATGGGCGCCTCGATCCAGGAGATCTCGTCCAACGCCGCCAATGCCGCCAAGGTCGCCACCCAGGCGGTCGACTCGGCCACCCGGGCGAACGCCACCGTCAGCCATCTCGGCGAGTCCTCCCGCGAGATCGGCGACGTCGTCCGGCTCATCACGACCATCGCCGGGCAGACCAACCTGCTGGCGCTCAACGCCACCATCGAGGCGGCGCGTGCCGGTGCAGCGGGCAAGGGCTTCGCCGTGGTCGCCGGTGAGGTCAAGGACCTCGCCCAGGAGACCGCCAAGGCCACCGGCGACATCGCCGAACGGGTGCAGGCCATCCAGAAGGACAGCGAGGACGCCATCGTCGCGATCGACGAGATCAGCGCCGTGATCGCCTCGATCAACGACTACCAGCTCACCATCGCCTCGGCCGTGGAGCAGCAGACCTCGACCACCGGGGAGATGAACCGCTCGGTCGCCGAGGCGGCCACCGGTTCGGGCGAGATCGCCGCCAACATCGCCGGGGTGGCCACCGCTGCCGAGCAGACGACGCAGGGTGCCGCCGAGTCCGAGCAGGCGGTCGGCGAGCTGGCCCGGATGTCCGCCGACCTCAAGGAGCTCGTCGGCCGGTTCACCCTGTAGGGCTCAGCCCACCCGGAACCGCTCGACGAGCAGGTCCAGGAGCCGGTCGTGGTCCTCGTCGACCACGCGCCGGGCCGGGTCCTCGTCGTACCAGGCGACGATCTCGCGGGCCCCGGTCTCGAACGGCACGGTCGCGACGAAGTCCGGCACGAGGGCGCGCAGCTTGGTGGTGTCGAACACCGCCGACCAGGTCTTGTCACCCAGCAGCGAGGCGCCCCACTCCGGGTCGTAGGCCGCGATCTGGTCGGACGGGACGTGCACGATCCGCGCCTCGACCCCGGCCGCGGCGGCCAGCGCGCGGGTGATCTGGTCCCAGGTCAGCACGTCCTGGGAGGTGATCGTGAACGCCTCCCCGAGCGCCCGCGGGTGCCCGAGCAGCGGGACGAGGCCGCGGGCGAAGTCGGTGTGGTGGGTGAGGGTCCACAGCGACGACCCGTCACCGTGCACGACGACCTCCTTGCCCGCGCGCATCCGCTCGATCGCCGTCCAGCCGCCGCTCAACGGGATGAGGGTGCGGTCGTAGGTGTGCGACGGCCGGATGATCGTCACCGGGAAGCCGCGGTCGCGGTAGGCGGTCTGCAGCACGTCCTCGCAGGCGATCTTGTCGCGGCTGTACTGCCAGTACGGGTTGCGCAGCGGGGTCGACTCCAGGATCGGCAGCCGGGCCGGCGGCGTCTGGTAGGCCGAGGCCGAGCTGATGAACACGTACTGACCGGTGCGCCCCTCGAACAGCTCCACGTCCGCGCCCACGTGGTCGGGGGTGAACGCGACCCAGTCGACGACGGCGTCGAACTCGCGGGTGCCCAACGCCGCCCGCACCGCCGCAGGGTCGCGGATGTCGGCCACGAGCTGCTCGACCCCGTCCGGCACCGGACGCCGCCCGGTCCCCCTCGTGAGGAGCGTGAGGTCGAGGCCTTGTCGCGCGGCCAGTTCCACGCTCGCCGAGCTGATGACGCCCGTACCGCCGATGAACAGGACGCGTAGCGCGGCCATGATCCCGCCTCTCCCACAGGTCGCCCGGCGCTCGGGGACGGCTCCATCCTCGCCCACGCCGATCACGCCCGCGCAACCCGTCGCACCCGGGCCTACGCTACGCCCACTGCAGCACCGCGGACGCTCGCCCACCACCCCACCGCGCGCCCCCGCCCCGACTGAGCGCGGTACTTCGGTACGCAGCGCGGTAGCTACATCCACCGCGCTGCGTACCGAAGTACCGCGCTGCAGAGGGGGCGCTGCGATGGGGGGCGACGAGGGAGGGAGGTCGACGTGGACGCGCCCGCCGGACATGTGCTCGTGGCCTGCGACAAGTTCAAGGGGACGCTCACCGCGCCCGAGGTCGCGGACCTCGTCGAGCAGGGTCTGCGGCGGGCGGCGCCCTCGGTCCCGGTGCGCGCCGTCCCGGTGGCCGACGGTGGTGACGGGACACTCGACGCGCTGCGCGCCGCGGGGCTGAGCTCGGTGCCGCTGCGGGTGAGCGGTCCGACCGGCGAGCCCGTGGACACCTCGTACGTGGCCGACGCGGGAACCGCCGTCGTCGAGCTGGCGGATGCATGCGGGCTGCAACACCTGCCCGGGCATGAGCTCGCGCCGCTGACCGCGTCCAGCTACGGGCTCGGCGAGGCGGTCCGGGCGGCCCTGGACGCCGGGTACCGACGGATCGTCATCGGGGCGGGGGGCAGCGCCAGCAGTGACGGAGGCGCCGGCATGCTGAGCGCGCTGGGCGCGGTGCTCACCGATGCCGACGGGCGCGAGCTGGTGCGGGGCGGCGGCGCGCTCACGGACCTCGCGCACCTCGACCTGTCCGGGCTGCACCCCGCGCTCGCCGCCGCCGAGCTCGTCCTGGCCTGCGATGTGGTCAACCCGCTCCTGGGGCCGTCGGGTGCTGTCGCCGTGTACGGCGGGCAGAAGGGGGCGGCCGGGGCGGTCGCCGCACAGCTGGAGGCGGGCCTCGAACGGTGGGCGGCCGTGGTTGAGCAGGTCACCGGTGCACAGGCCGCGGACCAGCCGGGTGCGGGTGCAGCGGGAGGCGTCGGCTTCGGCGCCCTGGCGGTGCTGGGAGCGACCGCGCGGTCGGGGGTCGATCTGGTGCTCGACCTCGTGGGGTTCGCGGATCTGCTGGTGGGGGCCCGGCTGGTGATCACCGGTGAGGGCGCCCTCGACGTCCAGACACTGGCCGGCAAGGCGCCCGTCGGAGTGGCACGGGCGGCCGCGGGGGTCACGACGGTCGCCGTCTGCGGCCGGAGCGAGCTGACGCCCGACGAGGTCCGCCACGCCGGGTTCGCCCAGGTCTACGCGCTCACCGAGATCGAACCGGATCGGGAGCGGTGCCTGCGCGAGGCAGGCCCGCTGCTCCGTCGGCTCAGCGCCGTGATCGCCGGCACGTGGTTGGCGGACCCGAGGCCGGCCGGCACCAGGTGAACCGGTACGAGGCTGGACGCCCCGGTCGGCGGGAGGTCGTGCACAGTGCCGTGACAGGCAGCGGGGCCCGTCGCGGCGGGGTCAGAGCCGGGTCAGAGCCGTTCGAGCCGAGGGCTGTCGAAGGCGACGCGACGGAGCTGGCCGCCGAAGTCGACGATGACGGCGTGCGGGCCGTCGGCCTTGACTGCGCGACCCAGGCCCCAGCGGTCGTGCGAGACGCGGTCACCGACGGCGACCGGCGGGAACTTCGCGGCCTGCTCGTCCCGGGACTTGTTGAACGGGCTGGAGGCCAGGTGGCTCGGGCGGCTGGAGCGGGTTGTGGACACGCGATTTCTCCTCAGCCAGGCCCTGGACGGAAGGCTTGGGACTTCTCAGGATACGCGTCGACGGCGGCGACGGCGGTCCTCGATCACGTCGAGCTCGTCGGATCGCCGTCCGCAACGGCAGCGGGCGACGGGTCGAAGCTGATCCGGGCGGCTTCCCGGACCACGCGGTCGACGCGGGTCTGCTCGGTGGCCGCCAGCGCCCCGGCCTCGGCCGCACGTCTGTCCTGTGCGGCGAGCAGATCCCGGTCGAGCTCGGCGAGCATGTCCCCGATCGCGGTCGCCAGCCCGTCCTCGAGCCGGCTCAACGTCGTGTTCTGGATGAGGAGCCGACGGTCCTCGACCACCAGGGCGAGCGCCGGGTCGGCGCCGGTGCGCTCGGCCAGACGCCGGGCCACGGCCGGGTCCTCGATGCGCAGCCGCTCCTCCTGGGTCACCTGCCGGGAGAACACGGCGGGCACGGTGTAGGCCGCCGGTTCGGTGCCCGTCCCGAGGTCCGCCGGCAGGCCCGAGGCCAGGACGGACACGAGTCGAAGGCCGTGCCGGTCGTCCGTGGCATCGGGCGTCGGGGTGGGCTGGGGGTTGGTCGGCACGATGGTCATCGCCTGTCTGAGAAGGAGTCCGAGAAGGAGAAGGGAGCGGGGGCGGTCACGGCGCACTGGTCCCCGCGCGGCCGTACCGGTCGTCGAGGCGCACGACGTCCTGGTTCCAGCCCGGTGCTGCGCTGGAGACCTCGGCGAGCACCAGGTCCTCCGTCGCCGTGAGACGGTGCAGCACGGTCGCCGGGATGTGCACGCTGTCACCTACCTGCAACGTGTCCACCGAGAGCTGACCTTCGGACGGTCCGTGCTCGAGGACCCCCGCCCCGGACAGGACGAGGAGCGTCTCGTCCTTCTCACGGTGGTACTGCAGGCTGAGCGACTGACCGACGGTCACCGTGAGCAGCTTGCCGACGTAGCCGTGCTCCCCGCCGGCGAAGACCGTCTCGTGCCCCCAGGGCTTGGGCTGCAGGACCGCCGTCGTGAACTCGGCGGACAAGCCCCTCGGCACGTTCACCGGGCCACCTGGTCGGGGTCGGCGAGCACGGCCAGCGGCCGTTCGGCCTGGTCGGGCGCCGCAACCACCGGCTGTGGACCGGCCGCGTCGGCGGAGGTGCGGGGCACCATCGCCCCGAGCAACCCGTCCAGGTCGACCATGGCGATACGGGTCTGCGAGTCGCTGCACCCGTAGGGCAGCACGAGCGTGCGGCCGTGCAGCATCGCGCCACAGCTGTAGACCACGTTGGGCACGTAGCCGTGACGTTCCTCCTGCGTCGGCGTCAGGAACGGGCGCTCGAGCGAGGCCAGGACGGTTCGCGGGTCGTCAAGGTCGAGCAGCATCGCGCCGATGGCGTAGGTCCGCATCGGCCCCACGCCGTGCGTGAGCACGAGCCACCCGGCCTCGGTCTCGATCGGCGGCCCGCAGTTGCCGAGCTGGACGATCTCCCAGGGGTGCTCGGGCACCTGCACCAGGACGGGCGTGTCCCAGTGCAGCATGTCCGAGGAGGTCGTGATGGCGTTGGACTCCCGATCGGCGCGTGAGATCGCGGCGAACCGCCCACCGATACGCCGCGGGAACAGGGCCAGGCCCTTGTTCCGGCTGCCCTGCCCGGTGATCGGGGTCGACGTGAACCTGCGGAAGTCGTGGGTGCGCAGCAGCTGCTGCCCGATGGCGTGCCCGTCGTAGGCGGTGTAGGTGCCGAGGTACTCGGTCCGACCGTCGTCCGCGACGGTCCGCACCATCCGCGCGTCCTCGACCCCGTGGCTCTCGTGGGAGGACTGGGGCTGCAGCACCCGCTCTGCCGGGGTCGAGTCTGCCGGGAACTCCACGACGTAGGTGCTCGCAGCGATCCGTTCCAGGTCCTCCACGGTGCGGGCTGCGAAGACGCGGGTCAGCCCCTGGGCCTTCAGCCGGGCGATGACGCCGGCGAGATCGCCGGGGCCGAACTCCGGGGCCAGTCGTGCAAGGACGAACTCGGCGTCGGCCCGGTCGTCCCCCAGCTCACGCAGCTGGTGCGCGAACGCGTCGAGCGAGTAGGTCGCGTCCTTCTCCTCGGGCAGCACGGCGACGGTCGGCGGTGGGTCGAGCAGCACCTTGTTGTCACCGTCCACGACCCCCGTGCGCATCTCGATGCAGGACACGTGCCCCTCACCGATGCCGCGCAGCGTCATGAGGAACCGCACGGACCCGGCCGGCAACCCGGACTGGTCAGGGTGCGCCACCATCGACGGGTTGGACAGACCTGCACCCTCGACCGCGAACTCCTGGGTGAAGTAGGCGCCGATGAGTCGTCGACGGCTCACCGACAGCTGCCTGAACGCCTCGACACGGTGCGCGATGAGCCGGAAGTGGGACTCCCAGGTCGTCTCCAGCCGACGGTGCCGGGTGCCGAACTGCTCGACCATGAGGGCCAGCTCGGCGTCCACCTGGTCGTCACTGAGCGCGAGGACGCGGTTGAGCACGCTCGCGGACCGGGAGCGGCCCGAGGCAGCCATCTCCTGACCGGGGAGGAAGATCGCGGTCGCCACACGCGTGGGGTCGGGCGCCAGGCGGTGCTCGGTGCGGGTGACCCAGGCCGGATCGGTACCCGTCATGCCGTCACAGCCGCACCGGCGGTCAGCGCCAGCTCGCGGGTCGCGAGCCAGGCGAGGGTGGACTCCGCCCCCTGGTTCTCGTTGACCGAACCGTCCTCGAGCCCGTCGAATCCTCCGCCGGTGACGGCGTCGCGCATCGGCAGGCCGGAGTCGTTGGCGCCGACGAACCAGGCCTCGCATCGGGTGAGCAGGCTCGCCCAGCGGCTGTCCCGGGTGGCCAGCAGGGCCGTGCGGGCCGCCTCGGCGAGTGCAGCCACCTCGATCGGCTGCTGGTCGAACCCCGGACGTCGGTCATCGCGACCGCGGCCGCCTGCGGGGACGACGGAGAGGTGTCCGTCGACCGTCTGCTCATCGTCCAGCCAGGCGAGCAGCACCAGACCGTCGTGGCGCAGCGCATCGTCGAGCAGCGCCATCCCGATGGCGATCATCGCCTCGGGCAGGACGGCGTTCGCGTAGCTGAGCCGTTCCTCGGGCCACGGCCAGGCCGTCCCGTAGCCGGCGGCCGGGAGCACCTGACGGGCGTCGAAGAGCAGACGACGCGCGAGTGCGTCATCGGGATCACGTCCCACGAGCTGGGCGGCACCGAGCGCCGCGTAGGCCATCGACCGCGGGTACGTCGAGCGGGCCCGCATCGCCCGGGCCGCGCCGCGGGCGGCGCCCGCCCGCACCTGCGGGTCCGGTGAGTGCGTGGCTGCCACACCGAACGCCCACAGCGCACGCCCCCACTGGTCCTCGGTGGACGCCTCGTCGAGCCACACCCCAGCGGGGGCCCGACGGTTGTGCATCCGACCGTCGTCCTGCTGGGCATCCAGCAGGAACTCCAGGTAGGTCGTGGACATCGCCACCACCTGCGGCGACGGGTCGCTCTGGCGGGCGGTGACGACCAGGGCGCGGGCCACGTCGTCGACGCACATGCCGTGCTCGATGCGCGGCACGGTGAGCAGGGCGTGCTCGTACAGCCCGGTCGCGGTCGTCAACCGGGCCAGGTGGGCGTAGGGGGCGCTCATCCGACGGCCGAACGGACATCGGCGGCCACCAGCGTGCCGGCGACCTGGAGGTAGCGGGCGGCCACGGCGGGCCACAGCAGGGAGGCTGCGAGGCTGCGCGATGTGGCAGCCATCGACGAGGCCACGCCGCGGGAGGTGAGCACCGTCTCGAGGGCATCCGCGATCGCCGCAGGGTCGCGCTGCGGCACCAGCAGACCGGCCCCGCCGGACAGCAGCTCGATGGCGTGCGGGAACCTGGTGGAGATCACGGGCTTCCCGGCGGCGACGGCCTCGGTGAGCACACCGGAGGTGACCTGCTCCACGGAGTCGTACGGCAGCAGCACGACATCGGACCGGCGCACCACCTCGTCCAGCTCGGGTCGGGTCAGGTAGCGCCCGTCGAACCGCACCGAGTCGGTGAGGCCGAGGTCGCGGGTCATCGCGACCAGCCGGTCGCGGTAGGCCTCGCCCTCGTGCTCGGCGACCTTCGGGTGGGTCTGGCCGACGACCTGGTACAGCGGCAGGTCCATCCGGTCGCGCAGCTCGGCCATGGCCAGCAGCGCCCACTCGATGCCCTTGCCCTGGGACAGCAGCCCCCAGGTGAGCACGGTCGGTCGAGGTCCGGGCAGCAGGGCCCGGCCGGCCTTCGCGGCAAGCCCGGCGGCCAGGCCCGAGGCGCGCCAGACCGCAGGTGCGGGCAGTCCCCTGACCCCGGCCGCCGGTGCGGGGGCGGGTTCGGCCGCACCGTGCGGGATCACGACCACGCGCGCCGGGTCGACGGCCCAGCCTGCGATGAGTCGGTCACGCGCGGTCCGGGTCATGGTGACCAGCACCGCGGAGTGGTCGACCAGCCCGGCCAGCACCCGGTGCTCGTTGGCCGAGGGCTGGGTCAGGACGGTGTGCAGCACCGTGAGGAGCGGGACGTGCAGCCGGGCGACGACCTCGAGCACGTCCTGGCCGTCGGCGCCGCCGAAGATCCCGTACTCGTGCTGCAGGACCGCCACGTCGAAGCTGTCGAGCACCTGCGCGACCTGCGCGGCGTCCCCGGGGCGGGTGGTGACCCACTCCGCGACGACCGGGTCCGGCGACACCTGCGGCGCATCGACGAGCCGCACGACGCCCACCTCGGCGCCGTCGGCGGCGAGCTGGCCGGCGAGCGCCTGGCAGAACGTCGCGATCCCGCACTGGGTGGGCGGGTAGGTGGACAGGAACCCGAGTCGGACGGCCATCGCACTTCCTTCAGGTGGCAAGCTCGCAGCGAAGGTGCTGCCGTGCGCGGAAGGAAGGTGGCGACGTCCTGGCTGCTCGACAGGCGTCGGCGCCAGAAACCGGTCATGGGCCGGACGATCCAGTGACCAAGCCTTCACCAAGGACCGCCGAGCGCGCCCCGCACCAGTTCCAGCGCAAGTAAAGACCAAGTCAACGTCGATTTGTGCCTTCACCATACCAGGATGAGCGGCTCGAATACCGGGGAGTACCGTCGTACCAACAGATCCGGAGGTGTCCCATCAGGGTCGCCATGCTCGCCTCGATCGCCCACCGGGTCCCGCCGCGCGACTACGGCCCGTGGGAACAGGTCGCCGCCACCCTCACCGAAGGGCTGGTGGCGCGCGGTCACGACGTGACGCTGTTCGCCACCGCCGACTCGCTCACGAGCGCCCGGCTGCACGCCGAGGCGCCGGCGGGCTACGAGGAGGACCCGACGGTCGACGCCAAGGTGTCCGAGGCGCTGCACATCGCCGCGGTCTTCGAACGGGCCGGCGAGTTCGACGTCATCAGCAACCAGTTCGACTTCCTGCCCCTGGTGTTCAGCCGGCTGGTGAGCACACCCGTCGTGACCACCATCCACGGGTTCTCCTCCGAGCGGATCGTCCCGGTGTACCGGGCGTACGACGATGTCGTGCGCTACGTCGCGATCAGCGACGCGGACCGTCACCCGGACCTGCACTACGCCGCGACCATCCACCACGGCATCGACGTCACCCAGTTCACCGCAGGTGCGGGTGCGGGCGGGTACCTGCTGTTCCTCGGCCGGATCCACCCCGACAAGGGCACAGCGACCGCCATCGAGGTGGCTCGGCTGGCCGGTCTCCCCCTGGTCATCGCCGGCGTCGTGCACGATGCCGGCTACTTCCGCACCCAGGTCGAGCCGCACGTCGACGGACACGCCGTGACCTACCTGGGCTCCGTCGGACCAGCCGAACGCGACCGGCTGCTGGGCGGCGCCGTGGCCCTGCTGCACCTCATCGACTTCGACGAACCGTTCGGGCTGTCGGTCGCCGAGTCCATGGTCACCGGCACGCCCGTCATCGCCTACCCGCGCGGGTCCATGCCCGAGCTGATCGGGCCGGACCTGACGGGCTACCTGGTGAACGACGTGGCCCAGGCCGTCGCAGCGGTCGGCGCCGCCCGGTCGCTGGACCGGGCGGGCTGCCGCGCCGAGGCCATCGCCCGGTTCTCCAGCGACCGGATGGTCGACGACTACGAGCGCCTGTTCGAGCAGGTCGTGCACGGGACGGCCTGAGCCGCCGACGACGGCCCGTGACGCGGTCGGCCTCAGCCGTACAGGCTGCAGCCGTGGTCGACGTACAGGATCTGGCCGGTGACCGAGCGGGAGGCGTCGGACGCGAACCAGAGGATGGCCTGGGCCTGGTCCAGCGCCGACGCCTCGGGCACGGTGACGTCGATGTGCCGCGCGCACGCCTGCGCGAACTCCTGGTGGAACGTCGCGAAGGCCTCCGGTGTGTTGAGCGCCGTCGGCGTCGGTCCGGGGGCCACCGCGTTGCACCGGATCCCGGTGGAGGCGAAGCGGATGGCGACGTTCTTCGTCATGGCGTTCACGGCGGCCTTGGCCCCGCTGTAGGCGATCCCGGCGACCCCCTGGCTCCCGATCGACGACACGTTGACGATGGAACCCGTGCCGACCGGCGCCATGTGCTCCAGGACGTACTTCGTCATGGAGTAGACGGAGTACTGGTCGACCTTGACGACCTGGTCGAACCACTCCTCGGTGCACTCGTCGATGGGCATGTGACGGTCGCCCATCCCGGCGTTGTTCACGAGCACGTCGATCCGGCCGAACGCCTCGATCGCCGCATCCACCAGGCGACGGCAGTCCTGGGGGTCGGACACGTCCGCCCGGACGGCGACCGCCTCACCACCGTCGGCCGCGATCTGGGCAGCGACCTGCTCGTTCTGGTCCTGGCGCCGGGCCGCCAGGACGACCCGGGCACCCTCCTTCGCGAACAGCCGCGCGGTCGCGAG
Organism: Cellulomonas sp.; assembly: GCA_022013895.1. Classification (GTDB taxonomy): domain Bacteria; phylum Actinomycetota; class Actinomycetes; order Actinomycetales; family Cellulomonadaceae; genus Cellulomonas. The sequence continues at coordinate 27,672 of JAKLPK010000015.1, read as the reverse complement.
CCCGATCCCCGAGTTGGCCCCCGTGACGATCGCGACCTTGTTCTCCAGCTGACCCATCCGTGATCTCCTCGACGACTGACGTTCAGATCTCGCGCCCGACCTTGGCACCGGCCGCGATCGCATCGACGATCAGGTGCGGCTCGGCCGCATCGCCGATCACGACGACCTGCGGCGCAGCACCCGCCATCGCGGCGACGGTCGCCCGGTCCGGCACCAGCGGCAGGGCCGTCATCACGGTGTCGGCGACCAGCAGCCGCGTCGCGCCGTCCTTCTCCCGCACCACCAGTCCCTCGGAGGTCACCTCCTGGTACTCGACGTCGGTGACGAACTCCACCCCGCGGTCCTGGAGCCAGAACAGCAGGTACGGCTTCATGAAGACGTCCAGCAGACCCTCACCGATCTGCTCCTGGGTCCCGGTGTCGACGATCGTGACCTGGCGACCGAGGTTGACGAGGTACTCGGCGGTCTGGCAGCCGTGCAACCGCCCGCCCATGATGACCACCCGCTTGCCGATCATCACATCGCGTGCCACGGGCAGTGCGTGGAGCCGTCGCAGCAGGGTCGGCCCGGTGAACCGGAGCAACGCCTTGGCCTTGGTGTGCAGCGCTTTGGCGGTGAGCACGTTGCGCCCGTCGATCCCGGGGATCTGCGGGATCACGTGCTGCCCGCCGGTCGCCAGGACCACCACGTCGGGGTGAAGGGCGGCGACCTTGGCCCGGGAGGCGGCTGCCCCCAGGCGGACCTCGACGCCCGCCTTGTGGACCTGGCGGTCGAGGTAGGCGATGAGGCCGGGGATGTCCTCACGCTCGCCCTTGATCATGGCGGCCACCGCGAGCGAGCCGCCCAGCCGGTGCTGCTTCTCGAAGAGCGTGACCTCGTGCCCGCGCAGTGCGGCGACCCTGGCCAGCTCCATCCCGGCAGGTCCGCCGCCGACCACCACGACCTTCTTCTTGGCCCGCGCGGGGGTGATCGCGTAGAGCCGTTCCTTGCCCAACGAGGCGTTCACCCTGCACTTGACCTCGGAGAAGTGCTCGCACGCGTCGAAGCAGGTCATGCACGAGGTGCACGGGTTGATGTCGGCGGACTCGCCCGCGAACACCTTGCGCGGCAGCGCCGGGTCGGCGAACAGCTTGCGGTTCATGCTGATGATGTCGATCTGGCCCTTGCCGATCGCCTTCTCGCCGATCTCCGGGGTGAGGCGACCGACGGCGATGACCGGCACGGTCACGGCCTGCTTGATCGCGGCCGCCATCGGGATGTTGGCACCGACACCGCGCCGGCTGCCGTCGACGTACCCGTCCACGGGGCCGTTGCGCTCCGGGTAGAAGTACACGTCCGGGAAGTGCAGGCTCTCCCGGCGGTCGTCGTCGTCGACCCAGGTGTAGTACTCCGCACGCACCTCGAGCGCATCGGCGCCAGCCAGCACGAACAGCTTCGCGAACTGCGTGCTCTCGGCCAACGTGATGCCGTCGGCCAGGTCGACCTCCTCGCCGTTCATCATGGCGATGAGCGGCCAGTCGGCGCCGTTGCGGCGCTTGATCTCCTTGATGATGTCGACGAACAGCCGGGTCCGGTTCTCCATCGTCTGGGTGCCGTACTCGTCCTCACGCTTGTTCCAGGCGCGGGACAGGAAGTTGTTGAGCAGGTGGTTGCAGGCACCGTTGAGCTCGGTACCGTCCAGACCGGCCTTCTTCATCCGCTCGGCGGCACCCGCGAAGAGGTCGACCATGTCCTCGATCTCGGGGATCGTGAACGCCGTGAAGTCGCCGAACCCCGGGCGGGGGGACTTCTCGCGTGGCAGCGCCGACGCCGACTTGCTCGGCGGGACCTTGACCAGCAACGGCGCCATCGGGCCGAGGTGGAAGAGCTGGTGGAAGGCCAGGCAGTCATGGCGGTGCAACGTGTCGGCCCAGCGCTGCCAGCCCGGGATGTAGTCGTCGGTGAGCACCTTGAAACCCGGCATCGCGGCGTCCAGGTCCCGGGTCAGGGGGCCGGTCGCCGACGAGATCAGCGCGGCCCCACCCTTGGCCAGCTCCTCGAAGTAGTCCAGGTAGCGGTCGTTCATGAAACCGCCGGTGCTCGGGTCGTCCCAGAAGAAACCGGTGCCGTTCTTCATGATCCGGTTCTTCAGCCGCACCGAACCGATCGAGATCGGCTGGGCCAGGTGGTCGTACGTCATCGTCATCGCAGGCACCTCGATGTGTCTCATGGATGCAGGGTTCGGAGGCGACCGCTGTCGTGGACCGCCCGCCCCCCGTCTGACCCGACCCTAGGGGGGGTGCGGCCGGTCGAGAGTTGCCGAAAGTGCATAGGTGCGACCCGCCCGCGCCGGACTCGACGAGGGCCGCATCGCCACCCGCCCCCGGTCGCGGTCCAGGTCAGAGCATCGAACGCGGCGACCCGCTCACGGTCAGCGGCGCCTCGGTCGCCGCGACGACGTCCTCCACGGTGAACGCCGGGTTGATCTCGGTCAGCACCAGACCGTCAGGGGTCACCTCGATGACCGCCATCTCGGTCACGATGAGGTCGACGCACGCCACGGCCGTGAGCGGCAGGGTGCACTCGTGCAGGATCTTGTGCGCGCCCTTCTGGGTGTGCTCCATCGCGACGATCACCCGTTTGGCACCGACCACGAGGTCCATCGCGCCGCCCATCCCCGGGACGATCTTGCCGGGGATGATCCAGTTGGCCAGGTTGCCGTGGACATCGACCTGCAGCGCACCGAGCACCGTGGAGTCCATGTGCCCGCCGCGGATCAGCCCGAAGGACGTCGCCGAGTCGATGAACGCGCCGCCCAGCAGGCACGACGCCGCACGGCCACCCGCGTCGACGACGTACGCCGCATCGGAGAACCCCGAGCTCGACCCGGCTCGCACGATCCCGTTCTCGGACTCCAGGACCACCTGGACGCCCTCGGGCAGGTAGCTCGGCACCTCGGTGGGCAGACCGATGCCGAGGTTGACGAAATCGCCGTCGCGCAGCTCACGGGCCACCCTGCGGGCGATGATCTGGCGCATCGTGGCCTTGTCCAGCGGGGCCTTCTCCTGCGTCTGGGTACTCATCCGAGCTCGCCTCCTTCGACGATCAGGTCGACCAGGACCCCGGGGGTGACCACGTCCTCGGGCGGGATGGAACCGATCTCGACCAGGTGATCGGCCTCCGCGACCACCAGATCGGCCGCCGTGGCCATCACGGTGTTGAAGTTGCGCGTCGTCCCGCGGTACCAGACGTTGCCGAGGGTGTCGATGCGGTAGCCGGTGATGAGGGCGACGTCCGCGCGCAACGGCTTCTCGAGCAGGAACTGCCGGCCGTCGACCTCGATGACCGGCTTCCCATCGGCGATCGGGGTGCCCAGGCCGGTGGGCGTGAGCACCCCGCCGAGCCCCGCACCGCCGGCCCGGATGCGCTCGGCCAGGGTGCCCTGCGGCACCAGCTCCACCTCGAGCTCACCGGAGTTCATCTGGGCCGCGACCGCCGGGTTGAGCCCGACGTGCGAGGCGACGAGCTTGCGCAACCGGTGCTGCTCGACGAGCTGGGCGACGCCGTAGCCCGGACGCGAGGCATCGGTGCAGATCAACGTCAGGTCGCTCGCCCCCGACTCGATGAGCCCGGCGACCAGCCGGTGCGCGTTGCCGCAGCCCATGAACCCGCCGGACATGACGGTCATCCCGTCCCGGACGTGGGAGATCGCCTCGGCCACCGTGACGACCTTGTCGACGGTCCGTGTGGTGGTGCTCATCGCGCTCTCCTAGGCCTCGAGGAGCAGGGCGTCGCCCTGCCCCGTCCCGCCGCACAGGGCGACCGCGGCGCGGCCACCGTTCCTGCGGTGCAGCTCGTGCGCCATGTGCACCACGAGCCGGGCACCCGACTGCCCGATGGGGTGCCCCACGGCAACTCCGCCGCCGTGCACGTTGACCTTGTCCCAGCTCAGCCCGAGCTGGTGCACGGCTGTGACGGCGACCGCGGCGAACGCCTCGTTGATCTCGACCAGGTCGAGGTCGTCGGCCGTCCAGCCCTGCTTCGCCAGTGCTGCTGCGATCGCGTTGCCGGGCTGGGGGGCCAGTGCGGGCGACGGGCCCGCGACCTGCGCCGCGGCCCGCAACGTCGCGAGCACGGTCCAGCCGCGCTGCGCCGCATGGGCCCGGGTGGTGAGCACCACCGCGGCACCGCCGTCGTTGATCGACGAGGAGTTGCCCGCCGTGATCGAGCCGTCCGGGTCGAAGGCCAGGCGCAGGGCGCCGAGCGAGGCGGACGTGCTGTCCGGCCGGATGCCCTCGTCCTGGGTCACGACCGTCTCGGAGCGCTTCTGGCGCACCGTCACCGGCACCACCTCGTCGTCGAACACGCCGTCGGCCCACGCCTGCGCGGCACGGACGTGGGAGCGCGCCGCGACCTCGTCCTGCTCGGCGCGGGTCGCCGGGAAGTCCGCGAGCCGACGTTCGGTGTCGAGCCCCATCGCCTCGTGCGACCAGGCATCGGACAGACCGTCGTTGGCCATCGAGTCGACCAGCTCGGCGTTGCCGAACGCCTGGCCGAACCTGGACCCGCGCAGCAGGTGCGGGGCGTGGGTCATGGACTCCATCCCGCCCGCGACCGCGACCGTCGCCTCGCCGCAGCGGATCACCCGGGCCGCGTCGATGATGGCCGACAGACCGGACAGGCAGACCCGGTTCACGGTGCTCGCCGGGACGTCCCACCCGATACCGGCCCCGACCGCGGCCTGCCGGGCGGGGCACTGCCCCAGGCCCGCCTGGAGCACATTGCCCATGACGACGAGGTCGACCTCCGCGGCGGGGACCCCGCCGCGATCGAGCGCCCCGCGGATCGCGATCGAGCCGAGCTCGACCGCGGACAACCCCGCCAGCGCGCCTTTGAGACGACCGTTCGGGGTGCGGGCGGCCCCGACGACGACGACGTCGTCCGGGCCGAAGGTGGGCGAGGGTGCGTGGGGCATGTCAGTGCTCCTGGGTGACGACGGCGACGGGGGACGGGTCCGGCGCGGATGCGCCGAGCAGGCTGCACAGCAGCAGGGAGTGGAGCTTCTCGGGCGTGCCCGCGCTCCGCGACGTCAGGGCCACCGGCACCCGGGCGCCGACCAGGCAGCCGCCGAGGATGTTCGCCGGTTCGGCGTTCCAGATCTTGCTCATGACGTTGCCGGTGACCATCTGCGGGACGAGGAGCATGTCGACGTCCCCGGCGTACGGGTTGTCGTACCCCTTGATCACGGCCGCCTCGGTGCTGGTCGCCAGGTCGTAGGAGATCGGGCCGATGACCACGGTGTCGCCGAGCTCACCGCGTTCGGCCTGCTCCTGCAGGGCGCGCGCCTCGACCGTCTCGACGAGCTTGGGGTTGACCACCTCGACGGAGGCGAGCGCGGCGACCACGGGCCGGTCGATGCCGAGCCGGCGCAGGGCGGCGGTGCAGACCCGGACGATCTTCGCCTTGTCCGCCAACGTCGGGTACGGGACGACCGCGGCGTCGCTCATCGCGAGCAGCCGGTGGTACCCGGTGATCTGCATCAGCCCGAGATGGGTGACGAACCCCTCGTCGTTCAGCCCGGTCGCCTTGTCCAGGATCGGTCGCAGCAGGTCCCGGGTCTCGATCGCGCCCTTGAGGATGAAGTCCGCCGCACCCTCGCGGACCAGCTCGACGGCGATCTGCGCCGGGTTCTGGCCGTCCGGGCAGTCGACGAGCTCGGCACGCTCGGGCGGCAGGCCCAGCTCGGCGAGCATCGCGAGCACCCGGGCACGCGGGCCGATCAGCACGGGCGCCACGAAGCCCTGGTCGGCGGCCTGGTAGACCGCCTCGAGGGTGTGGGCGCTCGCGGCGCCGGCCACCGCGCAGCGGGCGGTCAGCCCGAGCGACCGGGCCCGTGCCGCCAGCTCGGCGTAGTCCGCGTACCTCATGACGTCTGCCACAGGCTCGTGACGTTGCCGATGAGCAGCCCGTCGATATCGGCCTCCGACAGCCCCCGCGCGAGCAGCCCGGGGATGATGTAGTCGCCGATCCGGGCGATCGTCCAGGTGTCGACCCCGGGCAGCCGGTGGAACGCCTGGGCGTCCCGCCCCTTCCAGTGGTTGACGCTGTCGTGGGACAGGAAGATCCGGTCGCTGAACCCGCGGTCCATCAGGTTGACGACCATGTCCATCCGGTCGTCGTCGGTCACGTCGCTGAACATCCGGGTGCCGCCGATGCGGTCGAAGCCCACGCCGAACCCCAGCCGCAGCACCTCGAGCTGGTAGTCCACGTCGTGCGACCGCCCGCACATGTGGCCGATGACCACCTTCGCCGGGTCGGCCCCGAGGTCGAGCAGCAGCCGGGCCTGCTCGGGACCCATCGTGCCGTTCGAGGTGTGGGTCACGATCGGGGCACCGGTGATCTGCTGGGCCGCCGCTGCGGCCTCGATCGTGGCCCGCTCGTAGTCGGTGATCTGGCCGGCGCTGGTGGCGACCTTCATGACGCCGGTGCGGATACCGGTCCCCTCGACCCCCTCGGTGAGCTCGGTGACGTACAGCTCGGTGAGCTCGGCGACGATGTCCGCGAACAGGCGCCGGAACTTGAAGTAGGGCGCGCCGCCCTCGCCCTCGTAGTAGTAGCCGGAGGTGGCCACGACCTGGATGTCGAAGCGCTCCGAGATCTCCTTGAGCAGCCGCACATCGCGTCCGCAGTCGTTCGGTGTGAGGTCGACGAGCGTGGTGACGCCGTACGAGCGCACCGCAGCCACGGCCCGCTGCGCCCGGGCGAGGACGTCGTCCTCGTCGTACGTCCACATCGTCCGGTCCCCCTCGTGACCGGGGTAGCCGAAGGTGAAGTGCTCGTGCACCAGGGTGCGACCCAGGTCGGCCGGGTCGATCGCCCCGCGCACCGTCGTGACCACGCTCATCGACTCGCCCATCAGCTCAGGCTGAGGATCTGACGAGCCTCGTCGGGCGTCGCCGGCTCCTTGCCGAACTCACGGATGACCCGCGCGGCACGTTCGACCAGGGACGTGTTCGTGGCGAGCACACCCTTGGAGTAGAAGACGTTGTCCTCCAGCCCGACCCGGATGTGCCCGCCGAGGGCCAGCGTGGCGAACATGATCGGCAGGTGGTGGCGGCCGATGCCGAACGCCGACCAGGTCGACCCCGCCGGGAGCTGGCGGGCCAGGTAGTCGAGGTTCTCGACCGTGGCGTCCATGCCACCGAGCACCCCGAGCACGAACTGGTAGTGCAGCGGCGCGACCAGGGCACCCGTCTTGACGAAGTACTGGGCCGCACTCATGAACCCGGAGTCGAAGATCTCCAGCTCGGGCTTGATGTTCAGCTCCTGCATGAGCCGACCCATCGTGTCCAGGAACTGCGGGCTGTTGACGAACACCCCGTCCGGCATCCAGTTGAACGAGCCGGAGTCGTACGAGGCGATCTCCGGACGCACGATCGGCAGGTGCGCCATCCGCTCCGCGTCACCGGCGCGGGAGTCCCCCGCCGTGGTGCAGTTGATGACGATGTCGCAGTCGGTGCGCTCCTTGATGAGCGCCACCGTCCGCACGAAGCGGTCCTTGTCCATCGTGCCGCGGCCCTCGTCGTCCCGCATGTGCAGGTGCACGATCGCGGCGCCGGCCTGCCACACGCGGTAGGCGTCCTCGGCGATCTCCTCGGGTGTCATGGGGATCGCCGGGTTCGCCGACTTGGGCGTGACTGCTCCGGTCAGCGCTGCGGAGATGATCACCTTGTTCTGGAGACTCATCGGACTGTCCTCTCTCGTGGTGCGGGTACGTGGTGCGGAAGGTGGTGCGCCGGCAGCGGATGCCTCCGGCGCAGGTCAGGCCAGGAAGCTGGGGCGGGCGAGGATCTCCTCGATCGAGGAGTAGCCGGGCGGGTAGACGTCGTACGGGTGCAGCGGCTCGTCGCCCGCGAGCACACGCAGCCCGCCCGCCGCGAGCGCCTCCATCTCGTTCTCCCCGGGCAGCACCGTCACGGGGGCGATGAACTCGACGAGCTCACGCACCCAGCCCGTGAACATCGCCGAGTGCGCGATCCCGCCGGTGAGGATGATCTGGTCGACCTGCCCGGCGCGGATCACGGACAGCGCACCGATGGACTTGGCGACGCCGTAGGCCATCGCGCGGTAGATGAGCGCGGCGTGCTCGTCCCCGTCGGCGATGAGTCGTTCGACGTCGCGCAGGTCCTGGGTGCCCAGGTGGGCGGCGACACCGGAGCCGCCCGCCAGGTACATCCGCATCTCCTGGTGGGAGCGGCCGCTGGTGAAGCAGAAGTCGGTGAGGAACCGGGTCGGGATGGCACCGGCCCGCTGCGGGGACATGGCGCCCTCGTCGTCGTAGACCCAGTCGGCGACCCGGCCGTGGTCGTGGAAGCCGAGGGTGATGCCGCCACCGAGGTGCGCGATCACCAGGTTGAGCTCGTCGTAGCTGCGACCGACCGATGCGGCGTACCGGCGCCCGGCCATCTTGGTGTTGAGCAGGTGGAACACCGGCAGGTTCACGATCTGCGGGACGCCCGTGATCATCGCGATCTCGTCCACGCACCGCACGGCGGTGGGGTCGTAGATGATCACCGGGATGTCGGTGCCCGCCGTGAGCTCGCGACCGATCAGGCACGACAGGCTCGAGGCGTGCTGGGCGGCCGGTGCATGGATGAGGGTCGCGACCATGAGCTCGTTGACCTCGTAGGCACCACCGGTCGGCACGTGCGGGATCGCGCCGGCGCGGGCCACCACCATGTCCAGCTCGGCGATCGGCACAGCGTGCTCGGTGAGGAACGCCTCGACCTGGGCGCTGCGGTACTCCAGCTGGTCGAGCACCTTCGGCATGGTCGCCAGGTCGGCGAGCGGCACGTCGAGCGAGGCCTTGTGGACCATCGTCTCGTCGTCGAAGTACGCGACCTTGGTCGACGTCGAACCGCAGTTGATGGCGAGCAGGCGGGTCATCGGGTCCTCCGGGACGGGACGAGGGAGCACCCGCGTGGGTGCATGACGAGGGCCGGGCCGGCCAGGACGATGGACTGGCGCCGGACGGGGTGGGTGTGGCTATGGTCAGCACCGGCCGGGTGGCGGCACCCTGGGGGCACGGGGCGCGCGCGGCACCGCCGACATGGTGGGAACGCCCGAAGGCCACGCGCACGCCCGGCTAGGCACGACGTCGTGATTGGAGCCCCATGGACATGATGTCGCTCAAGTACTTCCAGTTCGTCGCGATGTACCGGAACTTCAGCAAGGCCGCCGAGCACTTCTACATCGGCCAGCCGGCGCTGAGCCGTCAGATCGCGAGCCTGGAGAAAGAGCTCGGCGTCCAGCTCTTCGACCGGGACACCAGGAACGTCTGCCTCACCGAGGCGGGCCAGGTCCTGTACGACAACTGTGACCTCCTGGTGCGCCACCATGCGCATGTCGCGAGCCTCATGGAGGCCGCCAAGAAGGGCCATGAGGGTCATCTGAGCATTGCTGCGGTTCGTGAGTTCGGACCGCTCTTCAAAGGATTCATGACCTCGTTCATCGAGCAGTACCCGAAGGTCAGCACCCGGGTCGAGGACATCCCTTTCGACGAGCTCGCGGACTCCATCCTGCACGGCGTCTACGACGCCGCCTTCACGCTCGACTTCGCCGTCCCGGACAGCGACAAGCTCGTTCGCACGCCGGTCTGCGAGGACAACTTCGTCGCGGTCATGCGCCCCGACCTGGGCGCCGACCTGGGCGATGTGGTGACAGCGCGTGAGCTGCTCGACCGACCGCTCATCATCCCGCGTCATGTCGATCCTCCTTTCCTCAAACAGCTCCGGCTGGCGGGACGGACCCACCGTGGGCCCGAGGCGGCCGGGATCGAGTACGTCCCGAACACGAGCACTGCGCTGCTGCAGACGTCCCTCGGCCTGGGAATCGCATTCATCCCGACCAAGATCTTCAACGCCTCAGCCGATGTCGGAGGATTCAAGATCTGCACCCTGGGCGATATCGACTCGTCGTTCTCGATGGTTCTGGTCCGCCGCAAGGACAATGCCCAGAAGACGCTGCAGAACTTCGTGGAGCTGATCCGGGACCAGCGCAGGGGGTACCGCGCCCCTGCGCGGCCGAACGGAGGACCGGTCAGTCCTTCTTCTTCTCCGGGATGACGAACCCCTCGGGAAGCTTCGTGTTGCCCCGGTAGTTCGGCCGGGCGCCGGTGATCTCGTTGACCGACGGCATGAACGAGTGCTCGTGGCTGTCGGTGAAGCAGCCGAACATCTCGGTCCCGAAGGCCATGTCCAGGTCGTCGACGATCCGCTGCTTCCACTGCCGGCGCACGACCTGCGTCGACAGCCGACGGACGATGCGGTTCTGCTTCATCAGCAGGTCGGCGATCTCGTAGGCCCGGTCCATGAGCTTCTCGCGGGGGACGATCTCGGAGACCAGACCGAACTGCAGGGCCTGGGCGGCGGTCATCGTGTCACCGGTCATGAGGTACCAGATGGCCTGGCGGTACGGCATCAGCTCGAGGAAGCAGCTGTGGATGCCGTCACCGGGCACGTTCCCGACCAGCATGTGCGGGTCGAGGATCGTGATGTCGTCGGCCATGATCGCGAAGTCGCACATGAGCGCGAGCTCGGTGTGACCGCCCGAACCGCTCAGCACGCCGAGGGTGGGGACCTCGGTGTCCTGGATCTGGGCGATGATCATGCGTCGCCCGTCGACGAACATGTGGTCGTACCGGGTGCCCGCCGGGTCCGTGGTCTCCGGCAGCCAGCTCTCCGCCTCGAAGTCGGAGACCCAGACGTCGTCCGTCCCGGTGAAGATGATCATCTCGGTGGAGCGGTCGGTGCCGAGCATCCGCCACATCTTGCCGATGGCGTCGTGCAGCTCCATCGACCAGATCAGCGGGCCGCCGTTGCAGTGCATGCGCACCGTCACCACGCCGTCCTCGCGACGGTCCATGATGAAGAGCTCCTTGAACATCTCCTTGATCTGCTCGAAGTCCGGCCACTTCACGTAGTTCGTGTTGGTCATCCGACTGCTCCTTGCGTGGCTCCGGTACGAGGCGCCCGATGATTCGGCGATGACCTTCGGGACGCTCCGGCCCGTGGGCCCGCATGTGCGTCGCATCGTTGACTCGGCACATGCCTGGCTCGGGCCCGGATGTCTGGGCGCTGGATCTCTGACCTCTCGATCCTTCATTTCCGCAGGTAGATCGGGAAATGCCCAACTTGCATCAGTCGCAGCCGGCGGTCCGCACCGGGCCGCGCCTCAGAGGCGCTCGAACGCCCCGGCCGCCCCCATGCCGCCGCCGATGCACATGGTCACCATCGCTCGACGGCCGCCGGTGGCCTCCAGCTCGGCCAGCGCCTTGCAGGTGAGCAGCGCACCGGTCGCGCCCAGCGGGTGCCCCATGGCGAGCGCTCCCCCGTTGCGGTTGACCCGGGCCCAGTCCAGGCCGAGCTCCCGCATGACGGCGATCGACTGGGCCGCGAAGGCCTCGTTGAGCTCGATCACGTCGAGGTCGTCCAGCCCGAGCCCCGTGTGCGCGAGCAGCTTCGGCACAGCGGCGACGGGCCCGATGCCCATGTACGCCGGGTCGACCCCGGCGACCGCGAAGCCCGTGACCCGGGCGATCGGGGTCGCACCGATCGCGGCCGCCCGCTCGGCGCTCATCAGCACCGCGAAGGCGGCACCGTCGCTGCGCGGGGACGACGTCCCGGCGGTCACCAGACCATCGGGCGTGAACGCCGGCCGCAGCCCGGCGAGCCCCTCCATGGAGGTGCCCGGACGCAGGCACTCGTCGACCTCGAAGGTCATCTCGGCACCGGCGGCGTCCCGTCCGGTCACGGGCACGATCTGCCCGACGAAGTCCCCGCGGTCCCGGGCTGCGGACGCCCGTGCGTGGCTGTCGACAGCCATCGCGTCCATGTCCTGGCGGGTGACCCCGTAACGCTCGGCCACGTTCTCGGCCGTCAGCCCCATCGAGAGGTAGGCGTCGGTGTGCTCGACCAGCGACGGGTTGTGGAACGCCGGGTCGTCACTCAGGACGGGCGTCGACATGTGCTCGACTCCGCCGGCCACGAGGACGTCCGCCATCCCGGCCTCGATGAGGGCGGCGGCTGTCGCGATGGTCTGCAGGCCCGAGGCACAGAACCGGTTGACGGTCTGACCAGCGATCTCGAACGGCAGACCCGCCCGCAGCACGATGTTCCGGGCCGGGTTCAGCCCCATCCCGGCCTCGGGGATGGCGCAGCCGACGATGAGGTCGTCGATCTCCGCCGGGTCGAGCTGGGGCAGCCGGGCCAGCACCCCCGCAATGGTCTGCGCCCCGAAGTCGACGGGGTGGACCTGGGCGAGCGAGCCCTTGGTGGCTCGCGCGATGGCGGACCGTCCATAGGCAACGATCACGGCGTCGGACATGGTGGTGCTCCTCTCGGGTGGCGGCGACCACGGGGCCGCCCGCCTGACCTCAACGGGTGGACAGGAAGTGCTCGAGCAGGCGCTGGCTGCGCAGCAGGAGGGCGGGGACGGTCTCGGGGCCGAGCGCCGCGCCGGTGAGCAGCGCGAGGTCGACCAGGTGCGCGATGGCCAGCTCGCGCGCCGGTGGGTCCTGGCACGCGACGAGCAGACCGACGAGGGTGCTGTTCCCGTTGACCACGACGGTGCGCTCGACGAGCCCCTGGTCGTCGATCTCACGCCCCTGCGTGAGGCCGTAGAGCTGGGCCAGGTCGCCGGTGCGCCGCGAGGCCTCGTCCGCCGTGAGCAGCACGGGCAGGTCGGGGACCGACAGCCCCACCACCTGCACGGTGGCGCCGGGTACCCGCTCGCCGAGCGCGGCGCCCACCTCGTCGGCGAGCGCGGTGCACTGCGCGGGCGACAGGTCGCAGCTCGGCGCGGCCAGCAGCGCGACCGGGTCGGCGTCCAGCCGCCGGAACGTCAGACCAGGCTGGGCGGACTCCATGGCGCGCAGCAGCGGCTGGTCGATGACCCGGTCCAGCACGAGGGCGGGCAGGTGGTTGCGGCGGAACACGTCGACCAGCAGGGCCTGGTCGGCCAGGTCGGAGGTGTAGAGCACCGTGGTGGCCGGTGGGTCGCCGAGGTGCTCGGCGAGGGTGCCGAGGTGCTCGGCGAGGGTGCCGAGCCGGCCGTCGAGATCGGCGAAGAGCAACCGCTTGGCCAGCACCGAGGCGAAGGTCCGGTCGGTGAGCACGCCGTACTTGACGAAGGAGCCGATCTCGGGCCACAGCCGTTCGAAGGTCGGCCGGTCCTGGGTGGCCATCGTATGCAGGGCGATGATGACCTCCTGCGTGAGGCACTCGCCGACCAGCGCGGGGACCCCGTCACGCGGGTCGTCGGTGCGCACCCCCGACCGCGAAACGACGAGCGGCAGCTCATCGCACTCGAGCACGATCGAGTGCAGGCCCAGGAACTTCGGGGCCAGCCCCGCCAGATCGGTGCCGACCAGGACGCCCCGGCTGTAGACGTCGAGCCGCCCCTCGATCTCACGCGCCCCGCCGCGGGTGTCGCGGAGGAATACGACACCGCGCAGCCCGAGGTCGAGGCTGGTGACCGGGATCCAGAACAGCGGGTCGAACGGGTCGTCGAAGTGCGTCCGGTAGAACTCACGCATCGCACCGGGCTCGACCGCGGCACCCGCACCTGCCCGTCGCCAGACCGGGGCGTCGTCGCTGATCAGCACCGCGTCGTGCCCGTCCGCGACCTCGCCGGAGCCGGTGCGGAAGGTGACGTGCACGGCGACCGGCAGGAACGCGAAGTACCGGGCGACCGCGTCACGGGCTGCCTCGGGACCGACCAGGTACGGGCTGTCGACGGCCAGGTGCAGGGTGACGGTGGTGCCGGTCCGTTCACGTGCACCGGCGCCCAGGGAGTACTCCATCGCCGAGGTGCACTCCCAGTGCACCGGCTGCGCGCCGGGAAGGTACGAGCGGGTGTCGACCTCGACGCGTTCGGCGAGCATGAATGCGGAGTAGAAGCCGACCCCGAAGTGGCCGATGATCGCATCGTCGTCGGCGTCCCGGTACCGCTCGATGAAGTCGCTCGCCCCCGAGAACGCGATCTGGTTGAGGTAGCGGTCCACCTCGTCGGCCGTCATGCCGAGCCCGTCGTCGCTGATGGTCGCCGTCCGCGCGGCAGCGTCCAGAACCACGTCGATCCGGCCCGCGGGCGCGGCGGCCTGTCCACGTCGGGCGAGGTCACGCAGCTTGGCGACGGCATCGGCGGCATTGGAGACGAGCTCGCGGAACACGATGTCCGGCTCGGCGTACAGCCAGGTGCGCAGGATGGCGAAGACGTTCGCGCTCTCGATCGAGAGCACCCCGGCCTGCGTGGTCATGTCGTCTCCTCGTGCGGGGTGTTCCGGCCACCGGCCAGACCCGGTGGTGGGACGGGCGGGGCGCACCGCCTGCTCGGCAGCGCGCCCCGCCGACGATCCCTACCGGGCGCTCGCGGCCGGTTCAGCCGCCGTCGCCCCCTGGCTCACGTTCTTCGGCTGCTTCAGGAAGTACGCGACCGGGATACCGAGGGCGCACACGCCAGCCATGATGATGATCGACAGGGTGTAGTGCCCGGTCGCGTGCAGCGCCGCGGAACCTGCGGCGACACCCGCCGTGCCGCCGAAGATGCCGATCCCCATCGCGTAGCCACCGAGCTTGCCGGTGATGTTCGCCGGGTAGTTCTGGGCGATGTACCCGATGGCGTTCGGGTTGACCCAGGCGAAGAAGAAGGCGGCCGTGCAGACGATCACCAGCATGAGGGTCGAGCTCGACGTCGCGGCCGGCAGCAGCATGGCGAGCCCGAAGATCGCACCCATCGCGAAGCCGAGCATGATCCCCGGCCGCACCCGCCCCTGGAAGAAGCGCTGGGTGGCGAACCCGGCCGCGAACGCCCCGAGGAAGTTGAAGATCTGGGCGATGCCGAGCAGCGTCGACCCGTTCTCGAAGCCGACCCCGGTCGGCGGTGCGATCGTGAGGTAGCTGGGCGACAGGTCGTTGAACGCCTGGAACACCCACGACAGGACCACGACGCAGCCGATCGCCGCCCACGTGACGGGCTGGGCGAGCGCCTTGCGCAGAGCGTTCTTGGCCGCCAGCTGCTCGGCCGCGTCGTTCTGCACCACGATCACGTCCTGCTTCGGCCCGACCGCGACGACGATCGTCATCACGAGCGCGATCGCGGCCACCGGCCACAGCGCGACGAGCGCCGCCTGCCAGTCGCCGCCCTGCGCGGACAGGACCTTGGGCATGAAGGCCTGCCCGAGGCCGATGCCGGCGGCCATGGCAGCGCCCTGGGTGGCGGCGACGTAGCCGCGCTCGCGCGAGGGGAACCTGGTCGCAGCCACGGCGGCCGTCGAGGCCATGATGGGACCGGTCCCCAGACCCTGGATGGTGCGGATCACCATCATCCCGGTGTAGGTGTCGCCGATGACACCGACCAGCAGCCAGCCGATGACGATGAGCGCGAGGCCGATCACGTAGATCTTGACGAAGCCCAGCTTGTCGACGAAGAAGCCACCGGCCAGCGCCGCGATCGCGACGGCGAAGTTGAACCAGCCCATGGTCATCCAGGCGATCTGCCCGAGTGACAGGACACCTTCCGGCAGGACCTCCGGGATGGCTGTCGGGTCGGCGAACTGGCTCGTGAAGATCGCACCGATGAGGGGAGCGGGTGAGATCAGCGACAGCGCTGAGGTCGCCGTGACGATGAAGAGCGTCGCGAGGACGAACCACCGGAACGGGCGGTACGTCACCTCGGATCGGGCAGTGGTGGACATGGTGATGAACCTCTTTGTTCGTCGGGAACAGCGTTGTTGAATTGCTCCGGTCAGATGTTTCGGGTGTGCGCGTCCCACCTCACCGGAGCAGTTCCCGGAAAGGCTGCGGACCGCAATTCTCGGAGGGGCTGGAGGTTCGGCCTAGAAGTCGTCCGAGTCGATGTACTCCATGGAGTTGTAGCCGGCCATGCGCCCCGAGTTGATGGCGAACCCCATGGTGTTCCCCGGCATGTAGAAGCAGTACGAGTCGCCGAAGATGTTGCAGGCGTCCGTCCCCGAGGCGTACAGGCCCGGGATCTTCAGACCCGCGGTGTCCAGGACCTCCATGCGGTCGTTGACGTTCACGCCGCCGAGGCTGCCGTAGCCGGCAGGGAAGTGACGCGCGACGTAGTACCTGCCGCCGCGCAGCGGCCGCAGGTACTTGTACGGCTTGAAGAACTGGCTGTCGGTCGAGTCGCAGTAGCCGTTGTACTCGGTGACCGTGGCCTGGAGGTTCTTCAGGTCGATACCGGTCACGGCCGCGACCTCCTCGAGCGAGTCGCACACCCAGAAGTTCTTCTGGTGCTTCTGGTCCTCGTTGTGCAGGTCCGACAGGCCCGAGGCCTCGACGGCCTCGCCACCGACGTAGGCCGCGACCTCCCGGTCCCACTTGTCCATCGTCTTGATGTTGTGGTGGAACGTGACGTAGTCCAGGCCCTTCGTGCGGTAGTCCGCGACGATCTCGTCATTGATGATCGTGAAGGCGACCCGTTGGCGCTGACGCGCCACCGAGTTCCCCGTGAAGACGGTGTTGTTCATGATCTCCTCGTCGATGAACCGCAGCCCGTCGAGGTTGACCATGAGGTTGGGCTGACGCATCGTCTCGCTGATGGTCTTGTAGACATCCGTCACCCCCGGGGTGGTGAACGTCAGCTCCATCACCGGTTCGGTGCGACCGGCCCCGGTGGCCCACAGCATCGACAGCCCGTCGCCGTCGACCCCGGGGATGCGGAACGAGTGCAGATCCTTGCCCCACTCGTAGCCCATGTAGTCGTGGATCATCGTGGGGTTGTTGCCGAAGCCGCCGGTCGCCACGATGACGGCGTTGCACTCGACGACGCGGGGTACACCGTCCTCACCGGTGAGCTCGACACCCGTGACCGCACCGTCCTCGACCACGATCCTGGTCGCGGTCGTGCGGTACATGATCTGCACGCCGAGGTCCTCGGACTGGGCGGTGAGCGCCCGGTAGAGGTTCGACGCGGCCCGCTCCGCCGGGACGTTCGAACCGGCCGTCTTGACGACGTGCCAGGTCTGGGTCGAGTTCTGGAAGTACTTGAACGCACCCAGGAACTCGACGCCCATCTTCTCGACCCACTCGACGGTGTCGGCCGACTGGGCGATGTACTTGCGCACCAACCGCGCGTCCACCCTCCAGTGCGTGTACTCCATGAGCAGCCGGAACGCATCCTCCTGGGAGAAGTCGACCAGCTGCGCCTTCTGGTACTTCGACTCCACGGCGAAGAAGCCCATCCCCATGTTGGCGGCGCCGCCGGTGGTGCTCCCCTTCTCGACGAGCAGGACGCTTGCGCCCTTCTCGGCTGCCGCCACGGCCGCGGTGATGCCCGAGGCGCCACCGCCGATGACGACGACGTCTGCTTCCATGCTCTCGCTCATCTGCACAACCTCTTTGTCGTCGGTGGAGTCGGTGGGATCTGTGTCATCGCAAGGGCCGGGGGTCAGGCGCCGCGCCGTCGGCGTCGCATCCCGGACCCGGGCGCGGGGCCGGCGAAGCTGCCGACCGGGACCGGGTCCGCGGGCTGCCGCGGCTTGATCGGGCCGGCCTTGGCCAGCGCGTCGACCGGGCACGCGGCCAGGCACGCACCGCACCGGGTGCAGGCCTCGACGTCGACGACGTGGATGAGCCCCTCGCCGCCGCGGATCGCACCCACGGGGCAGACCGGTAGGCAGGCCTGGCACCCGGTGCAGGTTGCCGGGTCGACATGGACGGTGAAGGACATCGTGCAGGTCAGGCTCGTGCACCGGCCGCGGAGCACGTGACGCTCCCACTCCTCGGGGTACGAGTGCAGCAGGTCGAGAGTCGTCCGGGCCGCGCCCTTGGCCGAACCGCAGGGCACGACGTCCACCATCAGGGAGCACAGCTCCTCGACGAGCTCCAGATCCGTGCTCGACCCCCGCCCGACGCCGATGTCGGAGAGGATCGTCGCCACCTGGCGCGGCCCCTCACGGCAGTAGACCTCGCGTCCGCAGGACAGCCGGGCCGCCTGCCACAGCAGGTCGGCCGCGACCTGGACCGGGCAGATCGTGCCCGCCCCGATGGCCGCGGGGTCCGCGGGCTCGCGCAGCGTCGCCGTCACATCGCACCTCATGGCGCCACCACCGGAGCCTTGAACACCGGGTCGGTCCAGTACTTCGCCGTGTCGATGTCCCGACGGAGCTCGCAGTGCAGGCAGCGCGACGTCTCGGTCGTCACGGCCTGCGCGGTGCGGCAGTCGGTGCGGGCGAGCCCCGAGAAGTCCGGGATCGTCCCGAGCACCGGGTCGTGCCCCTCGCGGTCGAACAGGGTGTCCTCGATGTCGCCGTCGCCGCCCAGGTACCGGTCGACGGCCGAGGTCGCCCGACGGGCGTCCGCGATGGCGCCGACCACCGACGAGGTGCCGTTGACCGCGTCCCCCGCGGCGAACACCCCGTCCACCCCGGTCGCGCCCGCCTCCCGCACCACGACGAAGTTGCCGGGCCGCAGCTCCAGGCCGCACGCGGGCGTCAGATCGGACTGCTGACCGGTCGCCACGATGACGGAGTCCAGGGCCAGCTCCCGTTCGGAACCGGGCACCAGGTCCAGGTGCAGGCCGTCGCTGGAGAACGAGAACGCGACCACGTCCGACACGGACAGCGCCACCACCCGGCCGTCGTCGCCGACCACCGGGGCGACCGCGACCGAGGCCAGGATCTCGATGCCCTCGGCCAGGGCCTCCCGGCCCTCCTCCGCATCGGCGAGCATCGTCGAGAACGGTTCGAGGCACAGCACGCGGACCGTGGTCGCGCCGAGCTTCTTGACGCTGCGCGCGCAGTCGAAGGCGACGTTCCCGCCGCCGAGCACGTTCACCACATCACCCAGCGCAGGCGCGGTGCCGTCGTTCCACCGGTGGCACAGGTCGACACCGTCGAACGCGTTCGGCCAACCGGCCGCGAACTCCGGGGGCCGCCGTCCGGCCTGCGCGCCGGTCGCGACCAGCACGGCGTCGAACTGCTCCCGCAGGGCCGCGACCTGGCTCACATCGGTGCCGGTGACGATCGTGAACGGCGCGTCCTCCACCAACGTCGCGACCTCGGCGTCGACGACCTCCTGCGGCAGGCGGTAGCGCGGGATGCCGTACGAGAGCATGCCGCCGGGCTTGGCCGACCGTTCGAAGACGGTGACGTCGTGGCCCTTGCGCGCCAGGTAGTAGGCACCCGTGAGCCCCGCGGGACCGGCGCCGACGACGGCCACCCGGCGACCGGTCGCCGGTGCGACCGACGTCCGTTCCCGCCAGCGCTGGTCGGGGTCCTGCTCGACGGCGAACCGCTTGACCGCCCGGATCGAGATCGGTGTGTCGATCTTGCCGCGTTTGCAGCCGGACTCGCACGCGTGGCTGCACACGAAACCCAGGGAGTGCGGGAACGTGAGCTTCTCCCGGAACACCGCCACCGAGTCGGAGTACCGCTCCTGACCGGCCAGCTGCAGGTACAACGGGATGTCGGTGTGCGCCGGGCAGCTGTCCTGGCAGGGCACCAGCGCCTGCGTCCGGGGCACGTCCGTGCGGAACAGACCGGGCACGTCCATGATCGCCCCGGTCGGGCAGACCGCGACGCAGGCGCTGCAGAAGCGGCAGTCCGTCTGGGAGTGCGGCACGTCCCCGGCGGTGCCGACGTAGACCTCGCCGTCGGCGTGGTTGAGCTGCAGGATGCCGACACCTCGCAGGTCGTCGCACGCCCGGACGCACCGGGTGCACTGGATGCAGCGGAACATCTCCTTGGCGATGATCGAGTCCGAGGAGCCGATCCTCGCGGTCTCCTTCTCGATCTCACGCAGCCGGGAGTGCGCGACGCCGGTGTACTGCATGAGCGCCTGCAGCTCGCAGTTGAGGTACGCCGCGCAGGAGGTGCAGTCCTTCGGGTGCGGCGCCAGCATCAGCTCGAGCGCCACGTTGCGGATCTTCTCGACCCGGGCCGTCCTCGTCCGCACGACCATGCCCTCGGCGACGGTGACCTCGCACGCCTGGACCGGGCTCTCCTCGCCGTCGACCTCGACGGTGCACATGCGGCAACCGCCCTCGGCCGGCAGGTTGGGCTGGGCGCACAGGTGCGGCACGTAGATGCCGGCGGCCAGGCATGCGGCGAGGAGGTCCTGACCGGGGAGCGCCTGCACGGCGCGCCCGTCGACCTCGATCTCCACCATGGTTCGTGCGCCCTTCCGTGTGTCGATGACTGGTGCGAGCTGTCGAACGCCGGACCCGCGGGCCAGACGTCCCGACGACTGCCGTTCCTCACGGGGAAGGTCGGCACCGTTGTCGCTGTCCCAGACACTAGGTGCGTCCGGCTGGATGGTGACATTCGGGATCGGCATAAGCCTGACGCAAGTTCGGGCCGTTGGTCCTTTGCGCCACGGGGGTCACAACGGCGCAGCTTCTTGCCGGTTCGACGACCATGGACTGCGCACGTCGATCCGCATTCCGAACGGGCTGATCGGCGATCGGGAACCCCAGGACCAGGGCGACCGACGAGCACGGCCGGGTCCCGTCACCCGCTGGTGGCGACCTGGGTGGTCGCAGCGGCCGGGACCACGTCGTTCCGACGCCGCAGCAGGGCCGTCAACGCCAGTCCGAGGAGGCTGACGATGATCGCCACCACGAAGGGCACCGTGTAGGCCCCGCCACCGCTCGCGGCCACCCGCGGTCCGGCGAAGGCCGAGACCGAGTAGGCGATGAACATCACCGCGTAGTTCGTGCCCTGGTACCGCGGGCCGAACGTCGTCATGGTGAGCGCCGGGAAGACTCCCATCACACCGCCGAAGCACGAGCCGATCCCGATGACACCGATCCCGAAACCGGCGAACGAGTGCACGGACAGGAGCACGACGAGCGAACCGGCGCTCACCAGGAACATGAGCGCGACCGCTGTGGCCGGACCGCGCCGGTCTGCGACGGCACCCCAGAGCGGCCCGCCGATCGCGTTGCACGCGGCGAACCCCGCGACGAACAACGCGGCCGACGCCGCGGAGAGGCCGTACCACGGGCTCTGTCCGATCCCCGACAGCTGGGACACGACCATGAGCGGTGCGAAGAGGCCGGCCGCAAGCAGCAGGAAGATCACCGGGAACCGGGTCGACCGCACCATCGCGTGCCACGGGACGCCCGCGGCACCCGCCATCCCCTCGCCGGCCGTGGGCGCGGAGCGGACGAACGTGGCGGCGACGACGGCGACGACGCCGTACACGAGACCCATCCGCACGAACGCGGCCGACACCCCGGCCGCGTCGATGACCGCGCGGGCGACCGGCGCGCCGATGACCGTCCCCGCACCGACGCCTGCGGTGATGAGCCCCGCCGCGAGCCCCTGCCGCTCCGGGAACAGCTTGACGGTGTTGCTCACGGCGGTCGTGTAGCAGAAGCCCAGCCCGAACGCCGTGACGACGCCGTACCAGAGGCACAGCTGGAAGGGTGTGGACGCGGTTCCGGTGAGCGCGAAGCCCCCGCCGAAGAGCACGGCGCCCGCGATCATCAGCGCACGTGCCCCGCCGCGGTCCAGCGCGACACCGCCGAGGATCATCGGCACCGGGGCGAGCGCTCCGTTGATCGCGAAGGCGAGCATGACATCGCCCGTGGTCCAGCCGTGCACCTCCTGCAGCGGACCGGCGAAGACCGAGAACGAGTACACGACGCCGGTGCACATGACGATGACGACGGAGGCGGCGAGCACCCTCCAGCGGTGGATGGTCTGCGGCATGGCTGTCCTTCGGGAGGGGCGGGCGGTGTCCGGGGTGCCGAACGGGTCAGAGCGTGGCGGCCTGCCGAGCGGTCGAGAAATGCCCACGACGCATCAGTTCTGGGAATCGTTCGCAGACAACCGATGCCCCGGCGGACAAGCGCCCGCCGGGGCATCGGAGATGCTGAACGGCTCACGCCCGCGAAAGGGCGCGAGCAGTGCTACCTACTTGATCTCGTCCTCTGCCCGACCGCCGTCGAGCCGCGGCCGGACGACCTTGCCCGCCTTCTCGGCCGCCTTGACCAGCTCGGCCTCCTCGTGCGCCCACTCCCAGAAGTTGACGGTGTGGGGCGAGTGCTCGGTCGCGGTGTTCCACATCTCCGTGGCGAAGGCGTTGCGGAGCTCGTTGGCGATCTCCTCCTTCCAGGGCTTGCGCAGCTGCTGGACGGTGAGCCGACGGGTCTGCCGGGTACCGGCGCTCATGATCAGCTCGGCGATCTCGTGGGCACGCGCGTAGGCGGCCTCGGTGTCGTCACAGATCTCGTTGACCATGCCCAGCTCGAGCGCCTTGCGGGCGGTGATGATCTCGCCGGTCAGCTCGGCGTACGCGTAGCGCTTGCGTCCCATGAGCTCGCGCCAGGCGATCTGGATGCCGTCGCCGGGAACCATGTTGACCCGGAAGTGCATCTCCGTGGTCCAGGCGTCCTCGGTGCACAGCGTGATGTCCGAGAAGAGCACCAGGTCGGTGTGGAACGCGGCACCGTTCCACACGCCGATGGTCGGCACCTCGACGTCGAAGACCTGGCCCTCGATGTCGTTCGTGCCGTCGTAGTACTGGTAGTCGTACAGCCGCCACGAGTGCTCGGGCGCCGAGTCGAACTCGTGCGCGTAGCCCCAGGTGCCGTCCTCCTGCATGCGGCCGATCCCCTTGAACAGGTCCTTGCCCGAGCCGCCCAGGATGATGACCTCGTTGTCGGGGTCACGGCCGGCCCAGTCGAAGAAGTAGTGCAAGCCTTGGTGCGCCTGGGCGTTCCACTGCAGGCTGTCGCCGTTGGTGTGCATGCGGGCCTCGAGGATGCCGTTGGTCCGCTTCATGATGAGGAAGTCCTTGAGCCGTTCCGAGTACTCCTCGAACGGCATGGGCGCGATGGTTCCGAGCTCCTTGTGCGGGAGCTCCTTGCGCTTGTCGTGGTCGGACTCGTAGTTGCCTCTGATCATCGTGCTCGACTCTCCCTCGGTTGACCGGCGCTCCAAGCAGCATCCGCGAGCCACTTCGCTCGCCACGGCTGTTCGCCTGCTGGCAGTAACCCACCCCGGGAATGGGTGAGCCAATCCCGATGCTGCATAGATCCCGGGCACACGTCTCGGGTCGGATCGGTCAGATGAACGGTCGGCGGCCAGCGCCTGGCGCACCGGGACGGCGGCCCGGCGACAACGCGGGTGTGGTGACCGGGGCGATCACGCGGTCCAGCTCGGTGGCCGTCCGCGACGCCTCTCCCCCGTCAGTCCGACGGGATCACCAGCACCCACGGCGAACCGCCGGCGACCGAGGTCCCGGGCTCCTGCCCCTGCGTCCACCACTTGGCCTCGTACGGCACGAGCCCGAGCTGCACGCGCGTGCCGGCCACATAGGCCTGGGTGGCGTCCCACTGCGGGTAGCTGTCGGCCGGCAGCGTCGGCAGCGGGGAGGGTGTGTCGCCGGGCAGCACGGGACCGAGCAGGGTCCACGGCGAGTCCGAGGCGTTCGTCACTGCGGTGTCGGGGGCGACGCCGCTGGTCCAGTACCGCGCCTGGTAGACCTGCCGGTGCCAGACGATCTTCGTCCCCGACGGATAGGTCCCGAGCGGGTCCCAGATCGGGTACGGGCTCGTGGCGGGATCGTCGACGGCGGCGGTGGGGGCCACGGTGGACGGGCTCGCGGACGGCGATGTCGAACCGGTCGAGGTCGGCGTCGAGGTCGCCCTCGGCAGGGCGGCGGGCAGGTCGGCGGACAGCACCTCGGCGAAGGAGCTGCCACCCTGGTCGATCCCGCTGCACGTGCTCTGCACCACCGTGGTCACCGAGGGCAGCGGCGACGAGCAGGTCGAGTCCCGGTTGAGCGACCACATCGACACCAGCCCCACACCGTGGTCGCGTGCGAACTGGTTGACCTGGACGGCGTCGGCGATGGTGAACTGCTCGGTCGCGATGTCGCTCTGCCCGATCATCGAGGTGATCCCGATCTTGCTCCACGACTCGACGTCGTCGAGCCGCTGCCCGGCGTCGGCGAAGAGGCTGACGACCTGGGTGTGCAACGCCACCGTCGCCTTCTCCACCACCGGGTAGAGCGGATCCGCGACGGTCGTGACGACCCCGAAGTCCATCGTCATCCCGTTCACGCCGGTCACGTCGACGCCGGCCGCCAGCATGGCCGCCACTGCCTGCTGCCCGACGGCGGTCAACCCGGTTCCGTCCACGGGCAGCGTGAGCCACACGTCGAGCGCGCCATCCGCGTCGACGACATCGCGCTGGACCGCGGCGACGGCCTGCGCCCGCCGGGCGACCCCGTCGACGTCCTCCAGCGCGGCGCCCTCCAGGTCGAGGTCGATGGTCGTCAGGTCGTAGCGCTCGACAACCGCGGCATAGGCAGCACGCAGGGAGAGCTCATCGGTGCACACGCTCGCGAGCTCGTCGTTCGCCTGCCCGCCGAACGACACCCGCACCTGCCCCCCGGTGCTCCGCAGCTGGGCGATCCGCCGGTCGAGGTCGAGCTCGGACGCGGCGCCGTCGAGCGTGTAGTAGCCGCCCCAGCTCGGGGTGCAGGCGGCGTCCGGATCTGCCACCACGAAGGCCAGGGTCACATCGGACTGCGCGGGCCCGGCCGGTGTCTCGAAGGCGTAGGTGGGCCACGCCGTGACATCGACGTAGGCGCTGAAGGTGGACGGCCCGGGGGTCGCGGCCGCGACCACGACCCCGTGGACGGCCCGGTACCCGACGGCGACCACAGCCGCGACGGACACCAGGACCACGGCCAGACGCAGCGGTGACACCCGGGTGCGCGGACGGGACGCGGCGGACGGTGCGAGCTCCACGGCGATCAGCCGTTCCGCTGACGTGAGCGGGTGTCGCCACGACGGACCGGGGGCGTGCCCGAGACCGCGACCTGCGGGCGATCGCCGACCGGACCCGTGGGCTGGTCGGGCCCGAAGTAGAGCACCGACCGCCAGTCCGGCCCGGCCGCCGGGGCGTCCGTCCGCATCGGGTCCTTCGCCGGGACCCGGACCCAGTGGAGCATCCCCAGCCAGATGTCCACGATCGAGTTGCGGAAGCCCATGAACGCGACGATCGCGTACAGCGTGAGCACACCGTTGAACGACGCGAACACCGCATGGCTCCAGTTGCCGGCCTGGATGTCGTTCGCGAGCGTGTAGAACGAGAACGCGGTGATCGCGTAGGCCGCCAGGATGTGCAGCGCCGGGGCCGCCGTGCGGTCGGCGATCTTCGGGGTCCGGGCGAACGCGATCTTCGACTTCGACGCCGCCTGCTGCATCGACTTCAGCGTCCCGGCCAGGTTGACGGGCAGCAGCACCAGGTTGAACGCGTACACGCGGAAGACGTCGGAGCGCTTGTACCCCAACCGGTGGAAGTCGTACGCCATGGCCAGGAAGTACGGGACCGCCGCCGCCACGATGATCGGGCTGAGCAGCTTGTCGTCGAACGGGAAGGCGAGCAGGAACAGCAGCCCGAAGCTGGCCCACGCGATCGACGCCATGTAGTTGAGGCGCAGCGCCCGTGAGGCGAGCCGGACCCGGTGCCCGGCCTTGCGCTCGCGCCGCGCGTAGTGCCAGAACTTCGGCGCGATGATCAGGCCACCGTTGGCCCACCGGGCGCGCTGGACGACGAGCGAGCCGTAGTCGGGCGGTGTCGCGCTGTAGCTCAGCCGCTCCGGGTAGTTGTAGAGCGACCAGCCGTGCGCGATGAGGTCGATGCTCGACTCGGTGTCCTCGATCACGGTGCGGTCCTGCACGTACCGGCGGACCTCCTGGCCACCCACGTAGGAGGTCTCGACGATGTCGTCGAGCGCGACCTTGCGGATCACGGCGTTCGCACCGACCCAGAAGGTCGCGTCGTAGTAGGTGAGCCCCTGGTGGACGATGTGCTGGATGTCCGTCGTGGCGGCCGCGATCCGTTCGAGCCGCGTGCTCGCACCACGGAACGCGGAGTACGGCGTCTGGGCGACCGCGACCCGGGCGTTCCCGGGCTGCTCCAGGTGGTGCACGAGGCGCAGGCAGTACTCGCGCAGCAGCACGCTGTCCGCATCCAACGTGAGCAGGTAGTCGCTGTCGGGGATCGCCAGTGCGTCCGGTGCGTCGCTGTCCCGCAGGACCCGACCGATCTCGGTGTCCACGGACCGCACGCTGTGCCCCATGAGTGCGATGTAGGCGTTGAGGTTCATGGCCTTGTTCGCGTCGTGCGGCAGGTTGAGGTAGGCCTTGCGCTCGAAGGACGAGATCTGCGCCTCGAACGTCCAGACCAGCCGCCGGCACAGCTGGGACAGCCGCTCGGCAGGGACGGCGGCACCCTGGTCGAGGGCACCGAACAGGGCACCGGCCGTGATCTCGAAGTCGGCGGCCAGACCGCCCAGGACCTCATCGGCCAGGAAGTCGTCGGCGTTGGACGTCCGAGGGGCGGCGGCCTGCTGGTCGCGCAACCACTCACCGGCCCAGACGAAGTGCAGCGCGAGGGTCCGCACCTGGTCCGGTGTGCTCGCGCCGCCGTCGCGTGCGGCGGCCTCGTACGTGCGCTGTGCGGTGCTGAACCGCTCGTACGGCACCGCCAGCAGCGTCTCCAGGTCCTCGGGCAGCGCACGGCACCCCGCCAGACCGGCCGCGGCCGCCGGGTCGGACGGCGTGGGCGGGTCGTCCAGCAGCAGCACGAGGCGCATCCCGGGGTACTCCTGCAGCGCCGCCGACAGCAGGGTGGAGCGGACCACCTCGGGGTTCTCGCAGTACGAGGGGACCAGCACGGTCAGCGACGGCCGGGTGTCCGCCATGAAGGCGTCGATCTCCGCACGCGGGACGCGCACATGCGTCCTCGACCGGAACAGGGCACCCTGACGCGCCAGCAGGTACAGGAACGAGGAGAAGATCAGGAAGCCCATGAGGACGACGTAGAGCAGGGTCTCGCCGACGTACCGGCTGTTCTGCAGACCCTGGTCGATGAGCTGGGCGACCACCGTGAAGGCCAGGTACGCGAGGTAGGCGACCACCGTCGCGACGATCGCCAGACCTCCGAGCCAGGTCGCCGACACGCTTGCGGGCGCCTCGATGGGCGGCAACGGCGGCCGGGGACGTTCGGCCCCCCACTGCCGCCGCCGACGTCCCGCGGGCGGGGCGACGACCCGGTCGCCTCCGTCGGGCACGACCGGGTCGGGACCGGGCCAGACCGGTGGTCGCGACTCCCACACCGTTCCAGAGGTGGCCATGCCGAGACCATCGGCAGCAGGGTGGCCGATCTTCAACCATTCGGGGGAACGTCCCACGAGTCGCGGACGGTACCCCAGCCGGCTTAAGCGTCCATGACCAGCGCAACAACAACAGGTTCACGTGCGGTGCGTCGGCGCAGGCCACGCAGCACGGCACGGCGGACCGTCTCGTCGAGATCGGCCGCATCTGCTTCGCGCGTGTCCGCCATCCCGGACAGCGCCTTCTCGACCTCACGGGTCGCGGCGGCCAGCGCCTGCTCGTCGATCAGGGCGCCGCGGCTGATGAACTCCAGGGGCTCGGCGAGCCGGTGCGCCGCGGGTTCGAGCAGCGCCAGGACGGTGAGCACACCACCGTCGCGCAGCATCCGCCGCTCACGCAGCGTCTCCTCGGTCGCGCGCCCGACCACGCCGCCCTCGACGTAGACCATGTCGGCGGGTACGGACCCGACGATCGTGATCTTGCCCTTCTCCAGGTCCATGCTCACGCCGTCGCGCACCACCAGGACGTTGT
>JAKLPK010000122.1 GCA_022013895.1 Cellulomonas sp. | reverse complement strand
CAGCATCTGCCGGACGATGACCTCGATGTGCTTGTCGTGGATGTCCACGCCCTGCGAGCGGTAGACCTCCTGCACCTCGTCGACCAGGTGCTTCTGCGTGGCCCGCGGGCCGAGGATGCGCAGCACCTTCTTCGGGTCGACGGCGCCCAGCACGAGCTGGGTGCCGACGCCGACGTGGTCGCCGTCCGCCACCTGCAGACGAGACCGCTTGGTGATCGGGTAGGCGATCTCCTCCGAACCGTCGTCCGGCGTCAGGACGATGCGACGGCTCCGGTCGCCCTCCTCGATGGCCACCCGGCCGGAGAACTCCGCGATCGGCGCCTCACCCTTGGGGGTACGGGCCTCGAAGAGCTCCTGCACACGCGGCAGACCCTGCGTGATGTCCTCCGCGGAGGCGACACCACCGGTGTGGAAGGTACGCATGGTCAGCTGCGTGCCGGGCTCACCGATCGACTGTGCCGCGATGATGCCGACGGCCTCGCCGATGTCCACGAGCTTGCCGGTGGCCAACGAACGGCCGTAGCACTTGGCGCAGGTACCCACCCGCGACTCGCAGGTGAGCACCGAGCGCACCTTGAGCTCGGTCACGCCGGCCTCGAGGAGCCGGTCGAGCAGCACATCGCCGACATCGTCACCGGCACGGCCGATGACCTCGTCGTCGATCGCCACGTCCTGCGCCAGGGTGCGCGAGTAGACGCTGGTCTCGACCTTGTCGTGGCGACGCAACGTGCCGTCCGCCGACGGGACACCGATCGTCATCGTGAGGCCGCGCTCGGTGCCGCAGTCGTCCTCGCGGACGATCACGTCCTGCGACACGTCCACCAGACGGCGGGTCAGGTAGCCCGAGTCGGCGGTCCGCAGAGCGGTGTCCGCCAGACCCTTGCGGGCACCGTGCGTGGCGATGAAGTACTCGAGGACCGACAGGCCCTCGCGGTAGTTCGCCTTGATCGGGCGCGGGATGATCTCGCCCTTCGGGTTCGCCACCAGACCACGCATACCGGCGATCTGACGCACCTGCATCCAGTTGCCGCGCGCGCCCGAACCCACCATGCGGTACACCGTGTTGCGCACCGGGAAGTTCTTCTGCATCGCCTTGGCGACCTGCTCGGTCGCCTGCGTCCAGATGTCGATGAGCTCCTGACGGCGCTCGTCGTCGGTGATGAGGCCCTTGTCGTACTGACCCTGGACCTTGGCCGCCTTCGCCTCGTGCTCCTCGAGGATGCCCGCCTTCTCGCTCGGGGTCGCCACGTCGGAGATCGCGATCGTGATCCCCGAACGGGTCGCCCAGCGGAAACCGGCCTCCTTGAGCGCGTCCAGCGACGCCGCGACCTCGACCTTGGGGTACCGCTCGGCCAGGTCGTTGACGATGACCGACAGCCGCTTCTTGTCGACGACGCCGTTCTCGTACGGGTAGTCGATCGGCAGCAGCTCGTTGAACAGCGCCCGCCCGAGAGTGGTCTCGAACAGCAGCGCCTCCCCCGGGGTCCAGCCCTCCGGCGCGACCTCGTCGGACAGCACGAGGTCGTCCATCCGGATCTTCACGACCGCGTTGAGGTCGAGCACCTTGGCGTCGAACGCCATGATCGCCTCGGCCACCGAGCTGAACGCCCGGCCCTGGCCGAGTGCGTCCGGACGGTCGGACGTGAGGTGGTACAGACCGATGATCATGTCCTGCGAGGGCATGGTCACCGGACGGCCGTCCGACGGCTTGAGGATGTTGTTGCTGGACAGCATGAGGATGCGGGCCTCGGCCTGCGCCTCAGCGCTCAGCGGCAGGTGGACCGCCATCTGGTCACCGTCGAAGTCGGCGTTGAACGCGCCGCAGACGAGCGGGTGCAGGTGGATGGCCTTGCCCTCGACCAGCTGGGGCTCGAACGCCTGGATGCCGAGACGGTGCAGCGTGGGCGCACGGTTCAGCAGCACCGGGTGCTCGGTGATGACCTCTTCGAGGACGTCCCAGACGACCGGACGCGCGCGCTCGACCATCCGCTTGGCGGACTTGATGTTCTGCGCGTGCCCCAGGTCGACCAGCCGCTTCATGACGAACGGCTTGAACAGCTCCAGGGCCATCTGCTTGGGCAGACCGCACTGGTGCAGCTTGAGCTGCGGGCCGACGACGATGACCGAACGGCCCGAGTAGTCGACGCGCTTGCCGAGCAGGTTCTGACGGAACCGACCCTGCTTGCCCTTGAGCATGTCCGAGATCGACTTGAGCGGCCGGTTGCCCGGGCCCGTCACCGGGCGTCCGCGGCGGCCGTTGTCGAACAGCGAGTCGACGGCCTCCTGGAGCATCCGCTTCTCGTTGTTGACGATGATCTCGGGCGCACCCAGGTCCAGCAGCCGCTTGAGGCGGTTGTTGCGGTTGATCACGCGGCGGTACAGGTCGTTCAGGTCCGAGGTGGCGAACCGGCCACCGTCGAGCTGGACCATCGGACGCAGGTCCGGGGGGATGACCGGGACGGCGTCCAGGACCATGCCCGTCGGGGAGTTGCTGGTCGTCAGGAAGGCGTTGACGACCTTGAGGCGCTTGAGCGCACGCGTCTTGCGCTGGCCCTTGCCGGAGCGGATGGTCTCGCGCAGCGAGGTCGCCTCCGCCTCGAGGTCGAACGACTCCAGGCGCTTCTGGATCGCCGAGGCGCCCATCGAGCCCGCGAAGTAGTTGCCGTAGCGGTCCTGCAGCTGGCGGTAGAGCAGCTCGTCACCCTCGAGGTCCGCGACCTTGAGGTTCTTGAACCGGTCCCACACCGTGTCGAGGCGGTCCAGCTCGTTGTCCGCACGCTTGCGGATCTGAGCCATCTCACGCTCGGCGGAGTCGCGCACCTTGCGGCGCACATCGGCCTTGGCGCCCTCGGCCTCGAGCGCGGCGAGGTCGGACTCGAGCTTGACGGCGCGCGAGTTGACGTCCGCGTCGCGCCGGTTCTCGATCTCCTTGCGCTCCAGGTCGATCTCGGACT
>JAKLPK010000121.1 GCA_022013895.1 Cellulomonas sp. | reverse complement strand
TGCGGGGTCTGGCGGAGCTCGCCGACGCCGAGGAGATCGACCCGGCCGAGTTCGGCACCCGGCTGCAGGGCTTCCACGAGGCGATCCGACGCGCCTCGGGCAACCGGCTCCTTGAGGCCTGCGGGTCCGCCGTCGGCGGTGCGCTCACCGAGCTCGCCCAGCGCCGGCTGGAGACCGAGGTCAACCGGGGGCTGCGGGTCCACCGCTCCGCCGACGACGCCGCCGCGCTCGCCGAACGGATCCGGACCGGCGACACCGCCGGGGCGCAGCTCGCGGCCACGTCGAACATCTACCGGTACTACCGGGACATCCTCACCGACGACGAGCGCGCGGCACTCGAACCGATGTCCGGCGCGGTCTCGGACCTGGGCCTCTGACCGGGCGGCCGGCCGGCCGCCGCCCAGGTCGAGGGGCTCCAGTCCCAGGGCGTCGACATCTCTTGGGCGTCACCGTCGGGTCCGGCCGCTCCCCGTGGTCCCCGCCGAGCTGATCGCGCAGGCGGCGTCAGCCCCAGACCAGCCCCCGCGACGGGTCCCCCAGCACCGCCGCGACGTCGGCGAGGACGCGTGACCCGAGCGCACCGTCGACCAGCCGGTGGTCGAAACTCAACGCGAGCTGGGTCACCTGGCGCACCTTGACCTTGCCCTTGTGCACCCAGGGCTGCTCGCGGACCGAGCCGAACGCCAGGATCGCGGCCTCACCCGGGTTGAGGATCGGCGTGCCGGTGTCGATGCCGAACACCCCGACGTTCGTCACGGTGATCGTGCCGTCGGACAGGTCGGCGGGGCTGGTCTTCCCGCTACGGGCGGTGGCGGTGAGCTCGGCGATGGCCTGGGCCAGCTCGTGCAGGCCGAGGCGGTGGGCGTCCTTGATGTTGGGCACCAGGAGCCCGCGCGGGGTCGCCGCCGCGATCCCGAGGTTCACGTAGTGCTTGTAGACGATCTCCTGGGCCTCGTCGTCCCAGCTCGCGTTGATCTCCGGGTGCCGGTTGACCGCGATGAGCAGCGCCTTCGCCGCGATGAGCAGCGGGGTGACCCGCACATCGGCGAACTCACGGTCCTCGCGCAGCTGGGCGACCAGCCGCATGGTGCGGGTCACGTCGACCGTGTGGAAGACCGTGACGTGCGGGGCGGTGAACGCGCTGGCCACCATCGCCTCGGCGGTCCGCTTGCGCACCGACTTGACCGGGACCCGGGTCTGGCGGCCGTCACCCGTCACCGCACCCGAGGCGAGCCACGGCCGGTCGTCGGCCGCGTACGTCGCCAGGGTGCGCGGTTCGGCCTTGGTGCCGTGGGCGAGGAGGTCCTCACGTGTGACGATCCCACCAGGGCCGGTGCCGGCGATGGCGTCGAGGTCGATCCCGAGGTCGCGCGCCAGCTTGCGCACGGGCGGTTTGGCCAGGGCGTGCGGGGGCCGGCGGGCCGGGGTGTCGGCCGACTCGGTGGGGACCGTCGAGGTGGGTGCCACTGCGGCGGGCGCGACGACGAGCGCGGCCGAGGCTGCGGGAGCGAGCGCTGCGGGGGCGGCCGGCGCGGTGGAGCGCACGAGGGTGGTCGCGGCCGGAACGGCGGGACCGGTGGCTCCCC
Source organism: Cellulomonas sp. (assembly GCA_022013895.1). GTDB lineage: Bacteria > Actinomycetota > Actinomycetes > Actinomycetales > Cellulomonadaceae > Cellulomonas. The sequence goes on along the minus strand of JAKLPK010000121.1, from coordinate 2,067 downwards.
GACGTGGCCGGCGGCCCGCACCCTGCTCACCGACGCCGTACCCGACGAGCACGGCGGTCCGCGGTTCGGCTCCGGCGGCAGCGAGCTCATCGGCCCCGCCCGGTTCGGCCGAGGAACGGTCCGGACCGGACACCAGGTGCCCGAGGGCGACCGCCGGGGCCGGGGTGCCGCCCGGGTCGACGTCGATCTCGATGATCGGGGCGCCGACCTCGGCGGTCGCACCGAGCGGCACGAGCAGCCGGGTGACGACCCCGGCCCACGGCGACGGCAGCTCGACGAGCGACTTGGCGGTCTCGATCTCGACGATGACCTGGTTGACGGCCACCGGGTCGCCGGGGCCGACCCGCCACTCGACGATCTCGGCCTCGGTGAGGCCCTCCCCGGCGTCCGGGAGCAGGAACTGCTGGTACGTCGGCATCAGAACCCCATCGTGCGGTCGACCGCGTCGAGCACGCGGTCCAGGGAGGGCAGGTACTCGTGCTCGAGCTTGGCCACCGGGTACGGCATGTGGAACCCGCCGACCCGCAGCACGGGCGCCTCCAACGAGTAGAAGCACTCCTCGGTGATCCGCGCGGCCACCTCGGCCCCGACGCCGTACAGCACCGGCGCCTCGTGCACGACGATGCAGCGCCCGGTACGGCGCACGGACTCGGCGATGGTCGCGGTGTCCAGCGGGGAGATCGCGCGCAGGTCGACCACCTCGATCGAGGTGCCCTCGGCCGCGGCGGCGTCGGCCGCCTTGAGCGCGGTGGCCACCGTCGGCCCGTAGGCGACGACGGTGACGTCGGTGCCGGGGCGCACCACGCGGGCCTTGTCCAGGCCCAGCGGGTCGGCCGGGGCGTCCAGGTCGACCTCGCCCTTCTCCCAGTACCGGGACTTGGGCTCGAAGAACAGCACCGGGTCCGGGCTGGCGATGGCCTGACGGATCATCGTGTACGCCTCGGCCGGGGTCGACGGGCTCACCACACGCAGCCCGGCGGTGTGCGCGAACAGCACCTCGGGCGACTCGCTGTGGTGCTCGATCGCCCCGATCGCGCCGCCGAACGGCACCCGGATCACGACGGGCAGCGTGAGCAGGCCCTTCGACCGGTAGTGCATCTTGGCGAGCTGGGTGGTGATCTGGTCGAACGCCGGGAAGATGAACCCGTCGAACTGGATCTCGCACACCGGCCGGTAGCCGCGCAGCGCGAGCCCGATGGCGGTGCCGACGATGCCGGACTCGGCGAGCGGGGTGTCGACCACGCGGGAGTCGCCGAAGTCGGCGTGCAGCCCGTCGGTCACCCGGGCCGCCACCTCGGCCCCGACGCCGTAGAGCACCGGCGCCTCGTGCACGACGATGCAGCGCCCGGTGCGGCGCACGGACTCGGCGATGGTCGCGGTGTCCAGCGGGGAGATCGCGCGCAGGTCGACGACCTCGATCGAGGTGCCCTCGGCCGCAGCGGCGTCGGCTGCCTTGAGCGCCGTGGCCACCGTCGGGCCGTACGCGACGACGGTGACGTCGGTGCCGGGGCGCACCACGCGGGCCTTGTCCAGGCCGAGCGGGTCGGCCGGGGCGTCCAGGTCGACCTCGCCCTTCTCCCAGTACCGGGACTTCGGCTCGAAGAACAGCACCGGGTCGGGGCTCGCGATGGCCTGGCGGATCATCGTGTATGCCTCGGCCGGCGTCGACGGGCTCACCACGCGCAGCCCGGCGGTGTGCGCGAACAGCACCTCGGGGGACTCGCTGTGGTGCTCGATCGCCCCGATCGCACCGCCGAACGGCACCCGGATCACGACGGGCAGCGTGAGGCGCCCGCGCGACCGGTAGTGCATCTTGGCGAGCTGGGTGGTGATCTGGTCGAACGCCGGGAAGATGAACCCGTCGAACTGGATCTCGCACACCGGCCGGTACCCACGCAGCGCCAGCCCGATCGCGGTGCCGACGATGCCGGACTCGGCGAGCGGGGTGTCGACCACACGCGAGTCGCCGAAGTCGGCGTGCAGCCCGTCGGTCACCCGGAACACCCCGCCGAGCCGGCCGATGTCCTCGCCCATGAGCATGACGTGGTCGTCCTCGGACAGGGCCCG
>JAKLPK010000120.1 GCA_022013895.1 Cellulomonas sp. | reverse complement strand
CCCGTGCGGTGCGCTGGACTACGTGCGCGAACGCGGTGACGTGTTCGCCGCGATCAACGACCCGTCCAAGGTGGTCGTCGGATTCGTCGCCCCGGCGGTGCGCAGCGTCATCGCCGACGAGTACCACCTGGCCCCGGACGACGCATCGGCGTTCATCGCCGGGATGATGCGCGCCATCGGTTTCGACAAGGTGTTCGACTTCGCCTTCGCAGCCGATCTGACGATCATGGAGGAGACCACCGAGTTCCTCGGCCGGGTCACCACGGGCGGAGTCCTGCCGCACTTCACGTCGTGCTGCCCCGGCTGGGTGAACCTGGTCGAACGGCGTTGGCCGGCCATGATCCCGCACCTGTCGAGCTGCCGGTCACCGCAGCAGATGATGGGTGCGACCGTGAAGAACCACTTCGCCCAGCAGGCCGGGATCAGCCTGGAGGACCTGCACGTGGTCTCGATCGTGCCGTGCATGGCCAAGAAGTACGAGGCGGCCCGGCCCGAGTACGCACCCGACGGCATCCGGGACGTCGACTCGGTGCTCACCACCACCGAGTTCCTCGAGATGATTGCGCTGCTGCGGCTGGAACCGGCCGATATCGAACCGGGCGCCTACGACGCCCCGTACTCCCTGGTGAGCGGCGCGGGCGTGCTGTTCGGGGCGTCGGGCGGCGTCGCGGAGGCCTCGTTGCGGATGGCGGTGGAGAAGCTCACCGGCACACCGCTGGTCGACCAGCTCGACTTCCGCGAGGTCCGCGGTTTCGCCGGCATCAAGGAGGCGACGGTCACAGCGGCCGGCACCACCGTGCGGGTCGCCGTGATCTCCGGCCTGAACAACGTCGAACCCCTGGTCAAGCGCATCGTCGCAGGCGAGGACGTCGGCTACGACCTGGTCGAGGTGATGGCCTGCCCCGGCGGCTGCATCAACGGCGCCGGGCACCCGGTCCCGTCGATCGTCGGTGAGATGGCAGCCCGGCAGAAGGTCCTGGTCGACATCGACCAGACGTCCCGCTACCGCAAGTCGCAGGAGAACCCCGACGTGCTGCGGCTGTACGAGGAGTTCTACGGCGAGCCGGGGTCCGGGAGGGCCCACGACCTGCTGCACACCAGCTACGCCCCGTTCCGCAACGAGTAGCGGGCGTCGCCCTAGGGTGGGGCACACCCGCCAGGGAAGGGCGCCGCCTGCATGTCCGCGACCGCAGTGCCACCCCTGGTCACCTGGACCGGCCGGCTGTTCGTCGTCGGATCCGCGCTGTTCATGGTCGGGGTGCCGCTCAGCCTGGTGCCTGCCCTGCCACCTCTCGCCTCGGCGGCGACCTTCGCGGTCGGTGCGGTGTTCTTCACCGCGGCCGCCACCTGCCAGCTCCAGCTGGCCCGACGTGAGCTGCCGGCCCGCGCCCGGCACGCGATCGCGTTCTGGCGTGGCCGGACGTCGGACTGGGTCTCGGCGGCGGTGCAGCTGGCCGGCACCGTGCTGTTCAACGTGAACACGATCCGTGCGGCCGTGCTCATCGGGGCCGGCCCCACCGTCCTGGACCGGGCCGTCTGGCGTCCCGACGCCCTCGGATCGGCGCTCTTCCTGGTCTCGAGCCTGGTCGCGATGGCACCGGAGGTCCGCGAGCGCCGGCACGCGCATGTCAGCCTGCGTTCGACGGCCATCGGCTGGCTCAACCTGGCCGGGTCGATCCTGTTCGGGGCCTCCGCGATCGGGGCGTACGTCATCGTCGACACGGGACGGCAGGTGAGCCTGGTCTGGGCGAACGTCGGCACGTTCTGCGGTGCGGCCTGCTTCGCCCTGGCAGCCGTGCTGTTCGGCCGTCCGGACCCGGTGGATTCCGCCGTCGCGCCGAGGCCCGAACCGACCCGGCGGCCGAGCACCCCGGTCTAGCAGCGGCCGGTGACCCGAACCGCCCACGGACGGGTCGACGAGCACCTGGCTGCGGATGCCTCGGAGCCCCGGAGGAGGAGGCCACCTCGATGAGCTCCCGATGGGAACGGCATCGGGTGGCGACGATCACGTGCGGGGACGGTTACCGCCGCCGGTCGCGCTCATCGGCCGCCCAGTGGGCCCGCTTCATCTCGTACATCGCGGCATCGGCACGGGCGAGCAGGCCGGTCGTGTCGTCGTCGCCGCCGTCCAGACACGCCACCCCCCAGCTGCACCCGATGCCGAGCGCTCCGATCGAGGTCGTCATGGGCGCCGACACCGCCGCTTCGATCGACCTGCCGATGTGCCGGACCATCGCCAGGTCGGCTCCCCTCAGCAGCACCGCGAACTCGTCGCCGCCCAAGCGGGCGCACACCGTCGCGGCCGGACATGCCTCGGTCAACCGATGTGCCGCCTGGCGCAGCACCTCGTCCCCGACGCCGTGGCCGAAGGTGTCGTTCACCGCCTTGAACTCGTCGAGGTCCACGAACACCAGGCTCAGCCGCTCGTCACCGTCCTCGTAGCCGGCCAGCTCCTCGAAGAAGCCCACCCTGTTGAGCAGACCGGTGAGCTCATCGCGCCGGGCCCGGACGCCGAGGGCCAGGTGGTCCCTGGTGTGCTGCATGACGAGCTCGGACCGGGACAGCACCCCCGCGACGGCGGCCACCAGCCCGCGCCCGGCACCGCGCGGGAGCCCGACGAGCAGCGACCCCCCGGTGGACCGGTCCGGGAGCGGCACCGACCCCCACCGGCACGCCGCCCCGGCCGCCCGGTCCAGTGTCGCCATGGCGTCGAGCACCCGGGCGCCGGATGCCGCATCGAGCGGCGCCAGCCGCGCGACGAGCCCGGCGTCCAGCGAGACGGGCCGCCGCGCCCAGGTTCCGGCGGTCGTCACCACTACCCACTTGTCCCGGTGGGGTTCCAGCAACGCGATCCGCATCCCCGGCACGACCTGGCACAGTGCGCGCCACGAGGCCCGTGACCACATCGACAACGTCGACTCGTCGTGCTCGTCGATGAGGGCGGCGCTCAGGTCAGCCTCCAGCGCCCCGATCGCCGCCACCACGTCGTGCTCCTTGAGCATGGTGCCCATCCGACCGGCCACGAGCGCCGTCACCAACCAGAACGGGACCACGCTGATGACGAGGGCGACGATGCCCGGCGAGGGTCCGCGCATCATCCCGACCGCCGACCCGATGACGACCGCGGAGTAGAGCGCCACCCGCACGCCCAGTCCACGCGTCGAGGCGCCCAGCGAGCGGAACCAGAGCGAGGCGAACATCGCTCCCGGGGCTTCCCACGCCTGGACCAGGGACATCGAGATCACGAAGAACGAGACGGCGTCGATGAGGTCCACGAGGAGGGCCGGGAGCAACCCCCAGTACAGCGCGGCCCAGGCTGCCGCGAGGACGCCACAGGCGGCAAGGCCGAAGGCCATCGGGCGGGTGTCCGCCAGGACCATGGCCGGGATGACGGCGAGGAGCGAGGCGAGGGCCAGCATCAGCAGGAGGCTGCGGGCGGAGTGGAAGGCGCCGTGCGGCTCGGCAGAACCGGCAGCGAGCGCAGAACCGGGGCGTCGATTCACGGGGGGCTCCCTTGTCGTCCTCGTCATCGAATGAGCCCCTGGCTGTCTATCGGCACAACGGCGGGCAACCTGAGGACGGCCAGGACTGCAGAACCGTCACAGAAGCCGGGTGCTACCGCCCCAGTCCCACGGCCAGCTCGTACACCCGCCGGAGGTGGATCGGACGGTTCGCCTCGCGACGCTCCGGGTCGTCCCGGGAGGTGCCGCCGAGCAGCACGAGGTCCTTGGACCTGGCACGGTCGTTGATCCGGTCGTCGAGCATGACGGTGCGCATCGCCTGCAGGCGCCCCTGCTCGACGAGCTCGGCCTCGGTGTGGCCCGCGACGGCGATGACGAGCGCCCGGTCGAGCGTCTTCATGGGGAAGCCGCCGGCCTCCTGGCCGTAGGCGAACCCGTAGCTCCAGATGCGGTCGAACCAGCCGACCAGCTTCGCGGGTGCCTCCGTCCAGAACACCGGGTAGACGAGGACGAGCGCATCGGCGGCGTTGATCCGTCGCTGCTCGGCCACCACGTCGGGGGCGAGCGGCGGCGTCGCGTCGTAGTGGGCGTCGCGCAGGTACTCCGCCTCGGTCATGTCGGTGGCGAAGCCCATCCGGTACAGGTCGGAGACTGTCGCGGTATGGCCCCCGTCGGCGAGGCCGCGCAGGAGCTCGTCACGCACCTGCGCGGTGAACGAGTGCTCGCTCGGATGGGCGTGGACGACGTGGACCTGCATGACGCTCCCTCTCGGCCGGTTCGCCGACACGGTAGCTACGCAGGTCGGGCCGCCCGGTCGGCACAGGACCCGCACAGCATCTGCCGGCCCGGTCCGGTGGTCCCGCCGGCCCGGACCCCGCCCGGCTGCGACGATGGCCAGATGCCCGTGGTCCGTCGATGGCTCCCCCTGACGCTCATGTGCTCGACGCTGCTGACCGGCTGCTCGTTGTCGTCGATCACGCCCGAGCACGACGACCGGGCCTCGGCGTCCCCGTCGGCGTCGCACTCCGTCGGCACCGGAACCGGCGCCGCAGCGGCAGCCGCGCCCGGCGGGGACCCGTCGGCGACCGCACCCGCCCAGGCCGACCTGCCCCCGGGCTGGGACCAGCCGCCGGACTCGCCGATCGTCCCCGACTCCGCTCTGACGCAGGACGAGGTCGATGGGGTGCTGCAGGTGACCGCCACCGGCCCGGACGGCGCGGGGGTCTGCCCCGCTGATGCGGTCACCTACGGGGTGCAGCAGCTCGACGCGGCCGTGGGCCACCGGTACGGCGCGCTCACGGCGACCAACGTCTCAACCACCGCCTGCACGGTCTCCGGCTACCCCGGGATCGGCGGTCGAGGCACCTGGGGCCAGACCTTCACCTGGTCACTGGAGCAGGTGCCAGCGGCCGACGGTTCCGCCGTGGTCACGCTCGCACCGGGGGCCGCCGCGACCGCAGCGCTGGAGTGGACCGGCGAGCTCGCGGGCGCCGATTCGGAGCGGCTCTCGGTGCTCGCGGTGCAGCTCGCCCAGGGGCAGCCGGCGACGTTGGTCCAGCCCGGGTCGACCGATATCGGCATGCTCACCACCGTCCAGATCGGGCCGTGGCAGGCGGCGGGCTGACGCCGCGGGCCCGGGCCGGGCGCTCCTTGACGGGCGCCGAACCGCCACACTGACCTCGTGCCCCGTCCCGCCGCCCTGTTCCTGACCCCGGGCGCCGGCGGCACGGCCGACCATCCCGCCCTGCTCGCGGTCGAGGGCGCGGTGCGCCCCCTGCCCGTGCGACGTACCAAGCTCCCGCCAAACCCGGCCCGCGCGGCCGTCGCCGTGGTCGAGCGGGCAGCCGCGTTCGCGGCCGAGCTCGGCGTGGACCCGGCTGCACTCGCCGTCGGCGGTCGCTCGTTCGGCGGTCGGATGTGCTCGACAGCGGTCGCTCAGGGGCTGCCGGCCGCGGGCCTCGTCCTCCTGTCCTATCCGCTGCACCCGCCGGGCCGCCCCCAGCAGCTGCGCACCGAGCACCTGACGACGCTCGCACTGCCGGTCCTGGCGATCAGCGGCGACCGCGACCCGTACGGCTCCCCGGACGAGCTGCGCGCCCATCTGCCTGCCCACGCCGTCCTCAGGATCGTCCCCGGGACCCACACCCCGACCGATCCCGGGCAGGTCGCGGCGCTGGTCGCCGATTGGCTGGCGACCCTCACCTGATCGACACCTCCGGTTCGCACCCACCACCTATCGTCGCCAGGGTGAAGCTTCGTTCGCCCTGGTTGTGGGCACTCGCCGCCGTCCTCGTCGCGACCGTCGGGCCGATGGCCTGGGTGCAGGCCGTCGGTCAGCGCGAGGTGGCGCCGAACCGCCAGGCGGTGCGCCGCGCCCCGGTCGCGATCGTCTTCGGCGCCGGGCTCAAACCCGGCGGCGCGCCCTCGGTGTACCTGGCCCGCCGGTTGGAGGCCGCCCGGTCGCTGTATGCCGCGGGCGAGGTCGGCGTCATCCTGGTGAGCGGCGACAACGGCACCCCGGCCCACGACGAGCCGACCGCCATGCGCGACTGGCTGGTCGCCCACGGGGTCCCGGACTCCGCGATCGTGCGGGACTTCGCCGGGTTCGACACCCATGACACCTGTGTGCGCGCCCACGACGTGTTCGGCGTCGATGATGCGGTGCTGCTCACCCAGGACTACCACCTGCGCCGCGCCCTCTTCAGCTGCCAGGCGGCCGGGGTCCACGCGACCGGCCTGGGCGTGTCGTCGACGAGCGTGAACCCGCAGCAGGCGGTCATCTGGCGGCTACGTGAGCTCCCTGCGTCGTGGAAGGCCTGGTGGGATGCGACCACCGGGCGCGTGCCGCGGTTCGACGGTCCGCCGGAGACCTCGGTGGTCGATGCGCTGAAGTCGTCCGGCTGGGCCTGACGGCGGGCGGCCAGGCGGGCGGGCGGCGCGGGCCTCCGAACCCGGCCGACGAGCGTCCGTACGTCGAACCCGTCGGCCCACCGGTCGTAGGCTCGAACCGTCATGGCACACCACGAGAACGACCCGACCGTCACCGTCCTGACCGGAGCCGGCATCTCGACCGGCGCCGGTATCCCCGACTTCCGCGGGCCTGACGGGGTGTGGACCCGTCACCCCGAGCAGGCCGAGCTCCTGGAGATCGGCCGCTATGTCGCCGACCAGCAGGTTCGCGAGGCCTGCTGGCGGATGTGGCGGGACAGCCCGGCCCGTTCCGCCCGGCCGTCGCGGGCGCACGCCGCCCTCGTGGACCTGGAGCGCGCCGGGCTGCTGCGGGGCCTATTGACCCAGAACTTCGACGGTCTGCACCAGCAGGCGGGCAGCACCGATGTCGTCGAGCTGCACGGCACCCTGGCCACCACCAGCTGCCTGGCCTGCCGGTGGCGTACCGAGACCGAGTCCGTCCTGACCGGTCTGGACCATGACCCGGACCCGCGCTGCCCGAAGTGCGGGGCGATACTCAAACCGGACATCGTCTACTTCGGCGAGCGGCTCGACGACACCGCGCTCGAGCGCTCGATCGCCGCCGCCCAGGACGCGCAGGTGTTCATCGCGATCGGCTCCACCCTCAGCGTGCAGCCGGTGGCCAGCCTGGCCGGTCTCGCCGTCGAGTGCGGCGCCGAGCTCATCGTCGTCAACGACGCCCCGACGATGTACGACCATCTGGCGACCCGCTGCATCCGCGACCCCATCGAGCAGGCCGTCCCCGCCCTCATCGCCGAGCTCCTCCCCGCCTGACCCCCTCGGCCCCGGGCCAGGGGACTGCGCGCCGGGCCGGGCGGCCGCGCCCAGGGTCGGAGCCGGGCAGTCGGCGGCACCTGGGAGAATCGGGGGGTGACCTCCCTGCTGCCCGACCTCGGTGACGTGCGAGACCTGCGACTGGTGGCGGTCGACATGGACGGCACGCTGCTCGACGACGAGAAGCGGATCGGCGCCGGTTTCGACCAGGTGCTCACCGCAATGGCGGAACGCGGCATCCAGCTCGTCGCGGCGTCGGGGCGCCAGTACGCGACCCTGCACCGCCAGCTCGACCACCCGGGCCTGCTCTACATCGCCGAGAACGGTGCATGGGTGCTGCGGGACGGTGAGGAGATCTCCCGCGACGGCCTCGACCGGGACGCCGCGATCCGCACCGTCGAGATCGCCCGGGAACGGGTGGCCCGCGGCGCCGATGCGGGCACCGTGCTGTGCGGCACGTCGTCGGCGTACGTCGAGCGGCACGATGACAAGTTCCTGGCGCAGACGCGCCCGTACTACGCGCGGCTGGAGGTGGTCGTCGATCTGACCGCCGTGCAGGACGATCTGCTCAAGGTCGCGGTCTACGACTTCGCCGGCTCGGCGCAGGCGGCCACGGAGTTCGGTGGCATCGGCGACGATGCGCTCCTGGTCGTCTCGGGTCCGCACTGGCTCGACGTGGGCAGCCCGACGGCCGACAAGGGTCGGGCGCTGCGCGAGCTGCAGGGGAGCCTGGGCCTCGGGCCGCAGCACACGATGGTCTTCGGTGACTACCTCAACGACCTCGGGATGCTGGCGCAGGCGCGGTGGTCGGTCGCGATGGACAACGCCCACCCGCAGGTCCGTGCGGCGGCGGCGTACGTCGCGCCGTCGAACAACGAGAACGGGGTGCTGCGCACCTTGGCTGCCGCGATGGGCGTCCCGCTGGTCTGACGTCGCGCGGGCACACCGTCACCCGCCCGAAGCCGCGTCCCCCGTCACCCGCCCGAGGCCGCATGAGCCGCATCCCCCGCCACCTCGGCCGCCGCCTGCTCCAGCGCCTCGAGCACCGCGGCGACGGCGGGCACCCGGAGCAGGTCCGGTGTGGTGACCGCATGCACCTGCCGGGCGGAGGTCCCCGCGGAGCGCACGACGACGCCCGGGTGGCGCTGCGCGTAGGGCCGCACGAGTCCGGGCAGCAGCGCCACCCCGAGCCCGGCCGCGACCAGGCCGAGCACGGTCGAGTAGTCGTCGGTCGCGTAGTCGATCCGCGGGGCGAAGCCGAGCGCCTCGCAGGATGCGAGCAGGTGCCCCCGGCATCGCGGGCACCCTGCGATCCAGGTCTCGTCGGCCAGCGCCGTCAGGTCGAGCCCGGCCGAGGCTGCGAGCGGGTGCCCGGTCGGCAGCACGACGTAGGTGGGATCGGCGAGCAGTCGACGCGTGACGAGCCCGTCGAGGTCGTCGGCCCCGCGTCCGAGGTCGGTCCCGGGGTAGGCGAAGGCGAGCGCGAGGTCGCAGACGCCGGTGCGCAGCTGGTGCAGGGATGCCGGCGGCTCGACCTCGTCGAAGGTGACGGTGAGCCCGGGGTGGTCCCGGCGCAGCGCCGCGAGCGCGACGGGGAGCAGCGTGGCCGATGACGAGGGGAAGGCAGCTACCCGCACGATGCCCGCGCGCAACCCGGTCAGCGCTGCGACCTGGGCGTTCGCCGCGCGGACGGCGGCGCCGACGGTCTGGCCGTGCCGGGCGAGGACGCGCCCGGCCTCGGTGAGCCGCACGGAGCGGCCCGTGCGGTCGAGCAGCGCGGTCCCGAGCCGACGCTCCATCCGCCGCACGTGCTGGCTGACCGCGGGCTGGCTGGTGCCGAGTGCGGCGGCCGCGGCCGTGAGGGTGCCGTGCTCCGAGATCGCCTGGAGCACCCGCAAGGACGCGACGTCCAGCTCGACTGCCATACCCCGACCATAACGTCGCGTGATGGTGTGCAGGCCGAACGCGCCATTGTGTGATGCCGCGAGCACCGGCAGCATCGAAGGGTGACCGCCACCGCCGCCCCGCTCGACGTCCGCCACCTGTTCACCGCGCCGCCCGGCTACCTCAACGCCGCGACGAGCGGCCTCGCGCCGCGCGCCGTCGCGCAGGCGATGCACACCGCCGTCGACGCCTGGGCCGGCGGCGAGGGCACCATGGCGGGCTACGACCTGGCCATCGAGCGGGCGCGCACGGCGTTCGCCCGGCTGGTGGGCGTCCCCGCCGGCGCGGTGTCGATCGGTTCGCAGGTCTCGGTCATGGTCGGCGCGGTCGCCGCGAGCCTGCCCGACGGCGCCCGGGTGCTCCTGGCCGAGGGCGACTTCACCTCGGTCACCTACCCGTTCCTGGCTCAGGCGCACCGCGGCATCCAGGTGCGCACCGCACCGCCCGCCCAGCTCGCGGAAGCGGTGCGGTCCGGCGACGACCTGGTCGCGTTCTCCCTCGTCCAGTCGGCGGACGGGATGCTGCTCGACGGGCCGGCGATCGCGGCGGCGGCCCGCTCCGCCGGTGTCCGCACCCTGGTCGACCTGACCCAGGCGGCGGGCTGGCTGCCGGTCGCCGCCGGTGCCTACGACGTGACCGTGACCGGCGCCTACAAGTGGCTGTGCGCACCGCGTGGCACGGCGTTCGCCACCGTCGGCCCGCAGGCGCTGGAGTGGCTGCGCCCCGTGCACGCCGGCTGGTACGCAGGTGCGGACCCGGCCACGTCCATGTACGGCTGCGCCATGCACCTGGCCGACGACGCCCGGCGCCTCGACGTCTCGCCCGCCTGGCTGGCCTGGTGCGGCGCGGCACCCGCCCTCGAGCTGTTCGCCGAGCTCGATCCCCAGGCCCTGCTCGACCACGATGTGCGACTGGCCGACACGGTGCGCACCGAGCTCGGACTCGACCCGACCGGCAGCGCCATCGTCGCGCTCCCCGACCCGGACGGTTCCCGCCGCCGGGCGCTGACCGCCGCCGGGTGCACCGTGGCCGGCCGCGACGGCGGCGTCCGCCTGGCCTTCCACGTCTGGAACGACGAGGAGGACGTCGCCCGGGCAGTGACCGCCCTGCGCGCCTGAGCCGGCCGGGACGGCGGCCGCTCACCCGCCCGCTTCCCGGGCCCACGCCCAGGACCCGGACCCGGACCCGGACACATGGCGAGGCCCCTCGGACGCTTACTCCGAGGGGCCTCGAACCGCGTTCCACGCTACGCAGCCGGACGTGTCGAGCGGGTGAACGACACGCCAACTGTCCACAAATCTCATACACAGGCCTGTGTCCAAAGGACGTCTTCGCAGGTACTCCTGTGGACGAACCTGTGCCCGGACCTGTGGACGAAAACTGCCCGGCGCACCCCCTTGCGGCCTCTCGCGCCCAGGACTAGACCTGTCACATCGATCCCGACGGATCGTCGGCAGGACGGCCAGACCTTCGGGTCCGGCCCGGCGGCAGGCGGACCGGAAGGACCGGAACCGAACGGAGAACGGCACCACCGCAGCGCTGGGGTGACCTGGCGGCCCGCGTACGACGACGCGGGGGTGGCGCTCGGACCCGGGAGGTTCGATCGCAGGTGCTCCAGCCAGAGCCTCCGGTTCACCGGGCGGCACCGGGTGGTGCGTCCGCCGCACGTCGAGCGGTCCAGTCACGGGGAGACCCGTGCTGCTGTGCGGTCAGAGGAAAGCCCCTCGGACGCTTACTCCGAGGGGCTTTTCTCATGTCCGGGTGCGACAGCGGTCCGCGCACCTCCCGCGCATGGACCGCTGCGCGCACTACGTCGTCGGCGCCGCCTCCAGCAGGATGGTGACCGGCCCGTCGTTGACCAGCTCGACCGCCATATCGGCCCCGAACCGCCCGGTCGCCACCGGCAGCCCCCGCCCGCGCAGCGCCTCGACGAAGGCGTCCACGAGTGGTTCGGCCACCGGGCCCGGCGCCGCCTGGTTCCAGGTCGGCCGTCGCCCCTTGCGGGTGTCGGCGTACAACGTGAACTGGCTGATCACGAGCACCCCGGCACCGACGTCCACCGCGGACCGCTCATCGCGCAGGATCCGCAGCTCGGCCACCTTGCGCGCGAGCTGGTCCACCTGGGCCGGACCGTCACCTGGTGTCACACCGATGAGCACCACGAGCCCCGGTCCGGTGAGCTCACCGACGACCTCGTCGGCCACCCGGACCTGTGCCCGGGTGGCCCGCTGGACGACCGCTCTCACCAGCCGGAGCGCGGGCCGCGCGGACCCTTGCGCCGCGAGTACGGCACCACGGCGGGCCGCACATCGACCAGGTAGACGACAGCGGCGACGGCGGCGAGCAACGAGAGGAAGCCGAACGTGCCGCCACCCAGGGAGTACCCACCCGGGATCGGCACGGCGATGAAGGACACCACGGAGGCGACCGCGAGCACCGCGGTCCACAGTCCCTTGGTGCGCTTGCCCGCCGAGACGAAGGCGGCGGTCGGCCGGCGCAGGCAGTCGATCAGCGCCCAGACGCACAGGGCGAAGATCGCCGCGTAGAAGAGCAGGAAGAGCCACACCTGCAGGGTCGCGATCACGCGGCGAAGCCTATGCGGTGGGGCGGGGCCTTGCCGAGCAGGTCCGCGCCCACAGGGGACCCGTCACGGACGGGCTGACCCGGTCGCCGGGGCCGTCGCTCACAGCTCGGGCAGCACCGCATGGGCATCACGTGCGTTGGCACCGGCGACCTGCAGCAGGTCCACCATCAACGACCGGAGCAGCAGCACGAGGCTCTGGGCCTGCCAGCCCTCGTCGGCTGCGGCATACGGGTCGAGCTCGTGGGCGGCCGCCAGCAGGTCCGCCCGTGCCCGCACCGGGTCGCGGCCCCCACCGAGCGCATCGGCCAGCTCGTCCACCGCACGTGCGATCCGCTCGGTCTGGCGGGCCACCGTCTCGAGCTGGGCGCCCTCCTCGACCACCGGCCCGGCGCGACGGACCAGGACCCGGCAGTTGCGGACCGCCCGGTCGGTGAGCACGGCGCGGTCGACGAGCGCCGTGAGCTCCTCCCGGTGCCGCCGGGCCCCCGGTGAGACCCGCGCCAGGTCGTGCGCGCTCCGGGTGGCGTCCAGCCACTCGTCGAGCGCCGGCTGGCTCGCCCGGGCCCGCACCAGGGCGTCCGCGACCTGCTCCGCGGACCCGGCCGCGAGAGCGCGGGCCAGCTCGTGCAGCACCCGGCCCAGGTCCTGCAGTGCGCTGCGGGCCAGCTCACGGGGTCGGCTGCGCACATCGGTCGGGGTGAGCACCGTGATGAGCAGGGCCATCGCACCGCCCAGCAGCGCGTCGACCCAGCGCCCGACCGGGCCGCCCGACGCGTTCGGCAGCCCGACGATGACGATCGCCTGCACCCCGGCCTGGGTCGTGAGCATGAGCCCACGGTCCAGAAATCGTGCGATGAGGGCCGAGGCGATGAGCACCACCGCGAGCTGCCACCACCCGCTGCCGATCACATGGACGACGAGGTCGCCGGCGCCCACTCCGATCGCGACCCCGACCGCGAGCTCGGCGACCCGCCGCAGCTCCCGGTCCCGGGAGAAGCCCAGCGCGACCCAGGCGGCCACCGGTGCGAAGAACGGGTACTGGTGCCCGAGCAGGTAGTACGCGATGGCGTAGGCCGCTGCCCCGGCTGCTGCCGCCTGGACCACCGGGAACCACGCGGCACGGACGCGGGACAGGCCCTGGCGGGTCCGTTCCTGCGCCTCGATGCGCAGCGAGCCGTTCACCGCTGGTCGGCGAGCCGCAGCCCCGGCGCCAGTGGTCCGCGCGGGGCGGGCCGGTCGACAGAGACACCGTCGGGCGGTACGACGACCTCCTGGGCCGCGGCCACGACACCACCGTCCTCGTCCACCATGAGGTCGAAGTCGACGGGTGCGGACCGCTTGAGCACCGCGAGCGCGACCGGTCCGAGCTCATGGTGCCGGGCCGAGCTGGTGAGCACCCCGAGCACCGGCCCGTCCGCCTGAGCGCGTACCGGGGCGCCCGGCTCCGGCAGCAGGTGACCCGAACCGTCGAGGTGCAGCATGACGAGCCGCCGGGGCGGGCGGCCGAGGTTGTGCACCCTGGCCACCGTCTCCTGCCCGCGGTAGCACCCCTTGTTCAGGTGCACCGCCGTGCGCAACCAGTCGAGCTCGTGCGGCAGGGCGCGGTGGTCGACCTCGTGCGAGAAGCGCGGACGCCAGGCCTCGATCCGCAGTGCCTCGCTCGCCCACGTCCCGGCCGGTGACCAGCCGGCAGCTTCACGGGCCGCCACCTCGCGCACCAGCTCGCCGCGCGGGACGAGCACCAGCCGCCAGGCGCGGTCGGCGCCGGGGTGCTCCTCGTCCACCGGGCCGTACCGGGTGCCGCCGACGGCTACCCGCGGCCAGGCGTCGCACCAGGTCACAGGCTCGTCCGCGGTGCCCTCGGCCGCCACGGGCTCACCGAGCGCGGCCCAGTCGTCGGTCACGTCGGTCACCTCGACACGCAGCATGAAGCGCATCGAGTCCAGCCACGCCGCCAGGCCTGGGGCGGTCTCGGTGATCAACCAGGTCGTCGTCCCGTCGTCGACCACCGCGGCGGCGTGCTCGATGTGCCCGTTCGGCGACAGCACCAACGTCTCGGTCGACGTCCGCGGCGCCAGGCCGGTGAGCTGCTGGCTGGTGATCGAGTGCAACCAGCTCAACCGGTCCGGTCCGGTGACGGTGACCACGCCGAGCTGGGACTGGTCGACCACCGCCGCGCCACGGACGAGCGCGCGCTGCTCGGCCGTCGGATCGCCGTAGTGCCAGGCCACCCCGGCATCGGCGCCGGTGCCCTCGACGGCACCGTGCCGGTCGAGCAGCGGGCTGCGGCGGACCGCAGCCGTCGGCTCGCTCATCCCGGCACCCGGCTCAGCCGGGCCGAGGCGTACGACTGGAGCGGATGACCGAACGCGGCCAGGTCGTGCGCCCACATGAGGTCACCGTCGACGAGCCCGAGCAGGCGGGTCCCGGCGGCCACCTCGGCCCCGGTGGCGGTGCGCACCACGACATCGCTCACCAGGTCGATGCGCCCGTTCCCGACCGCGCCGACGTAGATGTCGACGTGCCCGGACGGGTCGGCGAGGAGCAGCTCGACCGGCTGCTTGTCGGCGGGGACATCGGCCGGTCGCTCGGGCGGCACCCGCCAGAACCCGGTCTCGGTGGACCAGACCGGGCCCAGATCGGCCGGCACGTCACCGTCGATGAGCCCGGCCGCGTCCTCGAGGACCTGCACGAGCCGCCAGACGGAGGTCCAGGTCAGGTACGGGCCACCGTCCGATGCGACCACGAGGTCGTGCACGAAGGCACTCTCGTCGATGCCCGGGTACGCCAGCACGCCCTCACCGCGCCAGGTCCCCACCAGCCAGGCCAGCGGGTACACCTCGGGCGCGAGCCCTTCGGGCAGCACGAACGTCACGGTCGCCTCCCGGTTGCTCGACGATCTCCGGCCGGGCGGGCCAGGATCAGCGAGGCCCCCGGTACAGCCGCACGACGACGAGCCCGGCGAACCACGTGATGGTCCCCGTGGCGGCCACCAGCAGGCCGATGAACAGTCCTTCGAGCGCGGTCATGCCCCGATCGTACCGGCCGACCGCGCAGCAGGACCCGTCGTCGCACCGCTCCGTTCACGCGCCCCGGCGGCGCAGCCGCAACCCCAGCAGGTACAGCTCGCAGCCGAGGCACAGCCCGAAGACCGCGTTGAGGAAAGCCGCGACCAGCGCCAGTGCGGCCGCCACGGGAACCGCCGCCGCCACCCCGAGCAGCCCCAGCAGCAGCCCGATGCCGGTGATCACCAGGCCGACCAGCTGGGCGAAGCGCGGCGGACGCGGGTCCTCGAGCTCGGCGGGCGGGGCGAGGCGCGGTCGCACGATGCGGGAGTAGAGGACGCCCTGCCAGGTCCCCTGCACACCGCGCACGGTGCCGAGCAGGAACCCCGCGACCACGGCGGCGAGCGCGACGAGCGCACCCGGCCCGTCGAGCAGCAGGACGACGACGAGCAGCACGGCGGTCAGGCCGGCGCCGAACCGGGGGCCGCGTGGGTCGACCCCGCGAGGGACGGACGACGGGGCAGGGGGTGCGACAGCAGGATCAGGCAGAGACATGGGAACTCCAGGGAACGTGGGTCGGCGGTTGGTTCGTGCGCGCGGATGACGCAGGAGGCGACGCGGGGCGCCGCACAGACGGCACGGGGCCGGGGACCTGGCGGCTACGACCGCCGGACAGGCCGGACGGTCAGCGCGCGAGAGCCCCGTCGGTACACGCGGACGGCGCGGCCTGCTCGAGCGCGGCACCGGCCTGACGGGGGTCCACCGCACCGCTCAGCCGCGCGACGACGGCACCCCGGGCGTCGAGCACCAGGGTGGTGGGGGTCCGCATCACGTCGAACCGGCGGACGAGCGGCAGGTGATCGGCCACGTCCAGCTCGACGTGCGCGACCCCGGGCTGCTGCGCGGCGAGCCCGCCCAGCACCCGGGCGGTCGACCGGCAGGCGGCGCACACCTGCGAGGAGAGCTGGACGAACGTCGCCTGCTCCCCGAGGTCCGCGCCCAGATCGGCGGGCACGAGCACACCCTCGTCGGACACCGCCCGCACCCGGCCCTGACGCGCACGCCACCAGACGCCGAACGCGCTGGCCACGGCCAGCACGGCGACGACGAGCAGCAGCGAACGCACATCTACCCCAGGAGGACTCGACCGACGATGTAGACGAGCATGCCAGACACGGCCACGGGAAGCACGACCGCGGTCATGGCCGGCTGCCACCTGCTCTCGGCCAGGATCGGGTGGAAGAGCGCATGCTGCGCCGCCACCAGGATGCCGACCGCCATCCCGGCCAGCAGTCCCGCGGTGTTCCCGAGCACCGGCAGCACCGAGCCGAGCACCGCACCGGCACCGGCACCGGCGGCGGCCACCGCGAGCGATGTCAGCCACTCGGGCATCCGCACGGCGCTGACCGCAGAGGCCGCGGCGAGCGCGACGGCTGCAGCCACGACGAGGGCCTCACCCTCCGACGATCGCCCGCAGGCCACCCAGCCGGCCGCGGAGACGGCGAGCAACGAGCCGGTGACCGTGCCCGACACGGACTCGACGAGCCTGGTGCGCCCGTCCCGCCTCAACAGCTCGTTGACGAAGGTGAGCAGCACCGAACCGGCAAACACGATCGCGAGGTCACGCAGATCGGGAGCCTGCTGCGCCGACCGCGTGTAGACCACGGCCACTGCACCGATCCCGCTCAACGCGATGACGACCGCCGACCCGGGCGGGTCGGGCAGTGCAGCCAGTGACGGCCAGCCGAGGCCGAACGCGACGGCCAGCAGGGCGGACACCACGGCGAGCGGCAGGGCGCCGAGATATCCCAGGACCGCGACCAGTGCGGCGAGCGCCGCGGTCGCGACCGCGCGGGTGGCGAGGGTCACGGGGCGTCCGCCATGAGGTCCTGCGGGCTTGCTGGCACGGGCCGATTCTTCCAGACCTCGGGACCGGCACGGCGCCACCACTCGAACGGGCCGCACACCTGCCGGCAACCTCGCGGTAACCTGGCCCTTACTCGCCGGCCGGGAGGACCCTCCGTGGCAGACCTTCTGCTCCTCACCCCC
This sequence comes from Cellulomonas sp., assembly GCA_022013895.1. Lineage (GTDB taxonomy): Bacteria > Actinomycetota > Actinomycetes > Actinomycetales > Cellulomonadaceae > Cellulomonas. The sequence goes on along the minus strand of JAKLPK010000120.1, from coordinate 41 downwards.
GCCTCGGGCGGGTCAGCGCAGGTGCTGCCCGCGCTGGGGCT
>JAKLPK010000119.1 GCA_022013895.1 Cellulomonas sp. | reverse complement strand
GAGGGCGGCCCGCCCGAGCTCCCGGGTAGACCGCTGGAGGCGTGCGGCAACGTACGTCGTAGATGGATGGCCGTCACCGGGCCGCGGGGAACCGCGGACCGGGACAGAACCCGGCGTATCGACTGACTCATCCGCCCTCAGCTCCGGCCGTCGGCGCGAGCACAGGGCCCAACGGCCCACCCGACGCGGTACCGTCTTGCCGCGCAGGTGGGAGGTGCCATGCACGAGCTGGCCCGCAGTGTGCTGGTCTCGGCGACCGGCACCCAGGTCGATGGTCACGTCGAGAGTTCGACATCGAGCTCTCTGGTGATCCGTTGTCGCACCGCTCTGGACGAGCTCGCACCCGGCGCGCCCGTCGAGGTCCAGCTGCTCGACGAGGTGCGCGGCGAGGTGCGGTACGGCGCGACGGTGCTGGACGTTCAGGACGATGCCGTCGAGGTCGGCCAGCTCGTCCAGATCTCGGTCCGTCAGCGTCGAGGCGCAGCGAGGGTGCGGGTGCACAGGACGTGCCGGGGGTCGATCGGCCCGGCAGGTCGGGCCCCGGACGAGCACGCGGCCTCGGCGATCGTGTCGGTGCTCGACATCAGCGCCACGGGCACGCGCCTGCTGCTCCCGTCCGATCTGCCCATCGGCACTCTCGTGACCTTCGAGTTCACCACCCTCGGTGGTGCGCTGCCGCTCACCGCACGCGTGCTGCGAGGGGAGGAGTCGATGTCCGGCTGGCGCTACGGCTGCGAGCTCGTGGACCTCACGCCGAAGCAGTCGGAGGAGATCTTCCGGTTCGTGCTGCTCACCCAGGGTGAGCAGCGTCGTCGTGAGCTGGAGGGCGCGGGCTCGGCCGCGGACTGACCGGTCAGCGCCGCTGGGCGGCGAGCCGGGCGGCGCCGACGATCCCGGCGGCGTTGCGCAGTCCGGCGGGCACGATGGGCGCGTTGAGCGACAGCAGAGGCAGGAACTTCTCGTGCTTCTTGCTCACCCCGCCGCCGACCACGATCAGATCGGGCGAGAACAGCTTCTCGACCTCCTCGAAGTAGCGCTGCAGGCGCACAGCCCACTGGGCCCAGCTGAGCTCCTCGCGCTCGCGGGCCGAGTCGGCGGCGCGCGACTCTGCATCGAGACCGTCGATCTCCAGGTGGCCGAGCTCGGTGTTCGGCACGAGCATCTCGTCGACGATGAGCGCCGAGCCGATCCCGGTGCCGAGGGTGACCACGAGCACCACCCCCGCAACGCCCTTGGCGGCGCCGTACTCGACCTCGGCGTACCCCGCGGCGTCGGCGTCGTTCACCGCCAGCACCTGGCGGCCGGTCGCCTGTCCGACGACGGTCTCGACGTTCGTGCCGATCCACGACGGGTCGACGTTCGCGGCCGACCGTGCGACGCCGTGCGCGATCACGGCCGGGAACGTGACGCCGATGGGCACCGAGCGGTCGAGCGCGAACGCGTCGACCACCTGTGCGACCGTCTGGGCGACGGCGGCCGGGGTGGCGGGCAGCGGCGTGGGGATCCGCACGCGTTCGGCCGCGAACTCGCCGGTCGCGAGGTCCACGGGCGCGCCCTTGATGCCGCTGCCCCCGATGTCGATCCCGAAGGCGACCGTGTGGCGGATGTCGTTCATGGCAGCGTCAGCACCTCTGCTCCGGTCTCGGTCACGACGAGCGTGTGCTCGAACTGGGCGCTGCGGCGTCCGTCGGCGGTCACCACCGTCCAGTCGTCGTCCCACTCGGTCCAGTCGGCGGTGCCCAGGTCGAGCATCGGCTCGATCGTGAAGACCATGCCGGGCTCCATGACGGTGGCGTACTCGGGGGCTGCGTCGTAGTGCGGCACCACCAGCCCGGTGTGGAACGCCGGCCCGACCCCGTGCCCGGTGTAGTCCCGGACGACGCCGTAGCCGAATCGCGCCGCGTAGCGCTCGATCACCCGTCCGATGACGTTGATCTCGCGTCCTGGGGCGACGGCCTTGATGCCGCGTGCGAGGGCCTCGCGGGTTCGTTCGACCAGCAGCCGGGACTCCTCGTCCACGTCACCGGCCAGGAACGTCGCGTTGGTGTCACCGTGCACCCCGCCGATGTAGGCGGTGATGTCGATGTTGACGATGTCCCCGTCCTGCACCACGGTCGAGTCCGGGATGCCGTGGCAGATCACCTCGTTGAGCGAGGTGCACAACGACTTGGGGAAGCCGCGGTAGCCGAGGGTCGAGGGGTAGGCGCCGGCAGCGACGAGGAAGTCGTGGCCGATGACGTCGAGCTCGTCGGTCGTGACGCCGGGGGCCACGTGGCGGCCCACCTCGGCGAGCGCCTGCGCCGCGATGCGTGAGGCGACCCGGACCCGTTCGATCATCTCCGGGTCGAGCACGTCGGGGCCCTGGTACGGCGTGGGCGCCGGGCGTCCGACGTACTCGGGGCGGGCGATGGAGGCGGGCACGGCGCGCCGGGGGCTGATCTGCCCGGGGACGAGCGCGGCCCTGGCTGGGTGCAGGGACGACATGCCTGGCAGTCTACGAAGACGACAGCAGTGGTCCGAGCGGCAGGAGGGTTCGATGTGACGGAGTTCTACTTCAACACCCGGACCCACCAGGTCGAGGAGGGGCGTCAGTCGCACTGGCGGTCGCTCATGGGCCCGTACCCGACCCGCGAGGCGGCGGCCCGGGCGCTCGAGTCGGCCAAGGCGCGTTCCGAGGCGTTCGACCACGACGACCGCAGCTGGAAGGGCGACGAGTCCTAGCCCTGGCGGTCCCGGTCATCGTCGACCGGTCATCGGGACGCGAGCCGGGCGACCAGCCGGGCAGCCGCCGTCGGCTGCCGGTGGCTCACGCGTCGAACTGGTGCGCCGCGTCCGGGAAGGTCCCGGCCCGGACATCGTCGGCGTAGGCCTTCGCGGCGGCCGTGAGCGCCGCACCGACCTCGCCGTAGCGCTTGGCGAACTTCGGTGACCAGTCGCTCATCCCGGCCATGTCGACCCAGACCAGCACCTGACCGTCGCACCCGGCCCCGGCGCCGATCCCGATGGTGGGGATCGACAGGATCTGGGTGACCTCGGCCGCGACGGGTGCGGGCACCATCTCCAGCACGACGGCCACCGCACCGGCCTCGGCGAGCGCCACCGCATCGGCGCGCAGCCGGTCGGCCGCCGAGTGTCCGCGCCCCTGCACGCGCGGACCACCGAGCAGGTGCTCGGACTGCGGGGTGTAGCCCAGGTGCCCGACGACCGGGATACCGGCGTCGGTCAGCGCGCGGACCTGCGGGCAGACCCGTGTCCCGCCCTCGAGCTTGACCGCGGCGACGCCGGTCTCCTTCATCATCCGCACCCCGGTGGCCAGTGCCTGCTCGGGCCCGGCCTCGTACGACCCGAACGGCAGGTCGACCACGACCAGGGCGCGCTGGGTGGCGCCCGCGACCGCGCGGGCGGCCACGACGAGCTCGTCGACCGTCACCGGCAGGGTGGTCGCGTAGCCGTGCATGGCGTTGCCGATGGAGTCGCCGACCAGCAGCAGGTCGATACCCGCCTCGTCGAAGATCCTCGCCGTCACGGCGTCGTAGGCCGTCAGCATCGTCAGCCGCTCACCGGCCGCCTTCGCCTGGCGCAGGTGGTGCACACGCACACGACGGGGCTTGAGGTCCATCAGGTGTCCTTCCGCTGCCCGACGGCGGGCAGGGGCAACCGCCGTGTGGTCGACTTCGAGCCTAGTCGTGGGCACGGCGGGGAGTACCGACGGCCTATCGATCAGGCAGGATAGGGGCATGGACAGGCAGCAGGACTTCGTGCTCCGCACGGTCGAGGAACGAGACATCCGCTTCATCCGGCTCTGGTTCACGGACGTGCTGGGCATCCTGAAGTCGGTGGCCATCGCCCCGGCCGAGCTGGAGTCCGCCTTCAGCGAGGGCATCGGGTTCGACGGTTCGGCGATCGAGGGCCTCACCCGGGTCTACGAGGCGGACATGATCGCCAAACCCGACCCCACGACGTTCCAGGTGCTGCCGTGGCGTGGTGAACGCCACGGGGCCGCGCGCATGTTCTGCGATCTGCTGACCCCCGACGGCGAGCCGTCGCTGGCGGACTCCCGCCAGGTGCTGCGACGGGCGCTCGAACGGGCCTCGGCGCAGGGCTTCACCTTCTACACCCACCCCGAGGTGGAGTTCTACCTGTTCGAGGCGCCCGCCGACCCGACGCGGACCCTGCTGCCCGTCGACCAGGGCGGCTACTTCGACCACGTCCCGCGCGGCACCGCCCACGACTTCCGGCGGGCCGCCATCACGATGCTGGAGTCCATGGGCATCTCGGTGGAGTTCTCCCACCACGAGGCCGGTCCGGGGCAGAACGAGATCGATCTGCGGTACGCCGACGCGCTCACCACGGCGGACAACATCATGACGTTCCGTACGGTGGTCAAGGAGGTCGCGCTCGAACAGGGCGTGTTCGCCTCGTTCATGCCCAAGCCGATGGCGGACCACCCGGGTTCGGGGATGCACACCCACCTGTCGCTGTTCCAGGGCGACCACAACGCGTTCCACGAGCCCGGGGCGCCGCTGGAGCTGTCGAAGGTCGGGCGGTCCTTCATCGCCGGGCTGCTGCGGCACTCGGCCGAGATCACCGCGGTGACCAACCAGTTCGTGAACTCCTACAAGCGGCTGTGGGGCGGCGCCGAGGCGCCGGCCTACATCTGCTGGGGGCACAACAACCGTTCGGCGCTCGTCCGGGTCCCGATGTACAAGCCGGGCAAGGGCAACTCGAGCCGCGTCGAGTACCGGGCGCTCGACTCCTCGGCGAACCCGTACCTGGCGTTCGCCGTGCTGCTGGCCGCCGGGCTCAAGGGCATCGAGAAGGGGTACGAGCTCCCCGAGGGCGCCGAGGACGACGTGTGGGAGCTCACCGACGCCGAGCGGCGCTCGTTGGGCATCGAACCGTTGCCGACCTCGCTCGACGAGGCGATCACGCTCATGCAGTCCTCCGAGCTGGTGGCCGAGACGCTCGGTGAGCACGTGTTCGACTACTTCCTCCGGAACAAGCGCCAGGAGTGGCTGGAGTACCGGGCCCAGGTCACCCCGTTCGAGCTGGCTCGGTTCCTGCCCTCGCTGTGACCGGTCTGCCGTTCGGCGCGGCCCGCGAACCGTCGCTGTCCCTGCGGCTGACCCGCGCCGGTGTCCGTGACACGGCGCGGGCCGAGCGGTTGCTGGCCTCACCGGCTCTGGTGGCTCTGCTCCCGGATGCGGCCAGTCGGCTCCCCGACCACCTGGGGGACACGGCTGACCCGGATCTCGCGCTGCTGAGCCTGGTCACGCTCGCCGAGGCGGTCGCCGACGACCCCCGGTCGGCCGCGGGTCTCGCACAGGCGCTGGTCGGCGACGAGGTGGCCCGGACACGTCTGCTGGCCGTCCTGGGCGCCTCATCGGCGCTGGGGAACGTGCTGGCCGCGCATCCGCACGCACTGGCCGTGGTGCTGGACCCGGAACCCGGGACGGGTGTGTCGGTGGACGTGGTGCGCGCCGAGCTGCTGCGGGCCGTCGGGGCAGACCCTGACAGTCCGGTCCCGGTGGCGGGGATGCAGGGTTCGGCGGGTGTCGACGCGATGCGTCTGGCGTACCGGACCCGGCTGCTGAGGATCGCGGCGAGCGACCTGACCAGCGTCGAGCCGCTCACCCGGCTGCCGGCCACGGCCGCCGCCCTGGCGGACCTGGCCGCGGCCGCCCTGGAGGCGAGCCTGGCGCTGGCCCGGGCGGATCTGCCCGACCACGGCCGGGGTGTGCGGCTGTCGGTCATCGGGATGGGCAAGGCGGGTGGCCGCGAGCTCAACTACGTGTCGGACGTCGACGTGATCTACGTGGCCGAACCCGTCGACGGCACCGATGAGGACGCGGCGCTGGCGATCGGTGCGAGGTTGGCGGCGGGACTGGCCCGCGCCTGCTCGACGGCTTCGGGGGAGCCCGCGCTGTGGCCGGTGGACGCGGCCCTTCGCCCCGAGGGCAAGAACGGCCCCCTGGTGCGGACGCTGGCCAGTCACCGGGCCTACTACGAGCGGTGGGCGAGCACCTGGGAGTTCCAGGCGCTCCTCAAGGCCCGACCGCTCGCCGGTGACGTCGGGCTGGGCCGGGCGTACGTGCAGATGGTGCAGCCGATGGTGTGGGCCGCCGTGGGGCGGGAGAACTTCGTCGAGGACGCCCAGGCGATGCGCCGCCGGGTGGAGCAGAACGTTCCGCGGGCCGAGGCCGACCGGCAGATCAAGCTGGGCGTCGGCGGGCTGCGGGACGTCGAGTTCACGGTCCAGCTGTTGCAGCTCGTGCACGGCCGGGCCGATGAGTCGATCAGGTCCGGCAGCACGCTCACGGCACTGGCCGCGTTGGCGGCCGGCGGGTACGTCGGGCGGGACCACGCTGCGCAGCTCGCGGTCTGCTACCGGTTCCTGCGGCTGGTCGAGCACCGGGTGCAGCTGGTGCGGCTGCAGCGCACGCACCTGATGCCGACGGGCGAACCCGAGCTCACCCGGCTGGCGCGCTCCGTGGGGCTGCGGATCGAAGGCGCCGAAGGACTGCTCGAACGCTGGCGGCAGACCCGGCGCGACGTCCGTCGCCTGCACGAGGAGCTGTTCTACCGGCCGCTGCTGCCCGCGACGGCCCAGTTGTCCGCCGATGAGGCCCGGTTGGCCCCCGAGGCGGCGCGGGCGCGACTTTCCGCGATCGGGTACCGCGACCCGGCCGGTGCGTTGCGGCACATCGGTGCGCTCACCGAGGGTGTGTCGCGTCGCGCGGCGATCCAGCGCCAGCTGTTGCCGGTGATGCTGGGCTGGTTCGCGGACGGTGCCGATCCGGACGGCGGATTGCTGGCGTTCCGGCGGCTGTCGGACGAGCTCGGCGCGACCCACTGGTACCTCAAGCTGCTGCGCGACTCCGGTACCGCCGGACGACGGCTGGCCCAGGCGCTGTCCACCTCCCGGTACGTTGCCGATGCGCTGGCCCGCTCACCGGAGTCGGTGCGCTGGCTGGGGGACGAGGCCGATCTGGAGCCCCGTAGCTTCGCCCGGTTGATGGGGGAGGCCGATGCGATCCTGACCAGGGCGGACGAACCGGTGTCCGCGGCGATGGCACTGCGCGCGCTGCGCCGTCGCGAGCTGGCGAGGACCGCTGCGGCTGACGTCCTCGGGGTGGTCACCGGAACCCGCGCCTCGCAGTCGCTCACGGTGGCCGCCGATGTGGTGCTCGCAGGTGCACTGCGGATCGCGCGGTTCGAGGCGCGTCGCCAGCTCGGGCTTGCCGACGACCCGGCGGCGATCGCCGTCGTGGCGATGGGCCGGCTCGGTGGCGGCGAGGTCGGGTACTCCTCGGACGCCGATGTGCTCTTCGTCCGCGGGCCGGCCGACGACGAGGTCCTGGCCCAGGAATGGGCGATGGCGACGGCGAGCCGGCTGCGCGCACTGCTCGGCGACGTCGGGGCCGAACCCGCGCTCGCGGTGGATGCCGATCTTCGCCCCGAGGGCCGCAACGGTCCGCTGGTGCGTTCGCTCGATGCCTTCGCCGAGTACTACGGCCGCTGGTCCGCCACCTGGGAGGCGCAGGCGCTGCTGCGCGCCAGACCGGTCGCCGGGGACGCCGAGCTCGCCGAGCGCTTCGTCGAGCTCATCGACCCGGTGCGCTACCCGAAGGACGGCCTGGACGCCGCGGGGGTGCGGGAGGTCCGCCGGATCAAGGCTCGGGTGGAGGCGGAGCGGCTGCCGCGCGGGGTCGACCCGGCCCGGCACCTCAAGCTCGGCCGGGGCGGGATCTCCGACGTCGAGTGGACGGCCCAGCTGCTGGCGCTGTGCCATGCGCACGAGGTCCCAGGGCTGCGCACCACCTCGACCCTGGGTGCGCTGGCGGCGGCGACCGAGGCCGGTCTGCTGGCGGCCGAGGACACCGGTGCGTTGACCGCGGCCTGGGAGCTCGCCTCGCGCCTTCGGGACGCGAACGTGCTGTGGTCGGGTCGGGTCGACGGGGCGTCCACCGACCTGCTGCCCCACGATCGGCGGACGCTCGCCGGCATCGCCCGGGTGCTGGGGCACGGACCGGGCGCCGGCGGACAGCTGGAGGACGAGTACCTGCGTACGGCCCGTCGGGCGCGTGCGGTGGTGGAACGCGTCTTCTACGGCTGAGCTGCTACGGCTGTGCCGCTGCCGGGGGCTGACCGGTGTCGTCGTCGGTGAGCATGGGTGACTCGACGAGCTCGTGCCGCCGGATGTAGGTGGAGGAGACGGCCTGGATGACCGCAGCCACCGGCAGGGCGAGGAATGCTCCGAGTGCTCCGAAGATCGCCCCGAACGCCAGCACCGCGAGGAACGCGATGGCCGGGTTCAGTGCGAGCGACTGCTGGGAGACCTTGGGGGAGAGCAGCAGGTTCTCGACCTGCTGGTACGCGAGGATGAACGCGAGCACCAGCAGCGCCCGGACCGGACTGATGGTGAGGGCGACGACCACCGGCAGGGCGCCACCGATGTAGGTGCCGACGGTGGGCACGAACTGGGAGACGACCCCGGTGAAGGCGGCGAGCGGCAGGGCGTAGGGCACGCCGAGCACGGTGAGCACGATGAAGGTGACCACGGTCGAGGCTGCCGCGAGGATCAGCCGGGACACCATGAAGTCGGCGACCTTCTCCTGGGAGACCTCCCAGATCTGCAGGACCTCGCGCTGGCGCCGTGGCGACAGCGGGCGGCACACGGCCTGCCGTAGACGGGCGCCCGAGCTGGCCATGTAGTAGACGACCAGCAGGACGGCCGAGAACTGGAACAGCACCGACACGATCGAGGTGCCGACCCCCACGATCCCTGGCGCCAACCCCTGCCAGTTCGCGCCGATCGCGTCGACCAGGTCGTCGGCCTCCGGCAACGTCAGCCCGAGCTGGGCGTCGAGGCGCAGTGCGAGGTCGGCGTAGAACTGCGGGAGCGCCTGCACCAGGGCGACGAGCTGCGTGATGAACAGACCGCCGAACAGCCCGAGCGTGGCGAGCACGCCGAGCAGCCCGACCGTCATCACGAGCCCGGTCGCGCGGGTCCGACGGATCCGGTGCGCCGTGAGCCAGCGGATCGCGGGTTCCATGGCCAGCGACACGAACCACGAGACGACGACGATCGTGATGACCGTGCCGAGGGTGGAGGCAGCCCGCCAGGCCAGGATCGCGGCGAACGCTGCGACGGCCGTCTGCGCGAGTGCGCTCGGCAACCACGGCGGAGCCGCCCTGCGCGGGTCGGGTACGACCGGTGCCGGTGCGGAAGGGTCCGGTGCGCTCATCCCAGCTCCTCGTGGTGGTGACCTGCCGGGACCGTACCGGTCGGGCAGGGCAGGCGGCGAATGCTGCACCACCGGGACTGGTGTGGGAGCCGCCTGGGGAGTGCGCACCGCTGCGACTGCCGCCGAGGGGCGCCGCCGCGTCGCACTCCCGAACGGCGACGGTCCGGTGGGCGCGCACGTGCGCGCCCACCGGACCGGTTCGGGTCAGACCACCGTGACGACGATCGCGCCGGCGTAGGACGCGCCGGGGACGATCGCGGTCGCGACGCCGTCGACCGTCATGGACACCGCGTGCCCGTCGGTCCCCGCCACCGTGGCGTCGGCCCCGACCGTCAGGCTCGTCAGGTACGACGTGCCCGTCACGGTCCAGACCGAGTCGCCGGTCAGCGCGACGACCACGCCGTTGTTGATCGCCGCCTGGGCGGTGTTGGTGACCACGCCCATGAGCTCGTAGTCGGCCGAGGTGATCGTCGACTGCGAATGGCGGCTCACCGAGGACGAGATGACGCCGGTGACATCGGTGCTGTCGAAGGTCAGCGCCAGGTTCTTGCCGGCCCGTGACGCGTTCCAGAAGTCCCCGTCGAGCACCGTGTCTGTGAACGTGGCGACCGCGTCCTCGTCGTGGACCGCGGCGACGTCCCAGGTCGACACCCGCTCGGCGGTGGTGGTCGGCTCGGTGTAGACGCCCGTGTTGACGAGCTTCCCGTCGACCATCTGGGGGCCCGGGTCGTCGTCCTCCATGAGCTGGAACAGCACACCGTTGTCCGCCGTGACGGTCGCGCCCTCGGAACCGTCGACCGTCAGGTCGACCTCCTGGCCCTTGTCGAGGAAGGCGGCTTCGCCGGTGGTCATGGTCGTCTCGCCGTCGATCGTGATGGTGCCGTCGCCGTGGAACATGATCCCGAACCGGTCGGAGTCGAGCACCGTGGACCGCTCGCGCAGCTGGCGCAGCTCGCGGGTGGTGAGGCCGAGGCCCAGGCTCTGGTTGAGCGCCGACACGTCAGTGGCGTCGCTGTCGCCGAAGTGGATGGTCCCGCCCCGCACGATCGCGACGTAGTCCGGGACATCGAACGTCGAGCCGAGGAACTCCTCCACCGCGTCGCCGATCGCGTACGAGCCGTAGCCGTCGTCCCCGGTCAGGGTGAGGGTCGAGTTGATGGCTGTGAGGCGGTTGTTGCTGCCGGTGTCCGTGGACAGCACGCCCCAGCCGGTCGAGGAGATCCTGGAGTTGATGTAGGAGGCGGTAGAGCTGTCGCCCATGAGGTTGGTGGCGCGCACGTTCCCGACGATGCCGAGCATCCACGGTGCCTGCTGCATGTAGGCCAGGTGGACCGTGGACTGGTAGCCCGCCGGCAGGGTGCCGTCGTGCGTCGCGACGGTCGAGTTCTTCATCACCAGGTTCGCCCCGCCCGAGACCCACACGCCGTTGCGAGCTACACCGGTGCTGGTGATCTTGGCGCCGTCGACCACGACCTTGGCCCCGTCGGTCGCGGCGATCGCGGCACCTGAGCCGATGAAGTCCGAGCGTCCGTTGCCGGTCAGCGAGATCGAGGCCCCGGACAGCGTGTAGGTCCCGCCGGACACGACGACCCCGCCGAAGTTCTCACCGGTGGACGTGATCTTGACGTTCGAGGCGGAGGTGTTGGTGGTGCGGCCGCTGAGCGCCTTCGTGGCCGAGAGCGAGTCGACCACGCCGGTTGCGTCGACGTAGAGCGCCTGGTTCATCGCGAACGACAGGCCGTTCCACACGCTGGTCCGCTCGGCGACCAGCTGGAGCTCGACGTCGCCGCGCCAGGACCCAGGCTGCAGGACGGTCTGAGTGCCACCGGTGGAGTCGATCGCGCCACCGGTCTGGACGCCGTTGACGACGAGCACGACGTCCTTGCCGTCCGGCGCCGTGATCGTGCCGCCGCTCTTGAGCGTGAGGGCGCAGAGGCGGGTCGTCGCGCTGACCACCCAGGTCTGGCTTGAGGCGACCGTCTTGCTGTCGCAACGGCTGGTGTGGGCGGACGCCGGTGATGCGCCGGTGAGCATCAACACGGCGACGGCCACGGGGGCCACCATCATTCTGAGCTTCATCTCGTACCTTTCCGATCGGAAGGCAAACGGAGGCTTCGCCCCTGGCACCCCAGCTTCGCGACTGGGTGTGTCGATCGCGGGCGGGACCGCTGGCCGTCCCCGTCGGTACGGGCGTTCCGGCCTGAGCGTCACCCCTGTCACATCGATGTGACGCCCACACGCTGGCGTCTGTGACACGCATCACGTCATCCAGAAATCGCATGAGTCGGGGCGCGGTGGGCCCGCTGGAGAGCCTCGATGTGCCGTCACGTGCGCGACGCTCCGGGGGAGAGGACCCGCCTCGGACGGACCGGGGAGGCGATGGCCCTGGCCCTAACTCGGCGTGGCGGGCGGGCTCCTGAACTGCGAGGCCTCGTTCTCAACGTCTTCGGCGCGGACGTGGAGGTCGTCCAGGCGCGACTCCGACGCGTGTACGCGAGGACGACCCTTGGCACCGACGCCCAGCTGTGGCCGGACACCGGAGAGTCTGTCGTCGACGCGTGAAGACCGACCCCGTAGCGACGATCCGGGGTTCACCATCAGGCGTCGTCGACAACAGTGGCGACGATCGAGGTGGCCGACTACTCGTCCTGATCCCGCTCGCACCTCAGCTCTGCCACTGCTGGTTGCGCCGGGTCGGTGGTGTCGGGGGAACGGACAACGGCACCCCCGCCGCCACGAGGGCGACGGGGGTGCCGGTCCTGCAGGTCAGGCGCTCATGGGAGCAGCCACGAGACCTGACGATCAGACGTCGTAGTAGAGCTCGAACTCGTGCGGGTGCGGGCGCAGCCGCAGCGGGTCGACCTCTGCCGAACGCTTGTAGTCGATCCACGTCGAGATGAGGTCCGGGGTGAACACGTTGCCGGCGGTCAGCCAGTCGTGGTCGGCCTCGAGGTTGTCGAGCACCTCGGCGAGCGAGCCGGGGACCTGCTGGATCGCGGCGTGCTCCTCGGGCGGCAGCTCGTACAGGTCCTTGTCGACCGGCTCCGGCGGCTCGATCCGGTTCTGGATGCCGTCCAGGCCCGCCATCAGCATGGCCGCGAAGGCCAGGTACGGGTTGCTCGACGGGTCCGGCACGCGGAACTCGATGCGCTTGGCCTTGGGGTTCGAACCGGTGACCGGGATGCGGATGCACGCGGAGCGGTTGCGGGCCGAGTAGACCAGGTTGACCGGGGCCTCGAAGCCGGGGACCAGGCGGTGGTAGGAGTTCACCGTCGGGTTGGTGAAGGCCAGCAGCGCCGGGGCGTGCTTGAGCAGGCCACCGATGTACCAGCGGGCGAGGTCGGACAGACCGCCGTAGCCCTTCTCGTCGAAGAACAGCGGCTTGCCGTCCTTCCACAGCGACTGGTGGACGTGCATGCCCGAACCGTTGTCGCCGAACAACGGCTTCGGCATGAACGTCGCGGTCTTGCCGGCGGCGTGGGCGACGTTCTTCACGACGTACTTGAACAGCTGCACCTTGTCGGCCGACTTGGCGAGCGAGTCGAAGCGGTAGTTGATCTCCGCCTGGCCGGCGGTGCCGACCTCGTGGTGGGCGCGCTCGACCTCGAGGCCCAGATCGTCCAGCATGGTCGAGATCTCGTCGCGGAGGTCGGCGAACTGGTCGACCGGGGGCAGCGGGAAGTAGCCGCCCTTGTACGGGGTCTTGTGGCCCAGGTTCGGCTTCTCGTCGCGGCCCGTGTTCCAGGCGGCCTCGATGGAGTCGATGTAGTAGAACGACGCGTCCTGGCGGGTCTGGAACCGGACGTCGTCGAAGATGTAGAACTCGGCCTCCGGGGCGAAGAAGGCGGTGTCGGCGATACCCGTCGACTTCAGGTAGGCCTCGGCCTTGGCGGCCACCTGGCGCGGGTCGCGGCTGTAGGGCTCGTCGGTGTAGGGGTCGACGATGTGGAAGGAGAGGTTCAGCGTCTTCGCCGTGCGGAACGGGTCGATGTACGCGGTCGTCACGTCGGGGATCAGCTTCATGTCCGACTCGTGGATCGCCTGGAAGCCACGGATGGACGAGCCGTCGAACATCTGGCCGTTGACGAAGAAGTCCTCGTCGACGGACGCGGCGGGCACGTTGAAGTGCTGCATCACGCCGGGCAGGTCACAGAAGCGGACGTCGATGAACTTGACGTCCTCGCTCTTGATGAAGGCCAGGACTTCCTCTGGCTTTGTGAACATCCGCTGCTCCTCGGTCGATGGTGCCCGCAGCCTACGGGCGACCCGAGG
>JAKLPK010000118.1 GCA_022013895.1 Cellulomonas sp. | reverse complement strand
GGTGGTGGCCTCGGTGGTCGCGCTCGCCGTGGCGGTGCTCGCCGGCTGGTTGACCACCCGGTGGCTGACCGCACCGCTGGCCGGGCTGGGCCGGGTCGCGCAGTCGTTCGCCCGGGGTCGGCGCGACCTGCGGGCCGACGAGTCGGCCTCCGGTGAGCTGGGTGAGCTGGCCCGCGGGTTCAACGAGGCGGCGGATGCGGTCGAGCGGTCCGCAGCCGCGCGGCGACAGATGGCGGCCGATGTGGCGCACGAGCTGCGCACGCCGCTCGCGGCGTTGCAGGCCGGGCTCGAGGAGCTGCGCGACGGACTGGTCCCGGCCGACCCGGCGACGTTGTCCCGGTTGCACGACCAGAGCGTGCGGCTGGGCCGGGTGGTCGGTGACCTGGCACTGCTGTCACAGGTGGACGATGCGGCACCGGCGTCGCAGATCGGCCGGGTGGACCTGGCCGGGGTGGTCGCCGATGAGGTCGCCGCGCGGATGCCCGAGCTGCGGGCGGCCGGTCTGACGGTGACCGGCCGGGTCGACGGGTCCGCTCCGGTGCTCGGCGACGCCGACCGTCTGCACCAGGTGGTGGGGAACCTGCTGGCCAACTGTGCGCGGCACTGCCGCCCGGGGGACGAGGTCGAGGTGCGGGTCTCGGTCCAGGGGGCGGCCGGGCTGCCGATCGGACCTGGTGCGGGTGTCGTGGTGCTGGAGGTCCGGGACACCGGGCCCGGGATCGCCGCCGCGGATCAGGCCCGCGTGTTCGATCGGTACTTCCGTGCCGGGGATGTCCGGATGCCCGGCTCCGGGCTGGGGCTGGCCGTGGTCCGCGAGTTCGTCGAGGCGCATGCGGGCCGGGTCGAGCTCGTCTCGGCTCCTGGTCTGGGCACGACGGTAACCGTGCGGCTACCGCTCGCGTCCGCCTGAGCTGCCTCCGGTGCGCTAGGCTCGAAATACCCCCGGGGGTATTTCGAGAGGAGATCGACGGATGGCCGAGGTGGATGTGACGGTGCTCGCGGCGGCACGTGCGGACGGGGCCGTCGTGATCGACGTCCGCGAACCGCACGAGTTCGAGGACGGGCATGTTCCTGGCGCCCGCCTGATCCCGCTGTCGACCGTGCCGTACCGGGTCGGCGACATACCGCGCGACGGCCGGGTCTACGTGATCTGCCAGTCCGGCAACCGCAGCCGTGTCGCGGCAGAGACACTGGCCCGTGCAGGTCGCGAGGTCACCAGCGTGCTCGGAGGCACCTCCGCATGGGTCTCGGCCGGGCACCCGGTCGTCCGTGGGCCGCGCGACCGCGCCTGACGTCGACCGGGGCCCCTCTCAGCCCTCCGCGGTGCTGGCCGCCAGCTCGGCGAGCGCCTGGCGGCCACCGGTGCGGTAGGCGTCCCACAACGGGCCGCCGGGGCCGGACGACCACCGGGCATCGACCTGGCCGATCGCCGCGGCCAGCTGCGCGCCGGGCTCGGCGAGCGCCCGGCGCAGATCGGCGAGCGCCGCGGCGCGACCCTCCAGCCGCTTGGCGCGCACCGCCCGATCGGCAGGCACCCTGCACACCGCCGCACCAGACAGCAGCTCGGTGAGCTCGTCCAGCGCGGCCCTCTCCAGGCGCTCGATCTCGCCCTGCTCGGTGGTCTGCGGCATCGGGCCTCTCCAGGTCATCGGCTCGCGGTCGGAGCGCGCGGTGCGGTGCACGCGCTGTCCCGTCATGGTCCCACCGCGGTCCGCGGCGTCTCGCGTCGGTGCGGGTCGGTCGGCCGACCGGACCTCAGGCTCGGCCGCCCACGGTCGGGGAACACCGGATCGAGGGCGGTGGTTGGCACGCGTGTGAGCACACCCATCACCATCGACGTCTGGTCCGACATCGCCTGCCCGTGGTGCTACATCGGCAAGCGGCGCTTCGAGGCCGGGCTGGCCTCGCTCGGCGACCAGGCCCCCTCGGTCGCGCTGACCTACCACTCCTTCGAGCTGGCCCCGGACACCCCGGTCGACTTCGAGGGCAGCGAGGTCGACTTCCTCGCCCGGCACAAGGGGCTGCCCGCCGATCAGGTGCACCAGATGCTCGACCACGTCGGTGGGATCGCCCGGGAGGTGGGGCTCGACTACGACTTCGACGCCCTGCAGCACACCAAGACCCTCAAGGCCCACGAGCTGTTGCACCTCGCCAAGGCGCACGGCCGCCAGCTCGAGCTGGCCGAGCGGCTGTTCGAGGCCTACTTCACGCAGGGCGGGCACGTCGGGCGGGTGGATGACCTGGTCGGCTACGCGGTCGAGGTCGGGCTCGACGCCGACGAGGCCCGCGCCGCCCTGGCGGACGGGCGCTACGCCGCCGCGGTGCAGGCCGACCTCGACCAGGCCGTGGCCTACGGCATCCAGGGCGTGCCGTTCTACGTCATCGACGGGCGCTACGGCGTCTCCGGCGCCCAGCCGCCCGAGGTCTTCGCCCAGGCGCTGACGCGGGTCGCCGCGGAGCGCGCCGCATGAGCGCCACCGACCCCGGCCTGGTGCTGCTTGCCCTGGACCAGCCCGCACCGATGTGCGTCGACGGCGTGTGCGCACCGGTGGTGGCCCCGGGCGACGCGGCCGCCTCAGATGAAGAAGGTGCCGTTCGAGTCGTTGGCGTCGCCGAGCATGGTCGCCACGCCGCCCAGCTCGACGCCGTCGATCAGCTCGGCGCGGTCGATGCCCAGCAGATCCATCGTCATGGTGCAGGCCACGATCTTGACCCCGCCGGCCTGGGCGGAGGCGATGAGCTCGGGCAATGACGGAACCTTGTTGTCCGTCATCACCTTCTTCATCATCTTCGTCCCGGCGCCCAGCATGTGCAGCTGCGACAGCTTGAGCTTGTCCGGCCCGGACGGCATCATTGCGCCGAACATCTTGTCGAGCATCGATTTGTCGCCCACGGCAGGTGCGTTCGGGCGGCGCAACGCATTCAGCCCCCAGAAGGTGAAGAACATCGCCACCTCCTCGCCCATCGCGACCGCACCATTGGCGATGATGAACGTGGCGAGCACCTTGTCCAGATCGCCGGAGAAGACGATGAAGGTCTTCTTCTGCTTGGCCGGCACCGCGCGGCCCGCGGGCGCCCCGCCGCCCTTGCGGAACCGTGCGACGTACCCGGGGCCTTCCGGGACCAGCTCGAGCAGCTCGTGGCCGTTGGTCGCCGCCCAGGCCGGTGCGTCCAGCCGGAACCCGGGGTCCGAGACATGGGCCAGCACCTCGTCGCCGGGGGCCAGGTGCTCGATCTCCTTGCGCAGCGCCATGATCGGACCGGGGCAGGCCAGACCGGTGCAGTCCAGGTCCACGACCACGCCCGATGCGGCCGGCTTGGCGCTGCTCGCGGTCTCGGCGTAGGAGATCACCGGGGTCGCGGTGTCGACCTCGCTCGGCGCCACGTGGTGGTAGGCGCGGAACGTCGTCATCCCGCCTGACAACGTGGCGACATCGGTGAACCCGCGCTGCACGAGCGCCCGGTAGGCCAGGTACGAGCGGAACCCGACGGCGCAGTACAGGCGGATCGGGGTGCTGGTGTCCCAGTCGGCGCTGGCCGCCCGGATCCGGCACAGCGGCACGTTCTCGGCCCCCGGTAGGTGCCACATCTCGAACTCGTCGGGACCGCGCACATCGATGATCCGGGTGCCCTCGACGGCCTGCGGCCAATCCTTGGCGTACCAGAGCTGCAGATCGCCCAACAACACGTTCGACGCCATGAACCCGGCCATGTTGACCGGGTCCTTGGCCGATCCGAACGGTGGTGCATAGGCGAGCTCAAGCTGTTCGAGGTCGTGCACAGTCATTCCGGCGCGCAATGCCGTGGCCAGCACGTCGAGCCGCTTGTCGACCCCGTCGAAACCGGAGATCTGGGCGCCGAGAATGGTGCCGTCGGTGGGGGAGAACAGCAGCTTGACGTCCATCATCGCGGTGCCCGGGTAGTACCCGGCGTGCCCGTGCGGGTGGGTCTGCACCGTGAGGTAGTCGATCCCGGCGGCCGCCAGCTGCTTCTCGCTGGCCCCGGTGGCACCGGCCACCATGTCGAACACCTTGACGATCGAGGTGCCCTGCGTCGAGGCGTACGTGGTGTCGCGGCCGCACATGTTCTCGGCGGCCACCCGGCCCTGCCGGTTCGCCGGGCCGGCCAGCGGGATGAGCCAGGTGTCGGGGAGCACCGTGTGGCGCACCTCGACGGCATCGCCCGCGGCCCAGATCGACGGGTCGGACGTGCGCATGTGCGCATCGACGGCGATCCCGCCGCGGGGCCCGAGCTCGATCCCGGCGGCCGTGGCGAGCGTGACGTTGGGGCGTACCCCGGCGGCCATGACCACCAGATCGGTGGTGAGGAAGGTGCCGTCGCGCAGCTCGACCTGGGTGCGGCCGTCGGACCGGGTGGTGAAGGCTGCGGCGGCGGTGCCCAGGTGCAGCGTCAGGCCGTGCGCGCGCAGGTAGTTCTCCATCGCGGTGGTCATCTCGCGGTCGAGCGGCGGGACGATCTGGTCGGCCATCTCGACGATCTCGACGCTCACCCCGCGTTCGTGCAGGTTCTCGGCCATCTCCAGGCCGATGTACCCGGCACCGATGACGACGGCGTGCGCGATGCCGCCGGCGCGCTTCGGCCCGCCGTCGCCGTCGACCGCGCGCTTGATGGCGTCCATGTCGCCGATGCGGCGCAGCACGTGGACCGACGGCAGGTCGATGCCGGGCAGTGCCGGACGGACGGGGTCGGCGCCGGGCGCCAGGGCGAGGCGGTCGTACGGCGCGTCGTACTCCTCACCGGTGTCGCGGACGCGCGCGCGCACGGTCTTGGCCGCGCGGTCGATCGAGAGGACCTCGACCCCGTTGCGCACGTCGATGTCGAGGGACTCGCGCAGGCTCTCGGGGGTCTGCAGCAGCAGCCGGGAACGATCCTTGAACGTCTCGCCGATGTGGTACGGCAGGCCGCAGTTGGCGAACGAGACGTGGTGCCCGCGCTCGAACACGACGATGTCCGCGTGCTCGTCCAGGCGGCGGGCCCGGGCGGCGAT
>JAKLPK010000014.1 GCA_022013895.1 Cellulomonas sp. | reverse complement strand
CGCCTTGATCGCCATCCCCTCGACCCGGTGCAGCCGACGAATCTCCGCCCAGTCCTCCACGGTCATCACCCTCCTCAGCGTGGCCGAGGGGGTTCACTTTCAGCCGTCGCTCAGGGGTACGTTTTCACGCGCCGTCGACACGATCACGAGAACTGGATCTGGCGGCCTCTTCCGGAGTGCGCCATCTCGTCGCCTTCTCCAACCGACGAGATCTTCCGGTCCTGATGCAAGCAGGAGCACTAGCTATCGCCGGCGCCGATCTCGCGCTCGGCGCACCGGGCCTGGCGCTTGGGCACGTGCTGAGCCAGGTCGTCCTCCGGATGCGCGGCGCCACCCGGACTGGATACGTTGCGATGCCCGGGGTGAGCGAGCTTCCGGAGCGGATCTCACTGGTGGATCTGGATTCTGAGGACGAAGCGCGGTGGCGCTTTATTGCGACGGCCACATCGTATCGGGTCGAGTCCCTCAGCTTGATGTTCGCGGCGCTGCGGCGGCTGTTCGCCAGTTGGGTGGCTGCTGTGCGTCCGCGGCGCTCGAGCGCTGTCTCGCGACTTCTTCCCGTCGTCGCCTTTCGACCGGTGCTTGACGCCGAGATCGCCGGAGCTCTGATCGGCTCCTCACCCCCTGCCACTTACGACGCCATCGGGCGTCTCGAGCGCGCTGGCGTCCTGGTCGAGCTCAGTGGGAACCGACGCAATCGCATCTGGGCTGCTCCCGACGTCTTCGAGGTACTTGATCGGGCTTCGTTTCCGTCGGGCCTTTCCACCTGAGTCGACGCCCGCAGCTTCGCGAGGAGGAGTTGCGGCGAGGGCCGGTGCCCCGAGAGGAAGTGCGTCTGTGCGAACGGCGTGCCCGGCGTGCGAACCCGCAGGTCGGCGGCGAGATGTACACACCGGTGCCTTCACCCGTACACAGCCCGCTGCTCGCGGCGATGTCCGTCGAGGTCAGCGGGCTGCCGGAACACCCCACTCAGGGGTGTTTGTACTACACCCCCGATGCTGTTCGGGTGACTCCCGCTCGGGTCCGTCCCGGTCGGGAGCTGCTTGTTATCGGCCTCTGACCTGCAGTTTTGTAGCACGCTGCGAGCTGTTCGTGGTGTGTGAGGTCGGTCGGCGGTTTGCGCGCTGGTGAGGGCATGCGGAAGGGCCCGCCGACCAGGGTCGGCGGGCTGCTTCAGGCGTTCAGTTGCGGCGCGGTTGGCGCTTGCGGTTGGCGTGCAGGGTGGCGCAGTCGGAGTCGCTGGTGTCGCCGATCTCGGCCATCCACGGGTCGGGTCGGCTGCGTGAGATGTGCCAGGCGCGCAAGATCCGCACATTGGCGCCGAGGAGCTTGAAGGTCCTGAGCACGTGGTTCTTGGCCAGGCTGTTCCGCCCCGGGTCTCGTGGAGGCTGTTGAGCTGAGGAGATGGCGGCGCTGGGCGCACCTGCGTCCGGCCGAGGGCGCACCCGTGAACCGCGCAGGTTGTCGCGCGCGCCGTCCCCCGTTCGTCTCCTGGTCGGTCAAGGGAGCCGCATGGGCGGCACCATGCCGAAGGTCGTCGCTAGCCCGGAGAACGTGGGTTGAGGGCCGACCGGTCGATGCGTCGAACGCCCGTCAGGAGTACGACATGAGTTCTCCGGCATACCCGAACCGGGCCCGGGATCGCGCACGCCGAGTCGCACTGGTGGCCGCGGCCGCTGCGCTCGCGCTGCTCGGCGGCGCGGCCGCGCCGGCCTCCGCCCAGTACTACGTCATCGAAGGGGACGGCTCGACCTGGGGCCAGGGCATCGTCAACCAGTGGATCGCTGACGCCACTGCCCAGGGCGTGCCGGTCGTCTATGTCGGTATCGGGTCGTCCGGCGGGAGCAAGAGCTTCGCGGACTACCAGGACGACTTCGCGATCTCGGAGATCCCGTACCAGGGCACCGACCCGGCCACCGGCGAGACCGACTCCTCGCCCTGGCGCGAGTACGCCTATCTGCCGATCGTCGCCGGTGGAACGGCTCTCAGCTACCACGTCGAGGTCGGCGGCGCCCTCATGCGCGACGTGCGGCTGTCGGGCGAGACGATCGCGAGGATCTACGCCAACCAGATCACCAACTGGAACGACCCGGCGATTGCCGCGGACAACAACGGTCGGACGTTTCCCGATCTGACGATCAAGCCCGTCTACCGCTCGGACGGTTCGGGGACCACGGCCCAGTTCACCGCCTGGTTGGACACGCAGTACCCGGCGATCTGGCGGACCGTGCGCGCCGATGGCGGGTCGACCTCGAACTTCGACCCCCCTGAGGGCGCCACCACGTTCATCGGCGAGAACGGTTCGGACTCGGTGGCAGACACCATCGCCGCACGGTCCGGCAACGGAACCATCGGCTACCTCGAATACTCCTACGCCCTGAACGCGGACACCCCGGTCCTCAAGGTGCTCAACGCCTCCGGCAACTTCGTTGCGCCGACCCAGTACAGCGTCGCGGTCGCACTGACCACGGCGAGGATCGATGAGGACGCCACGTCGCCCGGATACCTGACGGCGATCCTCGACGACGTCTACACCAACCCTGACCCGCGCGCGTACCCGCTGTCCTCCTACTCGTACCTGATTCTGCCGATCGGCGCCGACGACCGACGGCTGACGACGGCCAAGCGGCAGACGCTGGTCGACTTCGTCAGCCACGGCTTGTGTGAGGGCCAGCAGCAGGCCGGTCCCTACGGCTACGCGCCGCTCCCGCTGAACCTCGTCCAGGCCGGGTTCGACCAGCTGGCCAAGCTCAAGACCGCCGACCCTGGCGTCGACCTGGAGCACCGCGACGTGACGACGTGCAACAACCCGACCTTCGTGGCCGGCGACCTCACCGCCAACCACCTGGCCGACATCGCCCCGATGCCGGAGGCGTGCGACCTGGCCGGTGCGGGACCGTGCCTGTCCGGTCAGGGCGACTCCGGCGCCGGAGAGGTTCGAATGACGCTCGGCGTGCCGTCCGCGACACCGACGACCGCCGGCCTCGTCCTGTCCGTCCCGACCGGCGTCGGCGTCGTGCTGACAGGGCGACGTGACCCCACCAACACCCGCGTGACGGCCAGCGCGGCCGTGCCGACGATCACCGTGGTCGACACCCGCCCCGACGACCTGCTCACCGGATGGCAGGTCAATGCCCAGGCCCAGGCGTTCACCAACGGGACGGCGACCATCGATGCCAAGTACCTGGGCTGGACTCCTGCGCTCCCTCAGATCGTCCCCGAGGCCGGCGGGCCCCTTTTCGCCCAGGCGGGCCCCGCGGTCCCGTCCTTCCTGAACAACGCCGCCGGCACCGGCCTCAGCGTGGGCCGGCTGATGGGGCGGACGACGTCCAGCGGTCGGGGCACGACGACCCTCGGCGCAACCCTCGACCTCGCCGTCCCGAGCAGCACGGCCGAGGGCGGCTACACCTCGACACTGACCATCACGCTGGTGGCTGGGTGACCACCCGCACGAGGAGCGCCTCCTGATGCGGACGGGCTGGTGGGTCTGGCGACCCGGAGGTTGTGGATGATCGCCGTCGCGACATCGCCCTCAACGGCCGGATCGTCGGGCTGGTTCCAGTGCTCGTCGGCGCACCACCTCCTTGACAACCCCGAATCTACGCGGGTAGAAACGTCTCCACGCCAAGCCACGAGGATGTGAAGATGCCTGTCGACGACGAGCCCGTTCGCTCTCGCGTCGTGGTGTTCGGGTCGATCAACTCCGACGTCACCGTCATGGTCGACACCGTCCCGGCCGACGGGGAGACGGTCCTGGCGTCGGCCGGGCGTCGCGGCCTGGGTGGCAAGGGCGCGAACCAGGCGGTGGCCGCCGCCAGGGCGGGGGCACCGGTCGCATTCGTCGGCGCGGTGGGCGACGACCCCGAGGGCCGAGAGCTCGTGCGACGACTCGGCGACGCCGGGGTCGAGACCGCCGGTATCCGCCTCAAGGACGACCAGACCGGGCTGGCCGTGGTCATCGTCTCGGCGGACGGCGAGAACCGGATCGCCGTGGTCCCAGGGGCCAACGGACTGCTCGACGCCGCGGACGGGGCCGTCGTGGGCGACCTCCTGCGTGACGTCGACGCCCTCGTCGTCCAAGGGGAGCTCCCGGTGGCGGCCACGGCAGCGGCCATCGCGGCCGGGGTGGCCCGTGGCAGCCGGGTGATCGTCAACCTCGCACCTGTCGCCGACGTCGGTCCCCTGCTGGCGCTGGCCGACCCGCTGGTGGTCAACGAGGGCGAGCTCGCCGCAGTGGCCCAGATCGAGGTCTCCTCCGTGGCAGATCTGCGCCGGCACGTCGGTGCGTTGTCGGGCATCGCGCGCTCACTCGTCGTGACCCTCGGTGGTGAAGGCGCCGTCGTGATCCGGGACGGTGCGCTCACCCACATCCCGGCCGTCGCGGCGCCGGTGGTCCGCGACACCACGGGTGCGGGTGACGCCCTGGTCGGGGTCCTCGCCGCTCGGCTGGCCGGTGGCGACACGCTCGTCGACGCCACCCGGCAGGCGGTCCGGTGCGCGTCGGCGACGGTCACCGCCGTCGGGGCCGCCGAGTCCTACCCGGACTTCCTGGCGCTGCTGCGCGAATCGCAGGTGTGCGCCTCATGACCGAGAAGCGGAACCGTCAGGCGACCCGGACCGATGTCGCGCGGCTCGCCGGGACGTCGGTGGCGGTGGTCAGCTACGTCATCAACGACGGCCCTCGCAACGTCTCGCCCGAGCGGCGTCGTCGGGTGCTCGAGGCGATGCGCGAGCTGAGCTACCAGCCCAACGCCATCGCACGATCCCTCACCTCGACCCGCACGAACACGGTCGGGATGATCGTGCCGGACATCTCGAACGCCTTCTTCGCCGAGCTCGCGCTCGCGGTGGAGGACGCGGCGATGGAGGCGGGGCTGCTGCTGTTCGTCGGCAACTCCAACGAGAACCGCGCCCGCGAGGAGGCGTACGTCGACAGCTTCGTGCGGCAGCGCGTCGACGGCGTCATCTACATCGGGGTCACCCGCGAGGCGTCGGCGCAGACGCTCGTCGATGCGGGGCTGCCGGTGGTGGTGCTCGACCGTCCGCTCGAGAGCGTCGAGGCGATGTGCGTCGGGATCGACCACCGCGACGCGGCACGACAGGCCACGGCTCACCTCATCGGCCACGGCCACACCCGCATCGCGTGCGTCACGGGTCCGGCGGGGCTCACCGTCTCGCAGGCACGTTCGCGGGGTTGGCACGATGCGCTCGACGAGGCGGGCATCGCCGTCGACGAGTCGTTGGTGCTGCACGCGCCCTTCTCGCTCGACGGCGGGGCGGCGGCCTTCGCGGAGCTGGCCAGGCTCGACGCCGGGGTGACCGCCGCGTTCGTCGGTGCGGACGAGCAGGCCCGTGGGCTGGTCTCGGCTGCGGGGACGGCCGGGACGACGGTCCCGGACGCGCTGGCCGTGACGAGCATCGACGGGACCCGCCAGAGCGAGTTCGGCAACCCGCCGCTCACCACGATGCGCCAGCCCTTCCGGGAGCTCGCCGTGGCAGCCATCGCAGGCATCGTGACGCCCGCCGAAGGCTCGCCCGGTGCCGTGACCATGCAGGCGCAGCTCACGGTCGGACGTTCCTGCGGGTGCGCGCCCGCAGGGTGACAAGGCCGGGGACCAACAAGAGGAGAGACACGATGGAGTACATCTCTGATCTGGAGCGCGAGCTCGGCATGACCCAGGAGCCGTGGGGTCTGGTGCTCGGTGAGCTCGACCAGGCGGCCCAGACCGGGCGTCTGGTCGAGGACCTGCGGGCCCGCGCCGCGGCACTGGCCCCCGGTGACACGGACGAGCTCGGCCGGATCTACGAGGAGATCCTGGAACGCCCGGCGCCGGCGACCTGGCCGCACTTCGAGTCCTCGGACGTCGCCGAGATCGTCGCCGCACTGCCGACCGACGGCCCGACGGTCGCCTGCCGGGACCTGGCGGACCGGATCGGCGGCGCCTGGGTCGCCCGGATCGCCGGCAACATGATGGGTAAGCCCTTCGAGATCGGACCCACCCGCGACTCGATCCGGGAGTACCTGACGGCGCAGGACGCCTACCCGCTCCAGGGGTACGTGCCGTTCCCCGACGGGGCCGACCGGGGTGCGCTCGGCATGTGGGGCTACGAGGGGGTGACCGAGGGCCGGATCGAGGGCGCGGTACGCGACGACGACATCGACTACACGGTCCTGGCCCTGCACCTCGTGGAGACCTACGGGCCGCGCTACACGACGCGTGACGTCGCCGTGGAGTGGCTCACCCGGCTGCCGGTCTACCAGGTGTTCACCGCGGAGCGGAACACCTACCAGAACCTGGTGCGTGAGGTCCCGCTGGAGGAGGCCGGCGAGTACCACAACCCGTTCCGGGAGTGGATCGGCGCACTCATCAGGGCTGATCTGTTCGGCTTCATCTACCCGGGTAGACCGCGGGCTGCCGCACTCGCCACGCTGCCCGATGCGCTCCTCAGCCACCGTGCGAACGGCATCTACGGCGAGATGTGGGCCGCGGCCCTGGTCTCGACCGCCTTCACCGCCACCAGCCCCGAGGCGAGCATCGTCGAGTCCCTGCGTCACATCCCACCCGCGAGCCGGCTCGCGGCCGAGGTCACCACCGTGCTCGACGACCACCGCAGCGGCCTGACCTGGGACCAGAGCCTCGACCGGCTCACCGCGCGGCACGGCCGGATGGGCTGGGTCCACACCCTCAACAACGCAGGAGCGCTCACCGCCGCGATCCTCTGGGGCGGCGGCGACCCCGTCGCGACGATCGCCCTGGCCGTCCAGGCCGGGCTCGACACCGACTCGATCGGTGCCACCGCGGGGGCATGGGCGGGGGCGTACGTCGGGCTCTCCCAGCTCCCCGCCCACCTGGTCGACCCGCTCTCCGACCGCTACCGCTGCGGCCTGTTCGGGTTCGGCGAGGTGCGGATCAGCGACCTGGCCGCACGGACCGTCCGCCTCGCCCACGACCTCGCCACGCCCACCGACTGACACCACCCCGCCACGACAAAGGAGTCCTGACATGACATCGACACCCGCGCCCGCCGCGACGGCCACCATGCCGTCCGGCAGCGTCGCCCAGGTCGAGGGCAGGGCCTACGCCCCTGGTCTCGCACTGCTCAACTTCGGGTCCTACATGGCGATCCTGACCCCGGTCATGCTCACCATGGCCCTCAAGGTCCAGGCCCTCGTCGGGCCCGACCGGATGGCCAGCGCCTTCGGCCTGATCACCGCGATCGGCGCCGTCTTCGCGATCGTCTGCAACCCGCTCGCCGGCCGGCTCTCCGACCGGACCAGCTCACGGTTCGGCATGCGCCGGCCGTGGATCCTCGGCGGCGCGATCGGGGGTGTGCTGAGCCTGCTGCTCATGGCCACCGCGAGCTCGATGGCGATGCTCATCCTCGGCTGGTGCCTCGTCGAGATCTTCATCAACTCGGCGCAGGCGGCGGCCAACGCCACGGTCGCCGACCAGGTGCCGACCGAACGCCGCGGGTTCGTCTCCGGCATCGTGGGTCTCGGGCTGCCGCTCGCCCTGCTCATCGGGTCGATCGTGGTGAACACCTTCACGGCCGACATCCCGCGGTTCGTCGTCCCCGGCCTGCTCATGCTGGTCTTCGCCGTCTTCTTCGTCGCGAACCTGCGGGACCGGCGGCTGCCCAAGGCCGAGGTGCCACCGTTCGACATCCGGGAGTTCGCGATGTCGTTCGTGTTCAACCCGCGCGAGGCCCCTGACTTCGGCTGGGTGTGGATCAGCCGGTTCGCGATCATGTTCGGCTACAGCGGCATCGCCACCTACAACGTGTACCTGCTCATCGACCGGTTCGGCCTCGACGAGTCGGAGGTCACCGGTCTGATCGTGCTCACCACGCTGGCCTCGTGCGTCATGACGGTCTTGTCGAGCTTCGTGTTCGGGCTGCTGTCCGACCGGTTCCGTCGTCGTCGGGTGTTCATCGCGATCGGTGCGGCCCTCATCGCCCTTGGCCTGGTGATGGTGGCGTTCGCGCCCAGCACCGGTGTGGTCATCGCGGCCAACGCCATCCTCGGGCTCGGTGGTGGCGGCTACTTCGCCGTCGACCTCGCGCTGGCCACCGAGGTGCTGCCGCACAAGGAGAACACCGCCAAGGACCTCGGGGTGCTGGCCATCACGAACGGCCTGCCGCAGTCCATCGCACCGGCCATCGCCCCCGGGATCATCGCCATCGGCGCGGCGATCTCGATGAACGGCTACTCGCTGCTCTACCTGGTGGGCGCCGTCGTCGCCCTGTTCGGCTCGTTCGCGATCTACCGGGTCAAGGGCGTGCGCTGAGGCAGCGGACGGGGCGGGCGCGGACCCCCGCCGCGGCCTCTCCGTCCGCGCTGCGCGGGCCGGTGCGGCGTCACGCCCCACCGGCCCGCGCTGTCCGGCCCGCGCTGTCCGGACCTCGGTGTCCGGCTCGCGCTGTCCGGCTCGGCCCGCCGGCCCGGACCAAGGTCCCGGGCCCCGGTCCGGGCGGTCCCGATGCTGGTCCGATGGGCGCTGTGCTCGACCTCATCGGGATCCCCGTCGACCTGCCGGACGTGGTGCACGCGCACGGCTGCACGCTCACCACGGCTGACGGGCGGACGTTGCTCGACTGGGAGGCCGGGGTCTGGTGCCTGCCGCTCGGGCACAGCCACCCCGAGGTCGCCGCAGCGGTGCAGCAGTCGTTGAGCACGGTCGGCCACGTCGGCTACCGGTACAGCTCCCCGGTCGTCGACCGGGCGTTGCGGGGGCTGTGCGAGGTGCTGGGGATGCCCAACGGCCGGGCGCTGCTGCTGACCTCCGGCAGCGAGGCCGTCGACCTAGCGGTGCGCACCGCGGCGGCGGTCACCGGACGGGACGGGTTCATCCGGCAGACCGGTCACTACCTGTCGGCCTCGGGTGGCGCGGGCGTGCCGGCGTGGGGCCGGTGGACGACGACCGACGAGCTGGACGCCCTGGGCCCGGACGAGCGTCGGGAGCACCTGGCCGGGGTCGCGGCGATCGTGCTGGAACCGGGCAACGCCTCCGGGCTGGTGCAGCTGCCCGACGGTCCCCGGCTGCGCACCCTGGTCGCGCAGGTGCGGCAGGCCGGCGGGCTCGTCGTCGTCGACGAGGTGACGACCGGGTTCGGCCGCACCGGCCGGTGGTTCGGGTTCGAGCACGACGAGATCACCCCGGACCTGGTGGCCGTCGGCAAGGGCTGCGGCAACGGCTTCCCGGTCGCGGCTCTCGCGGTCACCGCGCAGGTGGCCGAGCGGGCGGTGGCCGTCGGGTTCCGGCACGCCCAGTCGCACCAGAACGATGTGCTGGGTGCCCACGTGCTGGCCACGGTGCTCGACGTGATGACCCGCGACGCCCTGGTGGAGCGCTCGGCACGGGCGGGTGAGCGACTGCGTGCCGGGCTCGAGCAGGTCGCGGCGCGCACCGGACGGCTGCACCGGGTGCGTGGCCGCGGGCTGCTGTGCGCGGTGGACGTCGCCGACGGGACCAGCGCCGCCCAGCTGCAGACCGATCTGCGGGCCGTCGGGCACCTGGTCGGCGCCCACGACGGCCGCGGCGTGATCCGGCTGTACCCGCCGCTCGTGGTCACCGACGAGCAGATCGACGCGCTGCTGTCGGACCTCGCCGCGGTGCTCGTGCGCTGATCAGTCTCGATCCGCCGGATGGTTCCCGTCGGCCCGTTCCCGCAGGCCCGCCGCCGCAGGCCCGTTCCCGCAGGCCCCGTCGCCGCCGGACGTGGCCACGCGGGACGCCCACCTCGCCGCGTACCGTGGGACCGACCGCACGTCGACGGCCGGAGGGCAGCATGCGCAAGGGTGTCGGCGTCATCGTCACGGTGGTCGTGCTGGCCGCACTGGCGCTCGTCGCGGACCGGGCGGTGCTGGCACGCACCGAGACGGTGGCGGCCGAGCGGGT
>JAKLPK010000117.1 GCA_022013895.1 Cellulomonas sp. | reverse complement strand
TCATCACGGTGCGATCGTCCTGCGGGCCGTGGCCGTGGCGGTCCTCGGACGCCGCCGGCCCCGCGATGGCGACCAGGCCTCCCGTCGCAAGGGCGACCACCGCGGTGACGGCAACGCGTTGTTGGAGGTGTCTGGTCATGGCTGCTCCTCGTCGAGGGCCGTGTCTCGGGCGCATCTATGCGCATAGAGCCGGACCTCGGAACCGTAGGCGCGGGTCGCAGTGCTCGCAACGCGAGCCGCCGACCGGACCGCGCTCCGGTCCTCAGGACCGGCCGCAGCCGCAGGACTCGCGGAACAGCGGCCTGACGGGCAATCGGTGGCGCTGCGGCGCCGCCGCAGGGTCCTCCAGCGCCGCGACGAGGATCTCCACCGCGAGCCGACCCATCGCCTCCATCGGCTGGCGGACCGTGGTGAGGGTCGGCCGGTGGAGACGGCCGGCGACCACGCCGTCGAAGCCGGTGACCGCCACGTCGCCCGGCACCGCGACCCCCAGCGCGTCGAGCACGTCCATGAGCTCCAGCGCGAGCTGGTCGCTCGCACACACCAGCGCCCTGGGCAGCGCGCCACCCGCGTGCAACCGCTTGACCTCGGGGAACGGCTCCGCAGATCCCACCGGCGTCGGGTCGAGCACGCCGTCCGGCGGCCGCAGCCCGAGGTCCGCCATCGCGAGGCGGAGCCCGTCGAACCGCTCGGCGACCTCGCTCATCCGCGTCTCGCCGACGAACCCGATGTCGCCGATCCCATGGGTCCGCGCGAGGTGCGTGACGAGCGCCCGGGTGCCCGCACGGTTGTCGACCCGCACGTGGTGCAGCACCCCGTCATCGGCGGCCGTCGCGAACGCAACCACCGGCAGGAGCCGGGCGAGCGGTACGAGCAGCTCGGCCGGCCGCGCCCCCGGGAACACGGCCAGGCCGTCGACCCGGCCGACGATGTCCATGACCCCCTCGCCCTCGCCGCGCGGGTCGCTGCCGATCAGCAGCGCCTGCCCGCGGCGCGCGCACTCGAGCTCGAACCCGCGCTGGACCTCGTCGACGTACAGCGGGTACGTGCGGAAGTCCTCCTCACCGACGGGTTCGTCCGCGGGTTCCTCCAGCAAGAGGACGTAGGAGAACAGACCCAGCGCGCCCGTGCGCCCTCTCGCGAGGCCGCGCGCGCTCGCGCTGGGCATGTAGTCCAGCTCGCGCGCGGCACGCAGCACCGCCTCGCGCGTGCCCGCGCGGACCCGCTCCGGCTGCCGGAAGGCGAACGAGACGGTGGCGATCGAGACCCCGGCTGCCTGGGCGACGTCGTAGACCGTCGGCCGCTTCGCCACCCTCGCTCCCCTCGTCGCGCGAAGCCTAAGCGCTTCACGCCGGCGGTGCGGGGCAGGGGGCCGACAGCCCCCTACAGCTCCAGGTTCGCCCCCATCACCATGGTCCGCTCCGGCGGCAGGTGGAACACCTCGACGCGGCTGGCGGCGTTGCGTGCCATCCAGACGAACAGCCGCGAGCGCCAGGCCCGCCTCCGGGGCGCACCGGAGGACCGCACGGTGAGCACCGACAGGAAGTAGTGCGCGGTGTCGGGGTCCATGTCGAGCTCGGTGCTCTGCCCGATGGCCAGCGCCAGGCCCTTGGGGATGTCCTGGCTGTCGTTGAACCCGACGCGGACGCAGACGTGGACGATGCCGTCATCGGCGTAGCCGAGGTCGTCGACGATGACCCGGTCCACGTGGCGGATGTGCGGCACGTTCTCGTTGATGATCTGGATGATCACGACGTGCTCGTGCAGAACGTGGTTGAAGGCGACGTGCGAGCGCAGCGCCAGCGGCGCCGTCGCCTTGTTGTGGTGGGGGAACACGGCCAGCCCGGGCACCCGGGGGATGTGCTGCTCGTGGATCATCGTGACGAAGTCGTCGAGCGGCCCCTCCAGCTCGCTGCGCCGGGCGAACAGCGCGTCGGCCCCCTTGCGCCACGTCGACATGAGGGTGACGACCACGGCGGCGATGGCCAGCGGCAGCCAACCGCCGCTGACGATCTTGGTGAGGTTCGCAGCGAAGAACGTCACCTCCAGACCGCCGACGACGACGGCGTACGTCACCAGCTTCCAGGTCGCCCAGTGCCACACCCGCTGGGCCAGGAAGAGGAAGAGCAGGCTGGTGAGCAGCAGCGTCCCGGTGACCGCCAGCCCGTAAGCGCTCGCCAGCCGGGCCGAGCTGCGGAACGCGGCGATGAGGAGCAGCACCCCGAGGAACAGGATCCAGTTGACCACCGGCAGGTAGATCTGCCCGCCCTCGTGCCGTGAGGTGTGCCGGACGGCCAGCCGCGGGAACAGACCGAGTCGCACGGCCTGCCGGGAGACCGAGTACGCCCCGGAGATAACGGCCTGCGAGGCGATCACGGTCGCCGCCGTGGCGAGCACCACGAGCGGCAGGATCGCCCAGCTGGGCGCCAGGTTGAAGAAGGGGTTGTCGATCGTCCCGGGGTCGTCGAGGATCATCGCCCCCTGCCCGAAGTAGTTGAGGGTGAGCGCCGGGAACACCGCGAAGAACCACGCCTTGCGGATCGGCGCCACCCCGAAGTGCCCCATATCGGCGTAGAGCGCCTCGGCACCGGTGATCGTCAGCACGACGGCGCCCATCGCGATGAACGCGATGAACGGGTGCTCGACGACGAACGCGATCGCGTACGTCGGCGACAGCGCGCGCAGGATGGTCGGGTTCGCCACGATGTGCGGGACGCCGAGCACGGCCAGCACGACGAACCACAGGCCCATGACCGGCCCGAACGCCTTGCCGACCAGCTCGGTGCCCCACCGCTGGATGGCGAACAGCGCGGTGAGCACCACCACGGACAGCGGCAGCACGAGGTTCTCGAAGGCGGGGTCGACCACGACGACGCCCTCGATCGAGGACATCACCGAGATCGCCGGGGTGATGAGGCTGTCGCCGTAGAACAGGGCCGCCCCGAGCATGCCGAGCACGGTGACCGCGGCCAGCGGGCGCCGGTCGGTGAGCTTGTCGCGCAGCAGCGCGACCAACGCCAGGATGCCGCCCTCACCGTCGTTGTCCGCCCGCATGATGAGCGCCACGTACTTGATCGACACGACGATCGTGATGGCCCAGAACACCATCGAGATCACGCCGAGCACATCGACGGCGGTGGGCTCGACGGCGTTGTGGTCGATGCTGAAGACCGTCTGCATCGAGTACAGCGGGCTGGTCCCGATGTCCCCGAAGACCACGCCCAGCGCCCCGAACGCCAACGTGAGCCCGGTGCCCTGCCGCGCGGCCGGGGTCTCGCCCACCGTCGCGGGGGATGTCGCCTCGGCGGGGGTCGCTGGGGTGGGTGCCGCGGGGGTGGCGGAGGCATCCGGTCCGACCGGGCCGTTCGATGTCGCGCTGCTGCTCACCGCCGAATCCTGACACGGCCCGCGGACCGGCCCGACCCGGCACCGGTCCGCGGGGCTCGGCTCAGTACGTGAAGGCCGCCACCTTGGAGCGCAGGTCGGCCGCCATCCGGGCCAGATCTCCGACCGAGGTGCCCATGTCGACCAGCACCTCGCTGGCGTTGGAGGCACCGCTCGCCACCCCGGTGATGTTCTCCGCGATCTCGGACGATCCGGTGGCGGCCTCGGCCACCGACCGGGACATCTCGTTGGTCGTCGCCGTCTGCTCCTCGACGGCCGAGGCGATCGTCAGCTGGTAGTCGTTGATCGTGGCGATGATCGTGCCGATCTCACCGATCGCCTGCACGGCACCACCGGTGTCGACCTGGATGGCCTGGACCCGCCGGGCGATGTCCTCGGTGGCCCGCGCGGTCTCCTGGGCGAGGTCCTTCACCTCACCGGCGACCACGGCGAAACCCTTGCCCGCGGACCCGGCCCGGGCAGCCTCGATGGTCGCGTTGAGCGCCAACAGGTTGGTCTGGGCGGCGATCGCGGTGATCACCCGGACGACATCGCCGATCTCCGCCGAGGACACCCCCAGCTTGGTCACGGTCTCGTTGGTCGTCTCGGCCACCGTCGTGGCCTGCCGGGCGACCCTGGCGGCCTCGCTCGCGTTCTGGGCGATCTCGCGGATCGAGGCGGTCATCTGCTCGGCGCCGGCCGAGACGGTCTGGACGTTCCGGCTGACCTGCTCGGCGGCCGCGGCGACCACACCGGCCTGCACACTGGTCTCCTCGGAGCTGGCTGCCACCTGGGAGTTGGCCGCAGACAGCTCCTCGGAGGCTGCCGCCACCGCACCTGCGCTCTCGACGACGCCGGCGATCACCGCGCGCAGCTCGTCCTGCGCCACCACAAGAGCAGCGGCCATCTGACCGATCTCGTCCTGCGACCGGACCTGCGGATGCACCGTGAGGTCACCCCGGGCCATGGCGTCGATCGAGTCCTTCACCTGGACGACGCCACGCCGGATGCCGTTCGCGATCACGGTTCCGAGGGCCAGACCGATCACCACGACAGCGACCAGGATCCCGATGGTGGTGATCATGGCGCTCCGGGCGCTCACGGCTGCGGAGGCGGCGAGGGCCACGGTCCGCTCCGAGATGTCATCCTCGATGGCCTGGATGTCTCCGAGCATCGCTGTCGCGAGGGTGGGAAGATCCCCGCTGACGACGGTCGCCACCGTCGCGTGGTCGTCGACCATGGCGGCCGGCACCAGCTGCTGGTCGACGATCGCCCGATAGTCCGTGTACGAGGTCGTGAAGGCGTCGATGTTCGCCGGCGGGCTGCCGTTCACCGTGGTGTAGATCGCGGTGTAGGCGGCGACCGCCGTGTCCATGTCGCTGTAGGCCACCTGGAGCGCGTCGTACTGCGTCTGCTTGTCCGACGGGCCGACAGCCGCGATCTTCAGCATGCCGACGCGGATCGTCGTGAGGTCGGACTTCAGCAGCTCCAGGGCGGTGCCGACCTCCGCCTGCAGCTCGGCCGCCTGGGTGGAGCTCGCGATCGCCTGCATCTGCAGGACGGCGAAGACTCCCATCCCGGAGGCGAGCACGGCGAAGACCCCGACCAGCGCAAGGATCTTCGCGCGAACCGAAGCCCGGCTCAGGAGACGTGCACGGGGCAGCGGTGCCGCCGTCGACGATGACGCGGACTGGCTCATGGCGAGATCCCTGCTCGAGGCGAATGGTTCTCTGGCCCTCCCTATCGGTCGCCACGAGGTCGCGGCACGCGGTTGCGGGGTCAGGGTTCCCGGCGGGCGGTCCAGATCGCCCGCCCCGCCCCTCAGTCGAGCGCCGCGGTCCAGCGCAGCAGCGCACCGTGGCCCGAAGGGGCCCGCACCAGCGAGAACGTTCCGCCGGACTCCTCCGCCCGGCGCGCGAGGTTCTTGGTGCCCGACGCCCGGGTGCGCGCCGGAGGCATACCGACGCCGTCGTCCTCCACCTCGACCGTGATCGAGCCGTGCTCCCCCGACGCCACCAGGAGGCGTACCGCGACCGATCCCGACCGTGCGTGTCGGGCCACGTTCGACAGCCCTTCCCGCACCACGGCGACGACGTTGTTCGCCCGGCCGGGCGCGACCAGGTCATCGATCCGCAGCCCGAGCGCGGGGTCGGACTCGACGGGCACACCGTCGACGCTCATGGTCAGCGCCGGCGCGAAGCCGAGCGAGCTGCGGGCCAGCTCGGCCTCGGCCACCACCCGGTCGACGAGCGGTGCGGTCACCCCGGGGTCGTCGAGGGTGCGCACGATCACCCGGATCTGCCGGATCCCGGCATCCACATGGCCGACGGCCGACTCGAGCGCCACGTCCAGGGTCGGTGGCACCGGTTCGGCGCCGTGCCGGGCGCCCTCGATCGCCATCCCCGCCGCGAACAGCTGCTGGATCGCCATGTCGTGCAGGTCCCGCGCGATGCGGGTGCGCTCGTCGTGCAGCACGGCCTGCCCCCGC
>JAKLPK010000116.1 GCA_022013895.1 Cellulomonas sp. | reverse complement strand
CTGCGCGTGCTGCCGCTGTCGTTGTCGCTGCTGGTCGCCGCGCTGGGCATCCCCCGGCTGTGGCCGCACCTGTCGCCGCGTCTGGCGGTGCGCCTCGGGATCGCGCTCATGCTCATCGGGATCCTGCTGCTGCGTTCGGGGATCAGCATCGATGCGGCCGCCGCGGTCGTGGCCCTGCCGATGGTCTTCATGGGGCTGGGGATCGGGACCCTGGCGTCCCAGCTCGGTGCGCTGGTGGTCTCCTCGGTGGACGAGTCGTTGAGCGGTGATGTCGGCGGGCTGCAGAACACGGCGACGAACCTCGGTTCGTCGTTGGGGACGGCGGTGGCGGGGTCGATCCTCATCGCGGCGCTCACCAGCTCGTTCCTCACCGGCATCACGCAGAACCAGGACGTGCCTGAGTCGGTGAAGGCGCAGGCCAACGTGTCGTTGTCGGACGGTGCACCGTTCCTGTCCGATGCCGATCTCACGGCCGGGCTGGTCAAGGCCGGCGCCGACCCGCAGCTGCAGTCGGCGATCCTCGCGCAGAACCGGACCTCGCGGATCGCGGGGCTGCATGCGGCGCTCGGTGTGCTGAGCCTGATCGCGGTGCTCGCCCTGTTCTTCACCGGCGGCATCCCGACCCGGCAGCCGGGGGTCCGGCCGCCCGGTGAGCCGGGGCCTGATGGTGATGAGCCCGATGGTGAGGTGCCTGGTGATGGGCGGCCGGACGATGAGGTGCCCGGCGACGAGCGGCCGGACGATGAGCGGCCCGGCGACCAGCGGGCCGGTGATCGGCGGGCGGCCGACCCCGCGTCAGGGCCGACGGGTCGTCAGTCGCCGACGGCGAGCGCCGCGAGCAGCCCGGCGCCGTAGCGCTCGAGCTTGGTGGCGCCGACCCCGCTGATCCCGGCCAGCTGGTCGAGGCTGGTGGGCCGCCGGGTCGCGACCTCACGCAGCGTCGCATCGTGGAACACGACGTAGGCGGGGACGCCCTGCTCCCGCGCGACCCCGGCCCGCCACGCCCGCAGCCGGTCG
Organism: Cellulomonas sp.; assembly: GCA_022013895.1. Lineage (GTDB taxonomy): Bacteria > Actinomycetota > Actinomycetes > Actinomycetales > Cellulomonadaceae > Cellulomonas. The sequence goes on along the minus strand of JAKLPK010000116.1, from coordinate 8,926 downwards.
AAGGTGCCGACGTCCCCGTCGGCCAGGTCCGCTGCGGCGGTCGCGGCCCGCGGGGCGCGCGCGGCCTTCGTCGTTCGGGGCGCCTCGCGGCGCAGCCGCACCTCACGCTCGCCGCGAAGCACCGCGGCCGAGCCCTCGGTGAGCCGCAGCGTGCCGTACCCGTCGGAGTCCACATCGAGCAGCCGGGCGGCGAGCAGCTGGCGCACCACGGTGCGCCACTCCCCGTCGGCCAGGTCCTCGCCGATGCCGAAGGTGGACAGTCCGTCGTGCCCGAGCTGGGTGACCCGCGGCGTGCGTTTGCCGCGCACGATGTCGACGACGTGCCCGACGCCGTACCGCTGCCCGCGCTGGTCGAGCCGCACGATGGTGGACAGCAGCTTCTGGGCGGGCACCGTGCCGTCCCAGGACTGCGGCGGGGCCAGGCAGGTGTCGCAGTTGCCGCACGGCGTGCTGGTCTGGCCGAAGTAGGCGAGCAGCTGGACGCGGCGGCAGTCGACCGTCTCGCACAGCGCGAGCATGGCGTCCAGATGCGCGGCCAGCCGCCGCTTGTGCGCGGCGTCGCCCTCGGAGCCTTCGATGAGCCGGCGCTGCTGCACCACATCGGCCAGCCCGTAGGCCAGCCAGGCGGTGGACGGCAGCCCGTCGCGGCCGGCACGTCCGGTCTCCTGGTAGTAGCCCTCGACGGACTTGGGCAGGTCGAGGTGCGCGACGAACCGGACGTCGGGTTTGTCGATGCCCATCCCGAACGCGATGGTCGCGACCATGACGAGCCCGTCCTCGCGCAGGAACCGCGACTGGTTCGCGGCCCTCACCCGCCGGTCGAGGCCCGCGTGGTACGGCAGCGCGGGGACGCCCTGCTGGACCAACCAGGCGGCGGTCTGCTCGACGGACGCCCTGGTGAGGCAGTAGACGATGCCTGCGTCACCGGCGTGCTCGGCGCGCAGCAGCTCCAGGAGCTGGGCCTTGGGGTTGTCCTTCGGGACGATGCGGTAGGTGATGTTCGGCCGGTCGAAGTCGGCCACGAAGTGCCGGGCCTGCGTGAGCTCGAGCCGCTGGGCGATCTCGACCCGGGTGGCGTCGGTCGCTGTCGCGGTGAGCGCCACCCGCGGCACGTCGGGCCAGCGTTCGTGCAGCAGCGACAGCCGCAGGTAGTCCGGCCGGAAGTCGTGCCCCCACTGGGCGACGCAGTGCGCCTCGTCGATCGCGAACACCGCGACGTGCCCGCGGTCCAGCAGGTCCAGCGTGGAGGGCACCGCGAGCCGTTCGGGCGCCAGGTAGAGCAGATCGAGCTCCCCGGCCAGGAACGCCGACTCGACGGCCGCCCGCTCGCGTCCGTCCTGGCTGGAGTTGAGGAACCCGGCCCGCACCCCGAGCGCCGACAGCGCATCCACCTGGTCGGCCATGAGCGCGATGAGCGGTGAGACGACCACGCCGGTGCCCTCGCGTACGAGCGCCGGGACCTGGTAGCACAGCGACTTGCCGCCGCCGGTGGGCATGAGCACGAGGGCGTCCCCGCCCGCGACGACGGTGTCGACGATCTCCGCCTGGGCGCCACGGAACGCCGGGTAGCCCCAGACCTCGTGCAGCACCTGCTCGGGGGTGCCGCGCGAGGGGGCGGGGGCGGCCTGGGCGACGGAGCGGGCGGCGGCGCGGGGTGCGCCAGGGCGCGCGGGCGACCCATCGGCCCGCGACGGCGGTTCGACGGCCCCGCGCTCGGCACGGTCGTACTCCGCACCGTCGGATGGGGCGCCGTCGGACCACGCAGGCGGTTCGGCCTCGTCCAGCCAGGCGGGCGGCTCATCGAGCCCGTCGAACCAGGCGGGTGGCTCATCGGCGATCTGACCTGAGGACCCCTGCACCGCCGACACGGCCCCCACCTTAGGTGGTCCCACCGACGCGGTCGGGGCTGCACCCACAGGCCCGGGACAGGTCCCGGGCCCGCGCGCAACGCCGCGCACATCAGCCCCGTTGCCCTTCCGCTGCTCTTCCGCCTACCTGTCGCACGCGACCGCGCCCCCGCAACCGCCCCGACACACGGCCCGGCTACCGTGCCCCGCACCATCCCCGAGCCGAAGGGCTGCACCCCGTGAGCGCGCACCGCACCGTCATCACCGGCGGCAGGCTGTTCACCCCCGCCGGGATCGTCGACGCCCCGCTGCTGCTGGCCGACGGCAAGGTCGCGGCTATCGGTGTCGACGACCCGTCGGCGGTTCACGTCGACGCCGCGGGCGGCCTGGTGCTGCCCGGGTTCCAGGACTGCCACGCGCATCCGGTGCACGCCGGGCTGGAGATGCTCACGTGCGGCTTGTCGGCCTTCTCGACGAAGGACGAGTTCCTGACCGCCATCGCCGCCTACGCCGCGTCGAGCGATGCGGCCTGGGTCACGGGCAGCGGTTGGTCGATGGACGCCTTCCCGGGCGGCATCGCGCAGGCCGCTGACCTGGACGCCGTCGTCGGCGGGCGTCCCGCCTACTTCGCGACCCGGGACGGGCACACCGCCTGGGTGAGCACCCGCGCCCTGGAGCTCGCCGGGATCGACGACACCACGCCCGACCCGGTCGACGGCCGCATCGAGCGCAACCCCGACGGTCACGCCAACGGCACCCTGCAGGAGGGTGCGATGGCCCTGGTCGCCCGGCTGCTGCCCGAGCCCGGGGCCGATGAGATGGACGAGGCGCTGCGGCTGGCCCAGCGCCGGCTGTTCGCCTGGGGCGTCACCGGCTGGCAGGACGCGATCATCGGCGCCAGCACCTCGGTCCCCGACACCCTGGGGCCGTACCTGCGGCTCATCGCCTCGGGTGAGCTCAAGGCCCGCGTCGTCGGCGCCCTGTGGTGGGACCGCGATCGCGGGCTGGAGCAGATCGAGGATCTGGTGGCCCGGCGCGAGCGCGCGGCTGCGGGCGGGTTCGCGGCGACGTCGGTCAAGATCATGCAGGACGGGGTGGCCGAGAACTTCACCGCCGGGATGCTGGAGCCGTACCTGGACGCGTGCGGCTGCCCGACGCCGAACTCCGGCAAGAGCTTCGTCGACCCCGCGCTGCTACGCGAGGCCGCCATCCGCCTGGACGCCCTCGGTTTCCAGCTGCACGTGCACGCCCTGGGCGACCGCGCGGTGCGGGAATCGCTCGACGCGATCGCCGCGGCCCGGGCGACCAACGGCGACAACGACCGGCGACACACGCTCGCGCACATCCAGGTGGTCGACCCGGCCGATGTCCCGCGATTCGCCGAGCTGGGCGTGGTGGCGAACATGCAGCCGTTGTGGGCCCGGCACGAACCGCAGATGGATGAGCTCACCGTGCCGTTCCTCGGTGCGGCGCGGGCCACCCACCAGTACCCGTTCGGGGCGCTGGCCCGGGCCGATGCGGTGCTGGCCTCGGGCAGCGACTGGCCGGTGAGCACGGCCAACCCGTTGGAGATCGTGCACACCGCGGTCAACCGCGCCCGGGTCGCCTCCGACGGGCGGTTCCTGCACCCGTTCCTGGGCGAGCAGGCGCTGTCCCTGGCCGATGCGCTCACGGCGCACACGCTCGGCACGGCCTACCTCAACCACGACGAGACCGACTCGGGCTCGCTGGAGGTGGGCAAGGCGACCGATGTGGTGGTGCTGGACCGCGACCTGTTCGCGGCCCCGTCCTCGCAGATCGGGCTGGCCGGCGTCACGCACACGTTCGTGGCGGGCGAGCTGGTGCACGAGGCCTGAGCCGCGGCGTCCCGGGTGCGGACCGGGCCTGCACCGGCGTCGACCGCCTGGTCCCCCTCGGCCGAGCCCGACCTGTCGCGGACTCTCAGCCTGGAGGGGGATGTGATCCCGCGGGGGTTCCGTAGGGTGGGCGGCATGGGAACCGCACTCGTCACCGGCGCCAGCGCCGGACTGGGCCTGGAGTTCGCGTGGCAGCTGGCCACCGCACGGCACGACGTGGTGCTGGTCGCGCGCGACGGTGAGCGGCTGGAGCGCCTGGCCGGTCAGCTCGAGGCCGCCGCCGGCATCCGCACCGAGGTGATCGCGGCCGACCTCGCCGATCGCGCAGGTCTCGACGAGGTCGCCGCCCGCCTCACCACCGACGAGCGCCCGGTCGGCCTGCTCGTCAACAACGCCGGGTTCGCCCCCGGGGAGCCGTTCGTCGAGGACGACCTGGCCGATCAGGAGCGCGCGCTCGACGTCATGGTCCGCGCCGTCCTCGTCCTCTCGCACGCCGCCGCCCGCTCGATGACCGAACGAGGCCGCGGCGCCATCCTCAACGTCGGCTCGGTCGCCGGCCTCATGGCCTCCGGCACGTACTCGGCGCACAAGGCCTGGGTCCAGGTGTTCACCGAGTCGCTCGCCTCCGAGCTGGCCGGCACCGGCGTCACCGCCACCGTGCTGCGCCCCGGCCTCACCCACACCGAGTTCCACGAGCGCGCCGGCATGGACGTGCACGCCTACCCCGACCTCGCCTGGCTCAACGCGGAGGACGTCGTCTCCCGCGCCCTGGCCGATGTGCGCCGCGGGGCTGTCATCTCCACGCCGTCGCTGCGGTACCAGCTCGCGGCCGGCGCGCTGCGGCTGACGCCGAGGTCAGCGGTGCGGGCGTTCACCAAGGTCCGCGGCGCGGTGTTGGACCCGGCGGACGAGCGGTAGGACGTTCGGGACCCCGGCGCCGACTACTGGCCCGACAACGATTCGTCCCAGGGCAGTGGCCACTCACCGTCCTGGAAGAGCGCCTGCCAGTACGTCATGGGAGGCGTGAAGACCTCGCACATCGTGCGGACGTCGTGCTCGGCGACCACGCGGAACCCGGCGTCCTCGAGCAACCCGGCGACCTTGCGCCCGAGCGCGGAGCCCGAGCCGGTCGTCGCGAAGCCCGCGTAGTCCGGCCACGACCGCCCCAGCAGACAGGCACCCCCGCAGCACGCACAGGCATCGACCCGGCGCGGCCGTCAGTCACACCAAGCTGCGTTCTCGAGCTGAGTTCTGAGGTCGCCGTCGCTGAGCCGCTCGAACTCGCCCGTCGCACACGGCTCGGCGCCCGAATCCAGCCACTGACGTCGGTAGCGCCGAACCATCCTTGGGGTGAGGTCGTCCACGCCGCTTTCCGCTCCGCAGTAGGCACAGATGACGTACTCCGGTCCGGCGGCGGACCAGAACTCCTCACCGTCGCAGAGTCCGCAGACACGGCAGACGTCCCCCCGAGGCCGCGTTCGGCCGCCGTGGTCGAGGCTGTCATTCCTCACGTTCCATAGCCCCTTTCGACCAGAGCTCGATTGCGGCACGAAGAGACCGCTCGTTCACGACTCCCATGGAGAAGCCGTGGTGTTCGGCAAGCTCAGAAGAGGCGGCCTCGACCGCCCGATCAGGATCGCCACTTCGTCTCAGCGCGCTGTAGGCCCGATCAGCCACTGTGTCGTACTCGCCTCGCGGCGCGTCGTCCGCCCCTAGTCGGTCGCGGGCCCAGGTGTCGAAGCGGTCGCGAAACGCCGCGACGTCAGCACTCCTTCGCGTCACCTACCTCGACCCCCTCTGCGATGGCACCCTCGTCGGATCCGTCCGGATCCCCGTCGGCAGCGAGCAGCTCCGAGACTGCCTCGTACGCCTCGATCTGCCACGTCGGCGGAAGACCGTCGATGTAGCGCATGATCCCTGCGGTCAGATCTCCCTCGAGATGCGCTGCCAGCCCCGGCAGCGGCGGCACTTGCGAAGGAGAGTCGACGAACACATCGGGATGATCTGTCACCCCCTTGACCGCACGGTCGAATACCTCGTCGTAGCGTGCGTCCAGGTCAGCGAGGACCCGCTCACGCTCCTCTGCCCCAAGAGCGCTCAGGAACTCCGAGACGTCGGATCCAAGTACCGCCACGGGCGGGGCCCACATGGTGTTTGGCGTGCCATTCTCGTCGATCCACATGCGTCTCCCCGATTCACGGCGGAGTGCCCGATGCGCTCCCTACGACCTCGACTGTCGCATGGACACAGCCCTGCGCCCCAACCGAACGTCCAGAACTGGCGCGCCCGTCCACGCGCTGCCACGTATGGTTGTTGGCGACGTGCAGGTTGTAGACCCACTGCTCGCGCAGCGTACCCAGGTCGGTGACTGCGGCGATCCCGCGTGCCTCGATCGTAGAGGCGCTACCGACCTCGATGGCGCAGCCGGGCCCACCACCCTTGATACGGGATCGGAGCAACCTCGTCGATTTCTGGCTCATGTGGAACGGTGTCCCAGGTTACGCCGACACCATTTGACTCCAGGGTCGGATCGAGATAGTCGAGACTCTCGAGCAGATTGTCGTAGAGCATGCGAAGAACTTTGTCTTCGATGAGCATATAACTCAGATGCCATCCAACCTTTGCCGGGTCCTGTCGGACCATCACAAAATAGCCGAGGAGCTTCCCGCTGGTCACCCGGCCGGAACGTATCGGGTCCGGCCAAATCGCACTATCGGACTCGGAGGTGATGATTGTTCTGCCACCTTTCCTTGCGAGGGACCAGGGTGTGTCGTGGGTGAGCAGCATGTCCAGCGGTTGGCGCCCGAGCTGGTTCACGTGGACCCGGCCCTCAGTCGTCGTCCACCTCTGGGTCGAAGTCCCACGGCTCCCATAGGTCGAGGCCCATCTCCAGAGCGACGTCCACGGGGGAAGGGTGGTAGCCGCGTCGCTCCGGGATGATCATCATCCGCAGGTGGGGCACGGACGCCAAGGGACTGAGATCGCCGTCGGCGATCTTCGTCGAGCCGTTCGCCACAAACCGCTCAAGTGCGACGTGGTGTGCCAGCGGCCCGATCGACGCCAGTGACGGGCAGTCCTCGAATGCGAGGTATTGGAGCCGCGACATCGCTGCGGTCGCGGAGATGTCGGCAAGACCCCGGCAGGATTCGATGCTCAACCAGCGCAGCGCACGGACCTCTTCGACTGGGCTGAGGTCGACGAGGCGCGGGAGTCCGTGGAGGCCGAGGGCGCGCAGTGCCGGGTACGCCTGGCCGAGCCCGGCTAGGGAGCCGAGGCCGCGAGCCTGAATGACCGTCAACTTCCGGACGCCGGCTCCGTGCGGCAGATCGGCGATCGCCTTCCCGCTGAATGGGCGCACGGTGAACGACCGGACGCCGGGCGCGAGCCGGGCACCGCGGGAGTCCTGCGCTTGGTCCAGCACAAGAGTCCGAAGGTCGCTCAGCCGTTCCAGGTCGAGTCTCTGGCGCGGGAGCAGCAGCGCATCGCGCAGGTCGAGTTCGCGAACCTGCGGGTTGAGCCGGTGAAGCGGGTCCGCGTCGCACTCGACCTGACCCGTCACCCGAATCCGCGGCGCGGAGACGTGTTCCAGGCCCTCCAGCGAGTCTGGCGACTCCAACGTCACAACACGTAACGATCCGGCTGGCGCGCGGCGGACCAGGTCGAGCATGCCGCCGTCGACCCGGTGAGCGACGATGACCGTCTCTCCATCGAGCGGGCCGGTTGCCAGCGCCGCCGAGGACGTCGCGGCAATGACCGTGACCGACCCATGGAAGCGCTCGGCCCACTCTCGACGCCACCCTGACATCAGATCCCATACTTTCCCCAGCGCCTCTTTGCGATCTCTTGTCTTTCATTCGCAATTGCCCGCCCGCTGTTCCGGATCTTGTTCATCATCTTCTGCTCGGCGATACGAAGCGCATCTCGACCTTTCCCGGACACAGGGTACCGCTCGGCTCTGAGGGCAGCACCCGGGGCGATCTTGCCTGAGGCGATGTGTTGGGACAGCCGCCGGATTATGTTGGTTGACATCCCCACATACGGAATCTCCTTCTTCGATCCATGACGACGTATGCGCCTCGCTCAACCTTTGGCACCGCTCGCACCAGAGTCTGCCCGGAATGGACGGCGGTCGCGAGCCTCAGCGCACTGCCCGCTCTGGCGGCGACCTTGACCACGGCCCCGGCCCCCACGAGGGCCGCAACCGCTGTCACACCCATCTCCAGGGCTTTGGCCTTGTTGCCGGTCGCGGCGCACGCGACCGCGGACACCCCGGCCGCTGCGGCCCCAATCGGTCCAGGGACCAGGGATGCGACTTCTCCGACGACGGCGACGACCTTGAGGACCTTGCCCCAGTTGATGCGGGTGCCGGCCAGGTCGGTGCAGTTGACCGGGTCACCGGTGCAGTAGTCGTAGGCGTTGGCCGAACCGCCCGGCACCGGGTCAGGATGCAAGAACCTGCCCGTGACCGAGGAGTACAGGCGCACACCCATCAGCACGACCTGCCCCAGGGCCTCGGCCGAACGCTGGGCCGCACCCAACCACCCGTACCGGGCCGGTGGTCCGGTCGTGGCGCCAGCGCCGGTCAACGGCTCAGGGTTACCGAACTCATCCGTGCGCTGCAGCACCAGACCCGACCAGGTCGCCGTCGATGCCCCGTCGGCGATCGGGACCGTCCCGACCACATCACCATGCAGGTCAACCAGCTGCACCACCCGCCCACCAGTGGTGGAGGTCGTCACCGCGATGTCGCCCTCGACACCGGACACGTACCGGGTCACCGCCGAGGGCAGTGAGGCGTCCTCGGCGATCCACGACGGCTCATCAGAATCGGTGGAATAGTGCGAGACCTTCGTGACCGCGTCGACCCACGCCCCGTTCGTCCAAGTCTTCTGGACGTTCGTGGTGCGCCGCCCGAGCGGGTCCAGGGCTGTCCGGCTTCCGGCCGAGATCCTCCTGGCGGGCTGCGCCCCTGAACCCCCCGATAGGAGGGACCCGCAAGCGGGGCCTCCTGCCTACTTGCAGCGGTCCAGCGGGGGGTCCCAATCGCTGTCGTTCAGTCCATGGGCGGCCAGGTCTGCTCGGGAGGGCCGGTAGCCTCGACGGTTCGCGATCAGGAGATTCCGCAGTGCCGGCATTCGCAGCAGAGGGCTCAGGTCGCCGTCCGCAACCACGGTCGAGCCGTTCAATGCGACCTGCCGCAGGTGGGGGTGGCCGATCAGCGGG
>JAKLPK010000115.1 GCA_022013895.1 Cellulomonas sp. | reverse complement strand
TCAGCGGCCTGGCAGCTCACGCTGGCGACCGCCGGTGCGACGGCAGGACGATGGCTGGTGGGGCCACGGGGGCGACGCTGGACGGCACTCGTCGGCGGCGGCGTGGTGCTCGCGCTGGCGGTGGGGACGGCGATCGGCTGACAGCCGGGCGGGAATGGTCAGGGCTGACTCGGGCGGGGCTGGCTCGGCTCAGCCGGGGCCGGGCCGCTTCAGTCGGGCGACGGCGGCAGCAGCGCGACCAGGGCCGAGGCCAGCGCAGCCCGGGCGGCGGTGTCGAGGTCGCCGAGCCGTGCGTCGCCGTCGAGGGCCGTCCCGCCGTCGGGCACAGCGGAGCCGTCGGGCGCGAGCACCCCCGCGACCAGGTCACGCACCTGCGGCTTGGTGGGCCGCTCCCCCGCGGCGCGCAACCCCTTGGCCAGGGCGGTGACCGCGGCGGCGCGGACGGTGGACGCCCCGTGCTCGGCGAGCCGGGCACCCAGCACGGCAGCCGGGTCCGGGGTCGCCGCAGGCACCGCCGTAGTGTCGGGCAGGGCCTCCTGCGACTGGCGCCCGTGGGTGTAGATCCGCTCATCGGGCACGGTGAACCGGGCGACGGCACGGGCGGTGCGCGGGGTGGGAGCCAGCACGTACCAGTCGCTCGCCGAACCGACGGCCTGGGCGCCGACGTACCGGCCGAACCGGGGCAGCACCTGCTCGAACACCACGTCGAGGTCCTGCACGGCGCGCTGCACCTTCAGGCCCAGGGTCGGCAGCTCCTCGCCGTAGCCGTAGGCCAGCAGGCCGCGGCGGTGCACGGCACCGGCCGACCCGCCGCGCAGCATCGCCAAGCCGCGGGCCACGAACAGCGCGGCGCCGGTCGGTGTGTACGGCGGGTCGGTGACGAACGCGTCGGCGGTGCCGACCAGGTGCGTAGGGAGCGGGTCCCGCAGGTCGAGGTGGTGCAGCTCGGCATCCGGCAGCACCTCGCGCAGGTGGTCCAGCAGCCGGGCATCCAGGTCGACGACGACGATCCGCACGTCCGGCACCGCGAGCGCCAACGCGACGGAGGTCAGGTCATGATCGCCGGCGAAGGCGATGGTCGCCCCTGGCAACCACAGCTCATCAGCCAGCCAGGTCGCCCGCCGCGCGACGGAGGCCCGGGTGGCCGGGACGTGGTCAAAGTGCTTGACCGGCGGCGGCGCGGCGGCGATGAGCGGGATCAGCCGGTCGACGAGCGCCGGGTCCTCCCGTCCGGTCCAGGCGAGCGGGGCGCCGTCGGGCAGCGCGAGCTCGTCGTACCCGTCGGCCGCCAGGGCGTAGGTGTCGCCGATCTGCTCCAGATCGGGGCCGGCCAGGCGCAGCAGGGTCTCGACCGCCCGGCGGGACAGGGCGGTGGCGTCCACCAGATCGGCGATGGTCGCGGGTTCGCGCAGCCGGCGCAGCAACCCGCGGTGGCGCCGCGAGGTGACCGACAGCTCGTCGAGGTGCGCCCGCACCTGCTCACGCGCCTGCGTCACCGTGCTCCTCGTTCCGTCGGGGTCGGCCCGGCCGACCTGCCGCAGGATACGCAGGGAACAGCGCCCCGCCGCACGGGCGTTGAGCCCAGGTGCCCCTCGACCCCGCCGCCGCGCTCACCGCCCGCGCGCACGAGGTCACCGCGCGGCTCGCCGCCCTCGACGCCGATCTGGCGGTGGTGCGCGATGCCCGCGGCCCGGAGCAGTCCGATGACGAGCACGACCCGGAGGGCGCGACCTTGGCCGACGACCTGGCCCGGCTGGTGGGTCTGCGCCGCGCGGCGGCGTCGGAGCTGGCGGCGGTCGAAGCGGCGCAGGCTCGGCTGAGCACCGGGACGTACGGGGTGTGCGAACGATGCGACGGCCCGATCGGGGCCGGTCGGCTCGCAGTGCGCCCGGCGGCCGTGCGGTGCGTGGCGTGCGCCGACCTCGGGTGATCGCGCCCGCGACGGCGCCACCTGCCGGACGGTGACCTGCCCGGCGCCCGACGATGACCCCGGTGACAACCGCCCTGAGCGCCCGCTCGACGGTGCCGGGCGGCGGCTGTCGGTGCCCGCTGGCACGCTGGCCGGATGGCAACCTGGCACGAGGTGGAGACGCAGGCCCCCGAGCTGGCGGCGCAGGTGCGCGCGCTGCTGGACCCGGCGCTCGGCGCTGCGAAGCACAAGACGATCGCGACGTTGCGGTCCGACGGCTCACCGCGGATCAGCGGCATCGAGTGCACCTTCGTCGAGGGCGAGCTGACCTTCGGTTCGATGCCCGGCGCCCGCAAGGCCGCCGATCTGCACCGCGACCCCCGGTTCGCCCTGCACAGCGCGACGGTCGACCCGCCGGACGACACCCCGCAGCGCTGGCCGGGCGAGGCGAAGGTGGCCGGGCTCGCGGTGCCGACCGGTCCGCTGCCCGGCGACGGCCCGCCCGGCGAGGGCTTCCGGGCCGATCTGCACGAGGTGGTCTGGACGCACCTGGATGCGAGCGGTGAGCAGCTCGTGGTCGAGCACTGGCACACCGGGCGCGGGGTCGAGCGGGTGGTGCGGGGCTGACTTCGCGCACCTGTGGGCGACGTGGCGGCTCGGGTCTCGCGACAGGTTCGCAGACAGCTGCTCATGGGTTCGTCACCTGGCCGCCAGGTCCCGGCCAGCCGCGCCTCCTACAGTGGTCGAGGCGGTCGGCACGGCGTCCGGTCGCCCGGTGGTGGAGGTCACGCGCGTGGTGGGCAGGTCCGACTGGCTGAGCGCCGACCCGGCGACCGGGGTGGGCGCGGTGCACCACCGCACCGACGTGCAGGTGCTCATCGACGCCTCCGAGTACTACGCGAAGCTGCGCGAGGCCGTGCAGGCAGCCGGCGAGGGCGACCTCATCTGCTGGGCCGGTTTCCAGTCCGGGCTGGGCACGCCGATGCCCGTCGCCGACGAGCAGCCGCCGTCGGGGTTCGCCCGCCGGTCCCCCCGGCCCGACGACGTCACCTGGGACGACCTGCTGGCCGCGGCCGCCGGGCGCGGTGCGCGACTGCGGGTGCTGCTCAACCTGCACCCCGAGCCGAGCCGGGCCTACCGTCAGTCGAACCTCGAGGTGGTCCAGGCGCTCAACCGGCTGCCGCGCACCGGCGCCGTCAACGACTTCCGGTACCTCCACCTCAACGGCACGCACCACCAGAAGCTCGTCGTCGTGCACACCGCGGCCGGGCTCACCGCGTTCGTCGCGACGATGGACGTGCGCGCCCAGCGCATCGAGCAGCGCTGGTGCGAGATGGCTGTACGGCTGCACGGTTCGGCGGCCCGCGACGTCTACACCGTGTTCCACGACCGCTGGGTCGAGCACGACGCGACGCTCGCCCTGCTGGACCGCGACCGCCGCGACCTGCCCTCACCGGGCAGCCTGCGGGTGGGGCCGGCCGACGGACACGCGCAGGTGCAGGTCTCGACCACCTACGGCAACCCCAGCAGACCGCACCCGTACGGCCGGCGCCGCACGGTGCCCGGCACCCAGGTGGTCAACGCCCCGCACACGGTGACCCTGTCGCAGCGCCCGCCGCTGAGATCCGGCAACGACTTCTTCACCGGTAAGGACCCGGCCGCCCCGCCGCTGCTGGCCGCCGCCGCGCGGCAGGGCCCCACCTACGCGTTCGCCCCGCACGGCCGGCACGCGGTGTACGACCAGCTGCGCGCGGCGCTGGCCCGTCCGTCGCGGACGATCTACCTGGAGGACCAGTACCTCGTCGCCGACGAGCCGATGGGCGACCTGCCCTCGATGCTCGACCTGCTCGTGGCCCGGGTGTCCGACCCGACGTTCGAGTCGCTCGTCGTGCTCACCACCCGGGTCGCGGAGATCAACCGCAGCTTCCTGGGGCTGGGCGCCGCGCACCGGCGGGCGTTCGTCCGGCGACTGGTCGCGGCCGGCGGGTCGAAGGTGCTGGTGTGCCACTACCGCTCCAACGCCGATCTGGGCACCGGCCTGCGCCCGGCGGCGGCCGCGCCGTTCTACGTGCACTCCAAGACGTGGGTGTTCGACGACGAGCTGCTGGTCACCGGCTCGGCCAACTGCAACCGGCGCGGCTACAGCCACGACTCCGAGCTCGACGTCGCGGTCGTGGACCCGACGACCGTCGCGCGGGCCCGACGTCGGCTGTGGGTGCGACGGCTCAACGCGGGCCTCGCCTCGCCGGTGGTGACCGAGGACGACGTGGCCGACCCGGTCGCCGCGGCGCGGATCTGGGCACAGCCCGAGCGCTACGGGCTGACCGTGCAGAACCACCGGATCGGGCTGACGTCCTTCCTGGCCGGCGCCCCGACCCGGGTGCCGCGGGTGCTCGGCGATCTGGCCACGGCGCGCCTGGCCCGGGTCTACCAGATCAGCCCGGCGCGGCTGCCCCGGTGGCTGTGGGACGCGGTGGTGGACCCGGAGGGGACGTGACGGCGACGTCGGCACCGGTCCAGGCCTCCCGGGCCCCCGGTGCGGACCTCGCCTGCCGAAGCCTCGGGCCGGGTCTCGCGGCAACTGGTCAGTGGGGGCGTCGGACACGCCGCGCGTCGTCGCCCAAGCGACCAGTTCTGACCACCCGGGCTACGCGAGCGGACTTCGTCGACCCCGAAGAGGTGTCGGTCGATCTGGGCTGCGAGCGGAGGAGCAGCGCGTCCGAGACGGGAGGATCGGGTGGTGAGCAGCGAGGAGCACTGGGACCTCGTCGATGCCGACGGCGTTCCGACGGGCATGACGTTCCGCCGAGGCGCACCTGAGTGGCCGCCCGGCCAGTTCCACATGATCGTGGCGGTGTGCGTGCGCCGCGGCGACGGGGCCGTCCTGCTGACCCAACGCGCACCGGGCAAGGAGTTCCCCCTCGGGTGGGAGTTCCCTGGTGGCAGCGCCCTCGCAGGTGAGTCGAGCCGTGCGGCGGCGGCCCGGGAGCTCCAGGAGGAGACGGGCCTGGCCGTCCCGCCCGATGCGCTCACCCTGGTCGGTCGCTTCGCCGAGGCATCCGCTCTGCTCGACCTCTACGTCGCCGAGGCACCCGCGGAGACGGACCTGCGGCTGCAGGCGGCCGAGGTCACGGCGGCCGAGTGGGTGACCGTCGAGGAGGTGGAACGGCGCGTGCGCGCAGGGGTCATGGCGACGCCCTGGGTGGCACGTCTCGACGAGCTCTGGCCCTCGACACTCGAAGCGATGAGCCAGCCCCGGTCGCACGCCGAGTGAGACGACGGGACGCGGCGCCAGGCAGCCATCCCGCGGAGAAGCCCCGTCGGCCGCGTCTCGGACCGTTCGGAGGGCACGCGAAGGCAGTCGCCGGACCGCTCTGCGGCCCCTCACGGGACCGAGCCGACGCGAGCCCGGCGTCGTGCCTGGCATGTCGTCAACCGTCGATCTAGTGCGACCAATTTCGATCATTATGAGCAATAATGAGCGAAATCCTGTTCACTACCTGAGGAGCGGAGATGGCAGGGCGCACACCGGCCCAGGTCTCCCGGGGGCTGACGACCCTGGGGACGCACCTGCGCGCCTGGCGCTTGCTCAACAACCTGACCCAGGCCCTCGTCGCCGAACGGGCCGGCGTCTCCAGGCCGACGGTCGCGGCGATCGAGGCCGGCCAGTCCGTCTCCACCGAGAACCTGCTGCGCTTGCTGCGGGTGCTCGGGGTGCTCGATCAGGTCGTCGATGCCACCGACCCGTTGAGCACAGACGTGGGTCGCCTGCGCGCCGATCAGCGCCTGCCGCTGCGAGCCCGGAGCGCCCGGTGACCGCCGGACCGGTCACCGTCCGGGTGGTGCTCCCCGACGGCGACGAGCTGGAGGCGGGGACGTTGCGGTTCTCGGCCGGCCGTGGCCACGAGACAGCTGTCTTCGCCTACGCGTCGAGCTATCTCGCCGATCCACGCGCCTACTCCCTCGACCCGGCCCTTCCCCTCACCAGCGGGGTTCATGCCACGGGTCCCGGCCAACGACTCTTCGGCGCCATGGGCGACTCGGCGCCCGACCGCTGGGGACAGGGGCTCCTGGCCCGTGCCGAGCGGCGGGCAGCCGTCGGCGAAGGGCGTCCCTCCCGCGCACTGCCCGACTCGGACCTGCTTCTGGGCGTGCACGACGACCTGCGCCAGGGTGCGATCCGCTACACCTCCGCCAGCGGCGACTACGTGGCGGGCACGGAGCGCGGTGTGCCGCGACCCGTCGACCTACCGCACCTGTTGGCTCTGACCGACCGGTTGGTCCGCGATCCCGCGACCGACGCCGACCTGCGCGACCTGGTCGATGCCGGCTCCTCCCTGGGCGGCGCCCGCCCGAAGGCGGCGGTGCGAACCACTTCCGGCGTCCTGCGGATCGCCAAGTTCCCGAAGGTGGTCGCCGAGGAGTGGGACGTGCCTGCCTGGGAGAAGGTGACCCTCGACCTCGCCGCCGCAGCCGGGATCACCGTGCCCCGATCCGATCTGGTGCGCGTCCTGGACCGCAACGTCCTGCTCATCGACAGGTTCGACCGCGTCGGCGAGCGCCGCGTCGGCTACCTCTCCGCGATGTCCCTCCTGGAACTGGATGGGCGGACCGATGGCTTGTCGTTCGCCGAGCTCGCCGAAGAGGCCGGTGCCGTCGCCGCCCGCCCGGACGCCGACCTGCACGAGCTGTGGCGGCGAGCGGTCTTCGGCCTGATGGTCTCGAACACCGACAACCACCTGCGCAACCACGGGTTCCTTCGGGAGCGGTCGGGCTGGTCGATCAGCCCGGCGTTCGACCTCAACCCGAATCCCGACGCCGCGCGGTTCGCCACCTCTGTCGGCCCGGGAGGCGGCGACGACATGGAGACCGCCCTCGACGTCGCCGACGGGTTCTCGCTCACCCGACCGCGGGCGCTCGCGATCATGGGTGACGTCCTGGCGGGGGTGGAGCAGTGGCGGGTGGTCGCGGCTCGGCTCGGCATCGAGGCCGCACAGATCGCCGTGATGGCTCCAGCCTTCGAGTCCCAACGCACCGGACAGGCCCGAGCACTCAGCCGCGCGCTTCGCTAGGTGCGGCCTGGAACCCGACCTTCGGCAACTGGTCAGTGGGGGCGTCGGACACACCGCTCGCCCTCTCCCAGGTGACCGGTTCACAGCGCGAGCCCGCGAGGCGCGTGTGGAGTCGCAGAGGCGACCAGGTGCTGGTCCACACCCGGCTTCGAGCGCGACGATGGCCGCCAGCCACCGGGGCGTCGCTGGTCGCCGACCCGACAAGGCGCCACGACACCCTGGGGCGGGCTGCGCGCGGAGCGTGACCGACACGTCGAGCCTGCGTCCGGGCCAACCGAAAGACAACTTCAGACACGCGGTACTAGCGGACAGAACAGCAGCGCTGGACGCGCCGTGAGCGGAGCACGTCAAGCGCCTGCGGCTCGGGGAGGCTCGGCCCTTGGCGCGGAACTCCGCGCCCGGCCACGGCCTGGTTGGGCGGCCGGCCCGCGCGAGCGTAGGGCCAGGCCCGGCGGGCAGCGACCAAAGACGACGCGGCCCAGCGCCCAGACGGCCGTCCACGACTCCGATGAACGCTGGTCCACCGCGGCGACGGGCCTCCTGGCACAGTAGACATCCGGTTGCGTCCGGCCAGCCCGGCGCCGCTCGACGTCCAGGCATGAGACGCCGCGAGGAGCGTCGCACCTGAAGGTCAGGGTTCGCGCACGTCCATGAGCTCGGTGACCCCGGCGAAGTCTGCGAGGTTGTGGGTGAGCAGCCGAGCTCCGTGAGCGTGGGCGGTCGCCGCGATGAGCAGGTCCATCTGCCGTGCGCGGGGCTGGCGTCCCACCGCTCGCACGGCGGCGGCCAGGGTTCCGTAGCTGGCGGCCACGGCGGCGTCGACGGGGAGGGCATGGAACGCACGCTCTATGGCGGTCAGCCGCCGCAGGCGTTCGGGCAGGTGCTCCGGGTCGGCGACGAGCACGCCGTAGTGCAGCTCGGCCAGGCTCGCGGCGCTGATCGCGTACTCCTGACCGTCGGCTGGCTCGAAGGTGTCGGCGATGAGGACGGACGTGTCCAGGACGACGCGATCGTTCATGGGCGCGGGCGGGCGAACGGGTCGAGCAGGGTGTCGTCGAACCCGTCGCGTTCGAGCTGGCCGTAGGAGGCGCCGTTCCAGATGCCGGCCAGCGCCGGGCGCTGCTGCCACGTTCGACCGGTCGGGGGGGATATCTCGGCGACCACCCGGCCGGCGACGGTCACGATCACGTGCTCACCGGTCTCGACCACGCGCATCACCTCGGATGCGCTCTGGCGCAGCTCACGCAGCCCCACGGTCCTCGTCACCAGGCGAATGTAGCACGTGTGCAACATTGGCGGCGGGCTGCCGAACCGCACGCATCAGAGTGAGCCCGTCTCAGCTCATCCACACGCCCCGCCTCCGCGCCAACGCCCGCCGCACCGCCCGCTCCCCCGCACGTTCGGCGCGGGCACCGTCGAGCTGTTCGCTCCGGTGCCAGCGGCCGAGGACGAACGCGTCGGCGCCCGCGCGCGTCGACAGCCGGACCAGGGTGCCACGGCGGACGACGGTGTCGTGCTGATCACCGAGGATGTCCTGGACGGCCTTGAAGCGGTTCGCCGAACGTCGGGCAGGCCGCCCATGGACCAGGGCGGCGATCTCGGCCGCATAGCGGGCGTGCCGGGCGCTCTTGCGGACCTCGTGGAGCGCGGCGTCGCGGTCGGGGCCCGGCGGGACGGCGGCGGCGACGTCCCATGCGGCAGCCAGGTGGCGGGTGCGGGAGCGGGTGCGGCGACGCAGCAGGTCACGGGCGGGTTCGGCGGCTCGTCGGCCGGTCGGCGAGGTGTCGGCCAGGGCGACCAGGGCGGCGAAGAGGGTCTCGCCGTCAGATGAGGTGAGGAAGGACCGGACGGCGCGCAACCCGCGACGACGGGCGGCCGAGCGGTCGGCGACCAGCAGCCGCAGAGCTGCACGGGAGTCGACGCCGGGCGGTTCGGCTGCGGCGCGGGCACGGTACGCGGCGGCCTCGACTGCCGGGTCGCGCACCGCACCGAGCAACCGGCCCAGCTCCCGCAGCAGCGGACCGACCGTCTCGGCCCGCCCGTCGGGCGCCAGGTGGTCGCCAGAACGCAGCTCACCGGCCCGACCAGCTCCCGCACCCCCCGCACCAGCAGCACCAGCGAACACCGGGCGGCACACCGACAGCACGGCGCGCAGCCGTCGGGTCGCGATCCGGGCGTCGTGGACGGCCTCGTCATCGCCGGCACGCACGGCCGGGTCCAGGGCGAGCAGCGCCTCGACCTGGGTCGCCAGGTACGCCCGGGCCACCTCGCCCGCGGTGGCATCGAGGGCGGTCGTGCGGACCGTCGGCACGTCACCGAGGGTGCGCACCAGCTTGCCGACCGCCCGCGGCCCGGTACCACCGGCCTCGCCCAGCAGCTGCGCCGCGGCGGTCAGCTGCTCCTCATCACCTTCGCGCAGCTCCACCTCCCACTCCCGCCACGTCCGGGCGGCACGGCCCGTTGGCACCCCGTGCACCTCGTCGTCGGCGGCCTCGATCACCTCGCGGCCGTCCGGGTCAAGCAGGTGGTGCACCGTGCGCAGGGTCGTCACCACGGCGACCGGGTGCACCGGTTGGCCGTGCAGCCGGGCGCGGACCAGGTCGAGCAGCTCGGCGGGCGGCGTCGCGGCCCCGGGCATCGCGCCATCCGACATCGCGGAATCGGGGCGGCGGTGCTCGGTGCGGTCGCGCGGGCCGGTGTGCGCCAGGTCGTGACCGTCGGGCGAGGTGGCGGGGACCTTGAGGTGCCAACCCGCATCGGCCCCACCCGTGCGGCGACGCAACGTGATCCCCGCGCGCACCAGGTCGCCGGCAGCGGTGTCCAGGTAGGTCGCGACCAGCTCGACGGGCGGGTCGGTGCGCACCGCCGCCACACCGGGTACCGCGCGCAGATCGGGCAGCGCGAGGCGTGCCCCCACCTCGAAGGATGCCTCCAGCTCGCGGAACGCGGCCATCGTTCGATCCTCCTCCGACGGCCGCCCGGGCGCGCGCCGGCGGTCGTCGGGCCGTCGTTCGTCGTCTGCACCCCCGGGAGCGCGGGGGTCGGGCCGGCCGGTGCGCGCCGTCCGTCCGGGAACGGGCGGGTGCTGGGCAAGGGCGGGACCCGCCGCACCCACCCACTCGCCGCCTGGCTATTGTTATTAGCCACCGGGCTATGTACGGTAGCCACATGACCACCGACCAGAACGCCGTCCCCGGCGCGACCCGCTACCTCGTCCGGGACGAGGGGCGCATCGCCTACGACGTGCAGGGCACCGGCCCACTCGTCGTCCTCGTGCCCGGGATGGCCGAGCTGCGCTCGTCCTACCGGTTCCTCGCCCCGGTGCTCGTCGCCGCGGGCTACACCGTCGCCACCACCGACCTTCGCGGGCACGGCGACTCCGACACCACCTTCACCTCCTACGGCGACCCGCAGACCGCCTCCGACATCGGCGCGCTCCTCGACGAGCTCGGCGGACCGGCCGTCGTCGTCGGCAACTCGCTGGCCGCCGGGGCTGCCGTGATCCTCGCGGCAGACCGGCCGGAGCTGGTCACCGGCCTCGTGCTCGTGGGCCCGTTCGTGCGCAACCCGCCCGCGGCTCCCGGCATGACTGCCCTGTTCCACGCGATGGTGGCGCCGGCCTGGGTCGCCCCCGTCTGGAAGGCCTACCTGCCCTCCCTCTACGCCGGGACCAAGCCCGCCGACTTCGCGGACTACCGCGCCAAGGTCGTGGCCAAGCTCCGCGACCCGGCGTACGGCACAGCGTTCTCGCGGACCGCGCGCACCACCGACCACGTGTTCGCCGAACGCCGGCTGGCCGAGGTCGACGGCCCGGTGCTCGTCGTCATGGGTGAGAAGGACCCCGACTTCAAGGACCCGGCAGCCGAGGCCGCCTGGATCGGCGAGGCGCTGCACGGCACCGTGGTCATGGTGCCCGACGCCGGCCACTACCCGCAGGCGCAGCGCCCCGAGCTCACCGGCCCGGCCGTGCTCGACTTCCTGTCCCGCGTGCACACCGATGCCTAGGGCTGGCCTGTCGAGCGACGCCGTCATCGAACGCGCCGCGCAGCTGCTCGAGGAGCACCCGGACGACGACCTCACCCTCGCCGCGCTCGCGCAGAGCCTCGGCGTGCGCACCCCCTCGCTCTACAAGCACGTCGACGGTCTGCCGGGCCTGCGCCGCGGCCTCATGCTGCGCGCCAAACGGGACCTCGCCGCAGCACTGGCCCAGGCCACCATCGGCTGTGCCCGGCACGACGCGGTCCGGGCACTCGCGGCCGCCTACCGCACCTGGGCGCGGGCCAACCCCGCGCAGTACCCCACCACCATCCGGGCCCCCGAACCCGACGACCTGGCGGACCAGGAGGCCAGCGCCGCGGCGCTCGACGTCATCTACACCGTCCTGGCCGGGTACGACCTGACGGGCGACGACGCCGTCGACGCCACCCGGTTCCTGCGGGCCGTCATCCACGGATTCGTCAGCCTGGAGACGTCCGGCGCGTACAAGCTCCCCGTCGACCTGGAGACGAGCTACACCAAGGCCGTCGACGCCACGGTGACCGCCCTCGACAGCTGGCGGCGGCAGTGACGGTCACCACCTCGCCCGCGCGGATGCCACCGCCGGCCACACCCGTGCCCGCGCTGGCGCGGGTCGAAGGTGCCGCCGTCGCCGTGGCCGCCGCGGTCCTCGTCGTCCGGGCCGGGTATCCGTGGTGGTGGCTGCTCGCGGTGTTCCTCGTGTTCGACCTGTCGATGCTGGGCTACGCCGTCGGGCACCGGACCGGGGCCATCGGCTACAACCTCGTGCACAACCTCGCGGTGCCGCTCGCCCTGCTCGGGGTGCACGTGCTGCTCGGGCAGGACGGTGGCCTGCTCCTTGCGGTGGCGGGCTGCTGGCTCTTCCACGTCGGGACCGACCGCGCGCTCGGGTTCGGACCCCGACCGCTGCGGTGACCTGCGGCAACGGCGGACCGGCAGACATCGCCCGGGCGCGTGTGGGTGGTCCGGGTCACACTGGGTCGAGCCGCGCACCGCCCCGCCCGAGAGGACCCGCGATGACGACCCAGACGCCCATGATCGAGGCCACCGGACTGGTCAAGCACTACGGCACCGTCCACGCGCTGGACGGGCTCGACCTGTCCGTCCCGGCCGGCACCGTGCTCGGGCTGCTCGGCCCCAACGGTGCAGGCAAGACGACCGCCGTGCGCATCCTCACCACCCTGCTGCGGGCCGACGCCGGCAGCGCACGCGTCGCAGGGGCCGACGTCACGCACGACGCCGAGCAGGTACGCCGGCGGATCGGGTTGTCCGGGCAGTACGCCGCGGTCGACGAGTACCTCACGGGGTTCGAGAACCTCACGATGGTCGGACGGTTGTACGGCCTGCCGAAGGCCGCCGCCCGACGCCGGGCCGATGAGCTGCTCGAACGCTTCGACCTCGTCGAGGTGGGCCGTCGACCGACCAAGACCTACTCCGGCGGGCTGCGCCGCAGGCTCGACCTGGCCGCGGCCCTGGTCGCCGCACCGCCGGTCATCGTGCTCGACGAGCCGACCACCGGGCTCGACCCGCGCTCCCGGCTGGCGATGTGGGACGTCATCCGCGAGCTGGTGAGCGACGGCGCGACGCTGCTGCTCACCACCCAGTACCTGGAGGAGGCCGACCGGCTGGCCGACGACATCGTGGTGATCGACCACGGGACGGCCATCGCGCACGGCACGGCCGACCAGCTCAAGACTGCGATCGGTGGCGAACGGGTCGAGCTGGTGCTGGCCGACGCCGCCGACCGGGACGGCGCCCGGGCCGCACTGGCAGCCGTCGGCAGCGGCGAGGTGCTCGACGGAGGCACGCCCCGCGAGCTGTCCACCGCCGCACCCGACGGGGCCCGCTCGCTCGCCCAGGTGCTGACCGACCTGGCCGCCCGCGGCATCGAGGTGCTCGACATCGGGTTGCGCCGTCCCACCCTCGACGACGTGTTCCTCACGCTCACCGGTCACGGAGCCGAGGACGCCACGCCCGACGGGACCGCGCCGGGCGGCGAGAAGACCCGACGCGGCCGACGACGGGCCCCGCAGAGCGAGGCGGCTGCACGATGAACGCCCTGGTCCGAGCCGTGCGCGACGGGAACATCGTCGCCCAGCGCAACTTCGTGAAGATCCGCCGGGTGCCGGAGATCCTCGTCGCGGTGCTGCTGTCGCCCATCATGTTCGTGCTGCTGTTCGCCTACGTGTTCGGCGGTGCGATCGACCCGGGCAACGGGGTCAGCTACCGGGAGTTCCTCATCGGCGGGATCTTCGCCCAGACCGTCGTCTTCGGAGCCACCTTCACCGGTGCCGGGCTCGCGGAGGACATGCAGAAGGGCATCATCGACCGGTTCCGCTCGCTGCCGATGAGCCGGGCCGGGGTGCTCGTGGGGCGCACCGCCTCCGACATCGTCTACAACGTGCTGTCGCTGGTCATCATGGGGCTCACCGGGCTGCTGGTCGGCTGGCGGATCCGCGGGTCGGCGCTGGAGGCGGTCGCGGCGTTCGGGCTGCTGCTGCTGTTCGCCTACGCGTTCAGCTGGGTGATGGCCTTCGTCGGGCTCATCGTGCCCAGCGTCGAGGTCATCAACAACGCCTCGTTCATGGTGATCATGCCGCTCACCTTCGTCTCCAACGTGTTCGTCCCGCTGGAGTCGTTCCCGAGCGCACTGCGCGGGTTCGTCGAGTGGAACCCCGTCTCGGCGGTGACCCAGGCCACCCGCGAGCTGTTCGGCAACACCAACCCGGCCGCCACCGTGCCCGACGCGTGGTCGATGCAGCACCCGGTGGCCTACACGCTGATCTGGGTGGTGGTCCTGGTCGCGGTGTTCGCCCCGCTGTCCATCGCCCGCTACCGGAGCACGTCGCACTGAGGGCGCGGCCAGGCCGGGGTCGAGGCGCGGCCGGGGTCGAACCGGGCTCGACCGGGCGGGCTGGGCACGCCCGCCCCGGGCTCAGCCGAACCTAGCCGGTGACGATCTCGAGCCCCAACGCGGTCACCCGCACGTCGAGCGCCCCGGATACCGTGCCGTCGGGGAGCCGGATGAGCACGGTGTCCGGTGCGGTGCTCACCTGGACGGCCCGCGCCAGCTGCAGACGGGTGATGAGCTCACTGCCCGACAGTGCATCGTCACCGAGCGGAGGCGGCCCGCCGTGCGCGACCTGCACGACCGGCACCAGCCGCGGTGCTCGCGGAAGGTCGCGCAGCGCCTCGACCACCCGGTCCAGGAAGTCGTCCACCTCGTCCTGGTCGTAGCCGTCCCGGAACTTGGTCGCGGTGAACCGGACGGCCTGCACCTGCTCGACGGTCACCGGATCGACCCCGGGCTTGCCGTTCAGGGTGTCGACCACCCGGTCCAGGAACCCGTCGACCTCGTCCTGGTCGTAGCCGTCCCGGAACCTCGTGCTCCGGAACCGTGAGTTGAGGACTTCCTCGGCGGTGAGCATGCAGGCATGCTGCCAGAGCACGACGCGCTGCGCCGCGGGATCACGTGCGGCACCGACCCGCCGCCGGCGGGGCCTGGCGCCCGCGCACCGCCGGCCGCGCGGCGGCCAGACCTCACCGCAGCGGCAGCCAGCGGGCGCCGAAGCGACGGGTCACCCGACTGGTCTCGACCACCACCAGCTCGTCGACACGTGCCACGACCGCCCGCCCCACCCCGGACGCGGCCAGGTCATCGGCGGCCTCGAACCGCACGCTCACCCACGGCACACCGTGCACGACATCGACCTGACCGGCCTCGACGGCGGTGTGCTCCCGGGCCATCGCCACCGCGGTGGGCAGCACCTGGGCGGGATCGCCGCCGCGGAGCAGCCCGAGGGCCATCCGCACCCGGTAGGAGGGCACCGGTCAGCCGCGGGCTCGGACGAGCCGCGCGAGCTGGTCGGCGAAACCGGCCAGACCGGTCTCCAGCGGCGCGAAGAACGTGCGGTCGGCGGCCTCCACCGACTCGTTCGCGGTGTTCGCCAGGGCGACCCCCGCCGGGGTCGCCACCAACGATCGCGCGCGCGAGTCCTCGGGGTGCGGATGGCGTTCGACGAGACCCTTGGCCTCCAGTGCGCGCAGCACCTGGGAGGTCATCATCGGATCGGTCCCGGTCTGGTCGGCGAGCGCCTTCTGCGTGACCGGCCCGTCGGCGTCGATCCACACCAGCGAGGCCAGCAGCACGAACTGCACATGGGTGAGGCCGTGCGGCACCAGGGCCCGCCGCATGGCCGCCTGCCACGCGTTCGTGACCAGCCAGAGCTGCAGACCAGGGCTGTGCTCGGCCGTGCCGAACGAGGTGGAGAGTGCACCGGCCATCGGCTCAGCATGCCATCGGGCGCACCGGTCACCGCACGCCGGCGGCTGCGGCTGCGAACAGCTCGGCCGTCGAGTCCGGGAAGTCGGCGCTGATCTGCGGGCCGATCACCGGGCCGGTGGCGTCGGCCGCCGGGCCCTCGATCTGGAGGGTGTGCTCGACCCGGGTGCCCGCACCGTCAGGGGTCAGCACGAACCGGAACACCAGGGCGATGTCACCGAGCTCGGTGCGGTCCTCGTAGAGCTGCTCGTCCTGCACCGCGGTGATGACCGATTCGACGGTCTCCTGCCCGGCCGGGGTCAACGAGATCCGGGTCCCCACGGCGAACGGCCCGTGCAGCTCGAACCGGTCGCTGTCCGCCGACGGGGTGTACCCGGAGTGCAGGGCGCGCAGGGCGGCCCACACCGCCGCGGGCGGCAGGTCGGTGGTGGCGGTGTACGTGGTGGTCCACATGGGTGCTCCTCGGCTCGGTTGTTAGTATGCGCGCATACTATAGGCCCTCGACACGCCCCCGCTCGCGGTCTCCCTCGACCAGGACGTCGTGCCAGGCTGCACCTGACCCCTGAACGAGACGAGGACCCCCGATGACCGAGGTGCCGCACGACAAGCGCGACCAGCTCCAGAAGGTGACCAGCGGGCTGCTCGACGGTGAGGAGCTGTACGCCGTCTACGACTGCACGGGTGCCGGCACCGGCTTCGTCGGGCTCACCGACCGACGCCTGGTGCTCCAGGACAACAGCTTCGTGGGCGCGAAGGTCGCCGTGACCTCCGTGCCGTACTCCCAGATCAAGTCCGTCTCGATGGTGTCGAACAAGTCATGGACCGGCGGGTTCTTCTCCACGGCGACCGTCGCCATCAACCTGGGCGGAACCATCCACGAGGCCGAGTTCCGTGGGGTCGCCAAGGCCCAGCACGTGCACAACCTCATCGTCTGGAAGATCACCGCGCCGTAGGACGAACCCGCGCGGTGACCTCGCGCCGACGGCGCTCAGACCCGGCCGGCGTCCGCCTGCGAGGCACCGAGCACCGCGGCCAGCCCCGGCACCACGCGGGCCAGGTAGCCGACCGCGTACTGCGGGCAGATGAGAGTCACGGTCTGACCGCCGTCCGTGCAGGTCACGTGCGCGCGGCGACGTTTGGTGGTGACCTCCCGTGCCATCAGCCGTTCCACCGGGACGCTGAACGACTCCTCGTCCCCGACCTCGTCCCGCCAGACGAGCTCACGGCCGGCCACCTCGAGGACGCCCGAACCGTCGTGGCAGTAGTCGGTCTCACCGCGCACCGCCCCATCGAACACGAGGGGCCGCCCGGCGCCGTCGGCCTTGCGCAGATCGCGGCGGCGCTTGCGGGGCGAGCTGTCGCGCAGGTCGACCACGATCGCCACGAGGTCGAGGAACATGTCGAGCACGGCGGTGAGCGTACCGGCGCTGCGGGCAGCTCCCCGGCACCGTCCGCGGACACCCCTCAGATCGGGTCGGCGCGCACGACCACCTTGCCGACCATGTGCCCGGACTCGACCAACCGATGCCCCTCTCGCAGCGTCGCCGCGTCGAGCGGGTGCAGCACCGTCGTCGTCGTGGCACGCAGCGCGCCGCCATCGACCAGGGCGCCAACCCGTTCGAGGATCTCATGCTGATGGCTCGACTCGGGCACCTGCAGCGGTGCGGTGAACATGAGCTCCCAGTGCCAGGCG
>JAKLPK010000114.1 GCA_022013895.1 Cellulomonas sp. | reverse complement strand
GAGGCCGATTTCGGTCACATCTCCACGGGCGGCGGCGCCTCCCTGGAGTTCCTCGAGGGCAAGTCCCTCCCCGGCATCGCAGTCCTGGAAGGCTGAGCAATGGCCACGCGCACCCCGCTCATGGCGGGCAACTGGAAGATGAACCTCGACCACCAGCAGGCGATCGCCACGGTGCAGAAGCTGGCCTGGGCGCTCAAGGACGGCAAGCACGACTACGCCGCCGTCGAGGTGGCCGTGCTGGTGCCGTTCACGGACCTGCGGTCGGTGCAGACGCTGGTCGACGCCGACAAGCTGGAGCTGAAGTACGGCGCCCAGGACGTGTCGGCGCACGAGTCGGGCGCCTACACCGGTGAGATCTCGCCGGTGTTCCTGTCCAAGCTCGGGGTCACCTACGTCGCGATCGGGCACTCCGAGCGTCGGCAGTACCACGGCGAGGACGAGGCGGTCACGAACGCCAAGGTGAGGTCCGCGCTCGGCGCGGGCCTGGTGCCGATCCTGTGCGTGGGCGAGGAGCTGGCGGTCCGCGAGGCGGGGCGCCAGGTCCCGCACACGCTCGCCCAGCTCGACGGTGGCCTGGAGGGCCTCACGGCCGCCCAGGTCGCGGGTCTGGTCATCGCCTACGAACCGGTGTGGGCGATCGGGACAGGCAAGACGGCCACCCCGGACGACGCCCAGGAGCTGGCGGCGGCCATCCGGGTCCGGATCGGCGAGCTGTACGACGCGCCGACCGCTGCGGCGGTGCGCGTGCTCTACGGCGGTTCGGTGAAGTCGTCGAACGTCGCAGCGCTCATGACCAAGCCGGACGTCGACGGCGCACTCGTCGGCGGGGCGAGCCTCGACCCCGAGGAGTTCGCCAAGATCGCGCGCTACCAGGCGCACACGCTGTAGCGCAGGTGCCGGGACCGGGGCGATCTGCCCCGGTCCCGGCCCTGGCACACGTGCTCGTCGTTTACCCTTGGGGAGCGGCACAGCCGCCCGCGTCCGTCGTCCCGAGAAGGTCAGGCCCGTTGTGACCGCGTTGAAGATCGTGCTGCAGGTTCTGCTGGTGATCACCAGCCTCCTGCTCATCCCGCTCGTGCTGCTGCACAAGGGCCGCGGTGGCGGCCTGTCCGACATGTTCGGTGGCGGCATCAGCTCCAGCGCGGGCAGCTCCGGTGTCGCTGAGCGCAACCTCAACCGGATCACCATCGGTGTCGCCCTCGCATGGGCCGCCGTCATCGTCGTGCTCGGTCTCCTCGAGCGCGGCTGAGGGGGAGCGTCATGGCGGGCGGCAGTGCAATTCGTGGGTCCCGGGTCGGCGCAGGCCCGATGGGCGAGGCCGAGCGTGGCGAGGCGGCACCGCGGGTCTGGATCTCCTACTGGTGCGCGAACGGACACGAAACGCGGCCGAGCTTCGCTGAGGAAGCCGTCCCCGAGGCCCCTGCGCTGTGGGACTGCCCCCGGTGCGGATACCCGGCAGGGCAGGACGAGGCGAACCCACCCTCCCCGGTGCGCAACGAGCCGTACAAGACGCATCTCGCCTACGTGAAGGAGCGGCGCTCCGACGAGGACGGCGCTGCGATCCTGGACGAGGCCCTGGCTGCGCTGAGGGCGCGGCGCGGCAGGCGCTGAGCCCCACCCGGGCTCACGCCCGGGGCGTTCATCTCTCGTCAGTCGTCGGTCGCGGCGCGCGATGCGGCGGCGGCGTCGAGCAACCAGAGCGTGCTGCTGCGCCCGACGGCGCCTGCGGCGGGCACCTGTGCCGGGTCTGCGTCGGCACGCAGGGCCGCGGCCACCGCATCCGCCTTCTCAGCGCCTGCGGCCACCAGCCACACCCGCTGCGCCGAGCGGATCGCCGGGAACGTCAGCGAGACGCGCAGCGGCGGCGGTTTGGGGGAACCGTGCACGGCGACCACCAGGGCGTCGTCGGTCACGGGCCCGGGGAGCCCCGGGAACAGGGATGCCACATGGGCGTCGGGTCCCACACCCAGCATGAGCACATCGAACCGGGGCAGCACCTCGCCGGGCACAGCCCAGCCTGCGAGCTCGTCACGGTAGGCGTCCGCGGACGCCTCGACGTCCGGGACGCCCGGCCCGGGGCCGGGGACGGGATGGACGTTGGCGGCCGGCAGACGCTCACCCAGGGGGTCCAGGAGGGCTCGGCGGGCGCTCGTCTCGTTGCGCTCCGGGTCGCCGTCGGGCAGGAATCGCTCATCGCCCCACCACAGGTGGACCGCCGACCAGTCGACGAGCTCGGACAACGGGTCGAGCGCCGCTGCCGCGAGCGTCGCGGTGCCCGCACCGCCCCCCGTGAGCGCGATGTGCACCGGGGTGTGCTCCGACTGTGAGTCGATGAGGGCGAGCATCAGCCGGCTGGCCGTCGACCTGGCGAGGGCGTCGGCGTCGGGCAGGACGACGACCTGGCGGTTCACTGGTCCCCCAGGCGGGCCAGACCCCTGGTGAGCACGTCGCCGTAGACCTCGTCGGCGTCGAGCCGGCGCAGCTCCTCGACCAGGCACTCGCGGAGCTGGCGGATCGGCAGGGCGATCCGGTGCTCGGGCTGGTCGGGCTGGCGCAACGCGGCGGTCTTGCCGTCGGGACGGTCGAGCACGATCGGCCCCGACGACCGGTTCAGTCGGACCTGAGTGATGGCGGGTGCCCCGGGGATGCGCTCCACCGTCACCGGGCAGCGCAGGGCCTGGGCCAGCCAGGCTGCCATGAGGTCGAGCGACGGGTGGTTGGACTCGCCCGAGACCACGGCCGAGTGCACGGCTTCGTAGGGCGGCTGGTCGAGCGTCGCGGCGATGAGCCCCCGCCACAACGTGGCCCGGGTCCAGGCGAGGTCGGTGTCGCCCTCGGCGTACACACCGGCGAGTCGACGCAGGGTGCGGCCGGGGGAGCTGCACTGGGTGGTGTCGGTGATGCGCCGCTGGGCCATGCGTCCCAGCGGATGCTTCGACGGGTCCTCAGGGATCTCATAGGGCCACCAGGCGACGATCGGTGCGTCCGGGAGCAGCAGCGGCATGACGAGCGTGTCGAGGTCCTGCTCGGTCGGCCCGGCGGGGGACAGCACCACGACCTCGGAGGCCCCGGCATCGCCGCCGAGCCGGATCTGGGCGTCGAGCCGGGCTTCCTCGGCGACCTCATGAGCCGACAGCACGAGGATCCGGCAGGGGTGCTCGTGGCTGGCCGCGTTAGCCGCCTCGATCGCCTCCTCCGGATCGCGCCCGGCGACGTCGACGATGAGCGTCAGCACCCGACCGAGGGCCACGGCGCCGCCCTCGTCCCGTTCGGTCACGAGGCGACGGTTGATGTCGCGGGTGGTCGTGTCGGGCAGGTCGATGATCACGGTCGCCTCCAGCTTCGTCCGTCACGAGCCATCATGGCGTCCGCCGACGCCGGGCCCCAGGTCCCGGCCCGGTAGGCGTCGGGGCGTCCGTGGGAGGCCCAGTACGAGGTGATCGGGTCGAGGATCTTCCAGGCGAGCTCGACCTCCTCGTGCTGCGGGAACAGCGGCGGGTCACCGAGCAGCACATCGAGGATGAGCCGTTCGTACGCCTCGGGGGAGGACTCGGTGAACGCATGCCCGTACCCGAAGTCCATCGTGACGTCGCGGACCTCCATCGCGGTGCCGGGCACCTTGGCGCCGAACCGGAGCGTCACGCCCTCGTCCGGCTGCACGCGGATGACGAGGGCGTTCTTGCCGAGCTCCGAGGCCGCCGTCGACTCGAACGGCAGGTGGGGCGCCTTCTTG
>JAKLPK010000113.1 GCA_022013895.1 Cellulomonas sp. | reverse complement strand
TGAGCCAGCGGGTGACGGTGCCCTCGGTGACGGACTCGCCCAGGGCGGGGAGCTGCACGTTGTGCGACATGGGGGTGATCTCTCCTTCGGCTCTCAGGCGTGGGCGTGCAGCGGCTTGCCGGCCAGCGCGAGGAACGCCTCACCGAGAGCCTCGTTCTGCGTCGGGTGGGCGTGCACGAGCGAGGCCACGTCGTCGGGGTAGGCCTCCCAGTTGACCATGAGCTGTGCCTCACCGATCAGCTCGCCGACGCGGGCCCCGATCATGTGGACCCCGACGACCGGGCCGTCGACGCGCCGCACGAGCTTGATGAACCCCTGCGTGCCGAGGATCTGGCTCTTGCCGTTGCCGCCGAGGTTGTACTCGAGCGAGACCACCTGGTCGTCGCCGTACTGAGCCTTGGCGGTCGCCTCGTTGAGCCCGACCGAAGCGACCTCGGGGCTGGAGTAGGTGACGCGCGGGATGCCGGACTCGACGATCGGCGCCGGCGCCAGCCCGGCGATCTGCTCGGCGACGAAGATGCCCTGGGCGAAGCCGCGGTGCGCCAGCTGCAGGCCCGGCACGATGTCGCCGACCGCCCAGATGTTGCCGACACCGGTGTGCAGCCGCTCATCGGTGAGCACGAAGCCCCGGTCCATCCGGACGCCCTGCTCCTCGTAGCCGAGGCCTGAGGTGGCCGGTCCGCGACCGACGGCGACGAGCAGAAGGTCGGCGTCCAGAGCGGTGCCGTCCTCGAGGCGCACGTGGACCCCGCCGTCGTCCTGCTCGACGCCCGCGAACCGCACACCGACCTTGAAGCCGATCCCGCGCTTGCGGTAGGCACGCTCGAACGCCTTGCTGATCGCCTCGTCCTCGTTGGGGACCAGGTGCGGCAGGGCCTCGATGATGGTGACCTCGGTACCGAACGAACGCCACACGCTCGCGAACTCCGCGCCGATGACACCGCCGCCGAGGATGACGGCCGACCGCGGGATCCAGTCGAGCTGGAGCGCGGTGTCGGAGGTGAGGACCCGGCCGCCGATCTCGAGGCCGGGCAGCGTGCGGGAGTAGGAGCCCGAGGCGAGGACCACGTGCTCACCGGTGAGCACCCGGCCGTCGACCTCGACCTGGTTCGGGCCCACCAAGCGGCCCCAGCCTGCGATGACGTCGATCTTGCGCGACGAGACCAGGCCCTGGAGGCCCTTGTAGAGCCGGCCGATCACCGAGTCCTTGTACTGGTTGACCTCGGCCATCTCGATGCGCTCGAGCGTGGTGTGCACCCCGTAGTGGGCGCTCTCGCGTGCGTCATCGGCCAGCTCGGCGGCGTGCAGCAGCGCCTTGGTCGGGATGCACCCCCGGTGCAGGCAGGTGCCACCGACCTTGTCGGCCTCGACGAGCGCGACGCGCTTGCCCAGCTCGGCAGCGCGCAGGGCTGCGGCGTAACCGCCGCTGCCTGCTCCAAGGACGACGATGTCGTAGGCGTTCTCCGCGGCCACGTGCACACTCCTGTCCGACGACGTGAAAGGGCCTTCGTCCCATCTTGGCATCCCGCCAGGGTGCTCACGACCGAGTCTCGCCCTCAGCGGACGCCGGAAGCCTCCCGGGTCGGTCGGGGCGGTTCCGCCCGACGGTCCCGTTACCCTCGGCAGATGGCCTTGTTCAAGCGACGTCGGCGGACCCCGGACGGCGAACGTGAACCGTCGCAACGCGAGGCGCGGGCTGCCACCCTCGCGCACCTGCGGGAGTTCGTCACCACCCGGGTCGGGGTCGAGGCGTACGTCGAACCCCGCACCAATGTGACGCCCACCACGGTCATGCTGGTCGCGACCGACGGGGAGTGGACCCGCCGCAAGGTTCCCGATGCGGGGACGGCCCACGACTTCGCGCGTGAGCTCGCGATCCCGGTGTACGACGTGCAGCGCACCGGTTACCCCCAGCGGGTGCGGGACTACAACGCCCGGCAGCGGGCGGGGCGGCGCACCGACCCGCCGGCCTGACGGTGCGGCCGCCGGACCGGCCGCTCAGCGCAGCGTGGTCCGCGACCCGGTGCGACCTGTGCCGGACCGCTCTGGGCCGGACCGCTCTGGGCCGGACCAGCCTGCGCCGGGACGCGCCGCGCCGGACCGCTCGAGCGCGGACCAGGCCGCCGCGATCCGGCGCACAGCCTCGTCGAGCACCTCCTCCGGCTCGGCGAAGGTGAGGCGCAGGCGGTCGTCGAAGCTGCCGTCGACCCCGAAGGCCGTCCCAGGGACCAGATGGACCCCGTGTGCCCGGCCGGTGCGCGCCAGCGCGCTCGAGACAGGTGCACCCAGGTCGATCCAGAGGCTGAGCCCGCCGGCCGGGACGGGTGTCGTCCAGTCCGGCAGCAGTTCACCCAGCTGCGCGACGAGCCGGTCGCGGCGGTCGCGCAGCTCCTCGCGACGGCGGGCGAGCAGACCGGTGCGGACCTGCATCAGCCGGGCGACGACGAGCTGGTCGAGCACGGAGCTGGAGATGTCGGCCCGTGCCCGTTGGGTCGTCAACCGGGCGATCACCTCGCGTGAGGCGCGGACCCAGCCCACCCGAAGCCCGCTCCAGAAGCTCTTGGACGCCGAGCCGATCCCGGCCACCTGGCTCCCTGTGCCGTCGCCCAGCAACGACGGCGGCAGCTGTGCGCCGAGCGTCAGGTCGGCGAACACCTCGTCGACGACGAGCAGGGCGCCCGATGCGGTCACGCCGTGGCGCAGCCGGTCCCGGTGCTGCTCGGCGAGCACGCTGCCGGTCGGGTTGTGGTGGTCGGGCACGAGGTAGACCACCCGGGGGTCGCTGGCCCGGACGGTCGCCAGCAGCAGGTCGACGTCCACCCCGTGCTCGCCGACCGGAACAGGGACCGGTCTGGCACCGGCGGCCGTGACGACGTCGATCGCGTTCGGGTAGGTGGGGTGCTCCACGACCACCCGGTCGCCGCGCCGCGCCGCGAGGTTGATGAGGAGGTTGATCGCCTGCTGCGCGCCCGTGGTGATGAGGATCTGCTCCGGGTCGGTGGGGATGCCCCGTTCGATGTACCACTGCGCGACCGCGGCCCGCAGCACGGGCAGCCCGAGCGGTTCCAGCCCGTGACCACCGAGGTGGTGCCGCAGGTCGTCGACCGCCAGGGCGCAGGCGTTGGCGAGCTCGGGCGGTGCCGAGGGGGCGGCCTTGGTCAGGTCCAGGAGGTGGGCGTCCGGCAGGTCGGTGAAGCGGGGGGAGCGGGAGGCCCCGGCGGGCAGTGCGGTGATGGTCCCCGATCCCTGGCGGCTGATCAGGAAGCCCTCGGTGCGCAGCAGGTCGTAGGTGGCGCTCACAGTCGTGCGGGACAGCCCGAGGGCGGCCGCGAGATCGCGTTCGCTCGGCAGCCGGGTGCGGGTCGGCAGGGCGCCGGCCAGGACGGCCGCTCGGAGCCCGCCGGCCAGTGCGCTGTAGGCCGGTCCCTCGCCGCGCCAGCCCTCGAGCAGATCCGCGAGACGTGCGCTGGAGACGGTGCGGTCGGCTGGCAGGACGGTCACCGGTCCACTGTGAAGCAATTGGCTCTGGGCTTCAAGGCCAATCCTCCGGCACGCTCGTGGGTATGGACCTGGTGCTCATGCTCGTCGTCGGTGCGGTGCTCGCGGCACCGCTCGTGGTCCTGGTGCGCCGACCCGGTTGGGGGCCGATCGCCGACACCCACCCCGACGCCGACCGGCTCGCGGCCGAGCTCGACGTGGTCAGGACCCGTACCGTCGTCGCGCCTCGCGCACCCCGGGCTCGCTCCGTGGTCGTCCTCGGGACGCTGGCCGCCGATGGCTCAGGATCGCGGTCGTGACCGCCGACCGCCGCCGCGCCGCGCTCACGGGCGCACCGCGGACCTCCGGGTATGTCGAACGCACGGTCCGGCTGCTGGCGGGTCTCGTGCTCTACGCGATCTCGATGGCCCTGCTCGTGCACGCGGGGCTGGGCGCCATGCCGTGGGATGTGCTCACCCTCGGCATCCAGGTGCACACCGGCGCCTCGTTCGGCACGATCACGGCCGTCACCTCCGTCATCGTGCTCGGCTGCTGGTGGCCGCTGCGCCAGCGGCCCGGGGTCGGGACGGTGGCGAACGTCCTGGTCATCAGCGTGCTGGCTGATCCGGCGCTTGCGCTCCTCGACCTGCTTCCACCGCTCGCCTTCGGCTGGCGTCTGGCCATGCTGGCGGCCGGTGTCGTCGTCAACGCCGTCGCCACCGGGCTCTACATCGGCGCCCGGCTCGGGCCCGGCCCGCGGGACGGTCTCATGACCGGGCTGGTCGCCCGGTCGCGGTGGTCGGTGCGGGTGGTCAAGACCTCGATCGAGGTCACGGTGGTGCTGGTCGGCTGGCTGCTGGGCGGGACCGTCGGGATCGGCACCCTGGTGTACGCGCTGGGGGTGGGTCCGCTCATCCACCTGCTGCTTCCGCGGCTGACGGTCGCGCGGCCCGAGCCTGCCGTGGCGCCCGGAGAAGCCGGCCCACCCGCGGCCGACCCGGCGCAGGTCGCGGCGGTCTGAACCGCCCGACCTGCGCCGGCGTCCGTCAGCGGTACCGACCGGCGATGTCCCGGCCGATGATCTCCTTCATGATCTCGGTGGTCCCGCCGTAGATGGTCTGCACGCGCGAGTCTCGGAAGGCCCGGGAGATCGGGTACTCGTCCATGAACCCGTACCCGCCAAAGAGCTGGAGCAGCCGTGTCGTGGCCCGGCCCTCCAGCTCGGTGGCCCACCACTTGGCCTTGGACGCCTCGACGGTCGTGAGCGTGCCGGCGTTGAGCTTGAGCACGCACTGCTCGAGGTAGGCGCGGGTCACGTCGATCTCGGTCTCGATCTCGGCGAGCTCGAACCGGGTGTTCTGGAAGTCGCCGATCCGTTGGCCGAAGGCCTTGCGTTCGAACACGTAGTCGCAGGTCCAGGCCAGGGCCGCGCGGGCGCCGGCGTAGGCGCCGACCGCGATCGACATCCGTTCCCGGGGCAGCCGCTCCATGAGGTAGGCAAAGCCGTGGCCGGCCTCGCCGAGCACGTTCGCCGCCGGGACCCGGACGTCGGTGAAGAACAGCTCCGCCGTGTCCTGCGCGTGCAGACCGAGCTTGTCGAGCTTGCGACCGCGTTCGAACCCCGGCATCCCGCGTTCGACGACGAGCAGCGAGACCCCGCGGGCGCCGGCGGCCGGGTCGGTCTTGGCCACCACGATCACCAGATCGGCGTGGATGCCGTTCGAGATGAAGGTCTTCTGCCCGGACAGCACCCAGTCGTCACCGTCTCGGACGGCCGTCGTCCGGATGGACTGCAGGTCGGAGCCGGCGCCGGGTTCGGTCATCCCGATCGCTCCGATGAGCTGTCCGGAGGCCATCCCCGGGAGCCAGCGCTCCTTCTGCTCCTGCGTGCCCAGATCGAGGAGGTAGGGCAGCACCAGATCGTCCTGCACGGCGAACGCGATGGTCAGCGACGCGGCGCCGATCATGTTGAGCTCTTCGGCCACCACCATCCGGAACCGCCAGTCGTGGATGTCCGGGCCGCCGTACTCCTCCGGCACGTCCAGCCCGATGAGCCCGTTCTCGCCGGCCGGGATCCACACCGACCGGTCGATGAGCCGATCGGTCTCCCACTGGGCGTAGTGCGGGCTGACCTGGCGTTTGACGTACTCGCGGACGGTCTCGCGGTAGTCGTCGTGGTCCTGCTCGTAGAACGACATCCGTACCTCCTGGTCGACGCTGACATGGGGGGCGGGGCCGGCCGGTGGCCGGTCCGAGGGTTAGCGCGTGACCTTCCCGGTGAGGGCGGCCAGCGGTCGCAGCACGACAGGGCGGGCGGCGACCCATCCGGTGACGACCAGGACGACGGCGAGCGCGAGCACGCCGAGCCCGAACCAGGACGTGTCGTCACGCAGGGCGAACATGTGGTTGAGGTTCCGTAGCACCCCGGTGGTCGCCACCATGACCACGTGGGTCACGATGAACACGACGAACAGGAGCATCACCGGGTAGTGCACCGCCCGGGCCCGTTCGATGGGGTACAGCCGGTCGAGCGCGGGCTTGTCCTTGGGCCACAGGGCCGACAGACGCACCCCGGTGAGGGCGGCGGCCGGGGCGAGCAGGAACACCGTGCCGAAGTAGGCGAGCAGCTGCAGCGCGTTGTAGGCGATCCAGCCGTTCTCGTGCGGCCACTGCAGCGAGAGGTACTGCAGCGCGGCAGAGGCCGCGTTCGGCACGACGTCCCACGACGTCGGCACCAGCCGAACCCAGCGCCCGGAGGTGAGCAGGAGCACCGCGAAGATCGTGCCGTTGACCAGCCACAGCACGTCGAGGCTCACGTGGAACCACTGCTCGAGCGTGATGGTCGTGGGACGTCGTCCCGGCCGCGGGGGCGGCAGCCGCCGGGTCCAGTGCCCCGAGGGCCGGCGCGTGTGCCGGACGGCCAGACCCGACTTGATGATGAGCACCATGAAGAACAGGTTGAGGAAGTGGGTGATCGCGACCCAGGCCGGGGTGCCGACCGGCGCACCCTCCGGCAGGGGGGCGACCCCCGGGTAGCGCGTCACCCAGTCGGCGACGGCCGGCAGCTCACGCACCCACCGGGCTATCACGACGAGGACGACGAGCACGGCGAGCGCGGCGGGGATGAGCCAGATCAGCCGCGACCAGCGACCGGTGCGGACGGCGGTCAGTCGGCCGGCGCTCACGCGACGCCCGTCCGCCGGGCCTCGAGCTCGGCGACGAGCTGGGGCACGACGGTGAAGACGTCGCCGACCACGCCGAGGTCGGCGATCTCGAAGATCGGTGCGTCCGGGTCCTTGTTCACCGCGACCACGGTGCCCGCGGTCGACATCCCGGCCTGGTGCTGGATGGCCCCCGAGATCCCGAGTGCGATGTAGAGGTCGGGGGCGACCGTCACCCCGGTCTGGCCCACCTGGTGGGCCTGGGCGATGTAGCCCGCGTCGACGGCGGCCCGTGACGCGCCGATGGCTGCCCCGAGCGCGTCGGCGAGCTGCTCGACCAGGGCGAACGCGTCCTTCGACCCGAGCCCTCGGCCACCCGAGACCACGGTGGACGCCGAGCGGAGGTCGGGTCGGCTCGACTGCGCCGGGGCGGGGGTGAAGGAGTCGACGACGCCGTCCACGCCCGGGGTGATCGCCAGCGTCCGGACCTGCGGCGACGTCGGGGCCAGGCGATCGGCCACAGCACCGGGCCGCAGCGTGATGACGGTCGGCCCGCCCGTCGCGCCAGCCGTCGTGGTCCAGCTCCCGCCGAACACCGAGTGCGTGGTGACGGCTCCGTCCCCGGAGGGCTGCACATCGACCGCGTCGACCAGCAGCGCACCGCCGAGGCGGACCGCGACCCGGCCGGCCACGTCCCGTCCGTCGAGGGTGTGCCCGGTGAGCACGACGGTGGCCCCGTCCTGCTGGGCGACGGCCGCAAGAGCCGCGGCACCCGGGGCGGACAGCAGCGGTTCGTCGCCCGCGGGGGTGGCCAGCACCACGTCGTGCGCGCCGAGCCGACCGAGGTGCTCGACCACCGTGCGCTCGACCACCGTGGTCGTGTCCTCGCCGGCGACGACGACGGCCACCGGTGTGCCGAGCCGCGCGGCGACGGCGAGCAGCTCGGCGGTGATGGGGTGGACCGCGCCGTCGGGCAGGCGCTCGACGTACACCAGGATCGTCGACATGGTCGTCCTCTCAGGGTCGTGAAGCGACGTCAGATCAGGTGGCGGTCGGCCAGGAAGTCGGCGAGCCGTCGTGCGGCCGTACCGTCGTCCGTCAGCCGTTCGCCTGCCGTGCGGGGTGGACGCGGGGCTGCGGTGAGCACCCGGGTGGTGGCGCCGGAGGGCGCCAGACCGAGGTCGTTCGCGGTGAACCGCGCGACGGGTTTGCGTTTGGCGGCCATGATGCCGCGGAGCCCCGCGACCCGGGCCTCCGGGAGCTGTTCGGTGATCGAGACGACGGCGGGTAGCTGCGCGTGCACGTGGGCCGTGCCCGCCTCGTTCGTCCGGGTCCCCGACACCCGGGTGCCGTCGACCTCGATCGAGGTGAGCCCCGACAGCAGGGCGAGCCCGAGGTGCTCGGCAAGCATGGCCGGCAGCACACCGCCCCGGCCGTCGGTCGACTCGTTGCCGGCCACCACGAGATCGGGGGCCTCGGCCACGAGCACCGCGGCGAGCGCCTCGGCGGTGCGAACCAGATCGGCGCCGGCCAGCGCGTCGTCGAGCACGTGCACGGCCCGGTCGGCGCCCATGGCGAGCATCCTGCGCAGCACGTCGCGGGCACCGTCCGGCCCCATCGTCACGACGACCACCTCGGTCTGCCCCACCCGGTCCCGATGGGCGAGTGCCACCTCGACGGCGCGTTCGTCGATCTCGTCGACCACCTGCTCGCCACCGGTGCGGTCGGCGCGGTACGTCGACGGGTCGAGCCGACGCGGGTCCCAGGTGTCGGGCACCTGCTTGACCAGGACAGCGATCTTCATCGACCCCTCCTCGGCATACGGGGGAGCGACCGGGTGCGGACGTCCCCGTCGGTGGTCGACCGCACCGTCCGAGGCTGCGGAGACTGCCGACGAGCCGAAAGTGTACTCACGAGTAACTTGTGAGCAGAAGAGTTTCGCCCCATCAGTTCGGGACCAAGGTCCTCCGTGCGGTTCAGGAGCTCGCCGCGTGCCCCTCGATGACCCCGAGCATGGTCCGCACACCCGCGCCGGTACCGCCCACCGGGGTGTAGCCGTAGGCCGGACGTGCGTTGAACGCCGGACCGGCGACATCCAGGTGCGCCCACGGCGTGTCGCCGACGAACTCGGCCAGGAACAGGCCGGCCAGCAGCATGCCGCCCCACCGCTCACCGACGTTCGCCAGATCGGCCACCTTGGACTTCAGCCCCGCCTTGAGGTCCTCCGGCAGAGGCATCGGCCAGAACTGCTCACCTGCGGCGCCGGCGGCCGCGACCACCTGGCCGCGCACCTCGTCCGTCCCCATGACCGCCGAGACCCGTCGACCGAGCGCGACCATCTGAGCGCCCGTGAGCGTCGCGATGTCGAGGACCAGGTCCGGCTTCTCCTCCACGGCGCTGACCAGGCCGTCGGCCAGCACGAGCCGTCCTTCGGCGTCCGTGTTCAGCACCTCGACCGTCTTCCCGCCGCGGATGGTGAGCACATCGGACGGACGCTGAGCGGTGCCGGACGGCATGTTCTCGGCCAGGCACAGCCACCCGGTGACCGAGACCTTGAGGCCCAGCCTGGCCGCGGCGACCACGGTAGACAGCACGGCGGCTGCACCGGCCATGTCCGACTTCATCTCGTCCATGTCCGCCGGCGGCTTGAGCGAGATGCCGCCCGAGTCGAACGTGATGCCCTTGCCCACCAGGGCCACTGAGCGCTTGGTCCGCCCGGCGGAGTAGGCCACCTTGACCAGCCGCGGCGGGCGCGCCGAGCCCTGACCCACGCCGAGCAGGCCGCCGTAGCCACCGGCTGCGAGCGCCTTCTCGTCGAGCACGGTGACCTTGACCCCGCGCAGCCCCTTGACGGCCGTCCGGGCAGCCTCGGCGAACGCCTCGGGGTACAGGTCATTCGGAGCGGTGTTCACCAGGTCGCGGGTCGCGTGCACGGCCTGCGCCACCACCTGCGCGCGGGTGAGCTCGGCCTGCGCGTGGGCGCCAGACAGCCGGGTCACCACCTGGACCGCGCCGAGCGGTGCGCGCGAGGAGTCGACGCTGCGGTACCGGTCGAAGTCGTAGGCACCCAGCAACGCACCCTCGGCCACGGCGCGCAGGGTCGGCAGGTCATCGGCCGGCAGCACCACGGCCGCCGAGGCGAGCCCGCCGAGCTCCCGGGTCGCAGCGCCGGTCGCCCGACGCAGCGACTCACCGTCCATCTGCTGCTCCGGCCCGGCGCCGGCCAGCACCAGCACCCGGGCACCCGCGGCGGTGGCCGGGACCTTGCGGACCTCGTCGAGCGCACCGGTCACCCCCAGCGCCGACACATCGGCCAGCACCTCGGCGACGAAGGAGGGCACGCGGTCGCCGACGGCCACCGGTGCTCCGTCGCGTTGGGCGACGATCACGACGAGGGCGTCGACGGACAGGACGGACGGGTCGGACGAGGTCAGTGAGATCACGCGACGATCGTAGTTGCGGACGTCCGCCGCTACCGTGTGCCCGTGATCGGCGCGCTCGTGGCACTCGTGGTCGGCACGAGTCTTGCCCTCGCGACGTGGGCGGTCGTGTTCGTCGTACGCGACCGGGCCGTCGTGCTGCGCCAGCTGTGGGCCGCCGCGGTCGTCGAGGGACTGCTCGTGGTCCAGGGGGTCGTCCAGGCCGTGGCGGTCGCCCGGACCGGGCACCCGGTGAGCGGACCGCTGTTCTTCGGCTACGTCGTCGCCGGGCTCGTCCTGCTCCCGCTCGCTGCTGCGTGGGCGTTCGCCGAGCGCACCCGCTGGAGCTCGGTCGTGCTCGCGGCGGCGGCCCTCGTGGTCGCGTTCCTCCAGCTGCGGTTGGTGCAGGTGTGGGCCGGATGAGGCCGACGTCCGGCGGGTTCGGCCGCCTGCTCGTGCTCGTCTACGGGGTGCTCGCGCTGGCGGCGACCGCACGCGGCGTGGTCCAGGTGGCGACCGCGTGGCACGAGGCTCCGCTGGCCTACGCCCTGTCGCTGGTCTCGGGGATCGTCTACGGTGCCGCGACCTGGGCGTTGGCCACCGACCGGCGCCGCGCCGCCTGGCTGTGCGTGGGGACGGAGCTCGTGGGTGTGCTGGTGATCGGCGCAGTGAGTCTCGCGCTGCCCGGCGACTTCCCCGACGAGACGGTCTGGTCCGGCTTCGGGTCCGGGTACGGCTACGTCCCGCTGCTGCTGCCCTTCGTGGGCCTGGTGTGGCTGTGGCGGACCGGGCGGCCGGGCTCGGACCAGTAGGTTGGGCGTCGTGTACCGGCTCCTGTTCGACCTCGTCTTCCGCCGGCTCGACCCCGAACAGGCGCATCACCTCGCCTTCTCGCTGATCCGGACGGTGGCTGGTGTCCCCGGTCTGCGGCAGCTGGTCTCGAGCGTGTTCGCCGTCCCGGTCGCGGGGCAGGTGGAGGTCTGGGGGCGGACCGTGCCGTCCGCCGTGGGGGTCGCCGCGGGTTTCGACAAGGACGCACGCGGTGTGCTCGGCCTGCTCATGCTCGGCTTCGGCTATGTCGAGGTCGGCACGGTCACCGCCCATGCCCAGCCCGGCAACCCCAGGCCCCGGCTGTGGCGTGTGATCGACCAGCACGGGCTGCGCAACCGGATGGGCTTCAACAACCAGGGTTCGGCGGCCGTTGCTGCGCGGTTGGCCCGGCTGCGGGCGACGCCGGAGGGGCGCGCGGCGTTCATCGGCGTCAACATCGGCAAGACCAAGACCACGCCGCTGGAGGCCGCCGCGGCCGACTACGCGACGAGCGCCGGACGGCTCGCGCCGTACGCCGACTACCTGGTGGTCAACGTCTCGTCGCCGAACACCCCGGGGCTGCGTGACCTGCAGGCGGTCGAGGTGCTGCGCCCGGTGCTCCAGGCGGTGCGCACGGCCGCGGACGAGGCGACGGCCAAGGCCGGGACGTCGCCCGTACCGCTCCTGGTCAAGATCGCCCCGGACCTGACCGACGAGCAGATCGACGAGGTGGCCGACCTGGTCGGTGAGCTGGGCCTCGACGGCGTCGTCGCGGTCAACACCACCATCGCGCACGACCTCGGCGAGGGTGGTCTGTCCGGCCCGCCGCTGCTGGCCCGCGGCCTGGACGTGGTGGCCAGGTTGCGTTCGCGGCTCGGCCCGGAGGCGGTCCTGATCGGCGTGGGTGGCATCACAGACCCGGCGGACGCGCTGGAGTACCTGGCCGTCGGCGCGACCCTGGTCCAGGGCTACACCGGTTTCATCTACGTCGGTCCCGGCTATGCGAGGCGGATCGGTCGCCAGCTGGCCGCCGATGCGGACCGTCGGCGACGTCACGGCGAGGAGGCGGTGGCATGAACGTGCGACCCCAGTGGCAGTGGTTGCTGCTCGGCCCCGACGGTGAGCCGGTCGACCGGCCGGTCGGGCCGGTGTTCACCAGCCGGTTCGACGCCGAGCAGTGGATCGGTTCGCACTGGCGCACCCTGGCGTCGCAGGGTGTGGCAGGCGCACGACTGATCCACGAGGGGCAGCCGGTCGGGTCGGTGCTCGACCTCACGGTCGAATGAGCGCGGTCGAATGAGCCCGACGCTGTTCGGCTGCGCAGGGTCGCGCCCCGGGGACGCCGGTCAGCGGGGCCGCACCGGCGGCCTTCTGGGGAAGGGCGCTCGCTCCGGACTCAGACCGGGTACTGCCCGCGCTTGACGCGCGGTTTGGGCATCCGGAGCCGACGGAGCTGGAAGATCCGGGCCGTGGCGTACATCGCCAGACCCCGGGCGCCGGCGGCGTCGGACCCGAACTTGGTGACCAGGACGCGCTTGAGCCGGCGCCACAGGAGCCAGCCGTCGAGGATGGCCGCGAACATGTACGCGTAGGCCAGCCCGTAGAACGAGAACGCGATGATCGAACCGGTCGCCCCGAGCCTGGACACCAGCGGCCCGGTGAGGATCATCCCGATGAGCAGCAGCCCGAACATGACCGGCAGGAAGTAGTCGCCGAGGTTGCGCCGTGCATCGACGTAGTCCCGGATGAACGTGCGGACCGGGCCGCGGTGCTGCAGCGGCATGTTCTTCACATCGCCGGCCTGCATCGCCTGGTACTCGCGGTCTCGCTGGGCGCGTGCGGCAGAGCGGGCGTCCTTGCCCGCGGCCTTGCGGTCGGTCGGCACGAGCGGTCGCTTGTTGGCGGCCTCGGCCTCCTTGCGCGTCGGCGTCGGGCGGCCCTTGCCCGAGCTCGGGGACTCGTCCGGGTCGACGGCGGGCGGCACCTGGGGGTTCTTCTCACGTCCGAACACCCGGCAAGGGTAGACGAGTAGCGTGGGCCGTCGTGACCCAGCAGCAGACGCCACCGCCCGC
The DNA here is from genome assembly GCA_022013895.1 of Cellulomonas sp. GTDB lineage: Bacteria > Actinomycetota > Actinomycetes > Actinomycetales > Cellulomonadaceae > Cellulomonas. The sequence goes on along the minus strand of JAKLPK010000113.1, from coordinate 30,536 downwards.
CCCCGTGCTCGACCCCGACCGAGTCGCCGCGTTGCGCGCGCGGGTGGCCGCCCAGTTCCCCACGGTTCGTGCCGATCTGGACGCGCTCGTGCGCATCCCGAGCGTCTCGAACCAGGAGTTCGACCAGGGGCAGCTCACCGCGAGCGCCGAGGCCGTGGCCGCCCTGCTGACGTCGGTCGGCTTCGCGCCGGTGGACGTGCTCACCGCGATGCGGCCCGACGGGACATCGGGTGCACCGGCTGTCGTCGGGCACCGCGCGGGCCGGCCCGGTGCGCCGACGGTCCTGCTCTACGCCCATCACGACGTGCAGCCGCCGGGGGAGGGCTGGGCCACCGAGCCGTTCGCCCCGACCCAGGTGGGTGACCGCCTGTTCGGCCGTGGCGCGGCCGATGACAAGGCCGGTGTCGCGGCGCACATCGGTGCTCTGCGGGTCCTCGGCGACGAGCTCGGTGCCCACGTGACCGTCTTCGTCGAGGGTGAGGAGGAGGTCGGCTCGCCGTCGTTCGTCGACTTCCTGCACACGTACCGGGACCGGCTCGCCGCCGATGTGATCGTGGTGGCGGACTCTTCGAACTGGAAGGTCGGCGTCCCGGGCCTGACGACCTCCCTGCGTGGTCTGGTGGACCTGGTGGTCGAGGTGGCCGTGCTCGACCACGCGGTGCACTCGGGCATGTTCGGTGGTCCGATCCTGGACGCGCCGACGTTGCTCGCCCGGTTGATCGCCACCCTGCATGACGATGCGGGCGACGTCGCAGTCGCCGGGCTCGTGCGGGCACCCGACCCGGCGGTCGACTACGACGAGGCGGAGCTGCGGGCCGACGCCGGTGTGCTCGACGGGGTGCGGCTCGCGGGGACCGGCCCGTTGACGGCCCGGCTGTGGACGCGGCCGGCCATCTCGGTCATCGGACTGGACGCGCCTCGGGTTGCGACCTCCTCGAACACCCTGACCCCGGTCGCCAGCGCGAAGCTGTCCCTGCGGATCGCCCCTGGTCAGGACCCGGCGGCCGCGCGTGACGCACTCGTGGCCCACCTTCTGGCCCATGCGCCGTTCGGCGCCCGGGTGAGCGTGCGTGACGGTGAGCTCGGCAAGCCGTTCGCGGCCCCGCTGGACTCGGCCGCGATGCGCACCGCCCGGGCCGCTTTCGCGGCGGCCTGGGGCACCGAGCCGGTGGACATCGGCATCGGCGGCTCGATCCCGTTCATCGCCGATCTGCTCGATGTGTTCCCGCAGGCGGCGATCCTGGTCACGGGCGTCGAGGACCCGGACGGGCGTGCGCACGGGGCCAACGAGTCGGTGCACCTCGTCGAGCTCGAACGGGTGGTGCTGGCCGAGGCCCTCATGCTGGACGCGCTCGCCCGGGACTGAGGCAGGTGCGGGTCGGTCAGACCTCGCCGGTGCGGTGCAGCACGTCGAGCGCGCGCGCCCAGGCGGTGACGTCCTCGGGCAGCGTGGGCGATGCGACCGGTCCGCCGGCGATCAGCTCGGCGACCTCCTGCGGGGTGGGGCGCGGGCCCGAACGGGCCAGGAAGCGGCCGGCGACGACCCCGCGCGCCACGTGCTCGCCCGCGCGGACGAACACCTGCTCGACGAACACCACGCGGGTGTCCCAGCCCAGCACACGGCTCTCGATCGTGAACCGCTGACCCAGCGTGAGCGAGCGTCGGTAGGTCATGGTCGAGGCCACGACGACCGGGTACCAGCCGTTGTCCATGAGCCGGCGCAGACCGCCGGTGCCGGCCAGCAGCTGGGTGCGGGCGATGTCCATGAACTGCAGGTAGACCCCGTTGTTGACGTGGCGGTACATGTCCAGGTCCCCGGGGTGGACCCGCAGCGGTGTGGTCGCGACGTCGAAGAGGCCGCGTCCGGGCACCGGCCGGTGCGGGCGCAGGGCGGTCCAGGTCAGGTGCAGCTGGCGGGTCACCGCTCGGATGCTACCGGCCGGTAGCCGTGAGTCGGCCGCGGTCGGTCAGCCGGCGGGTGCGGGGTCGTACTGGATGTGCTTGCGCACCGCCAGGGCGGTCGAGGGGTTCTCGAGCCGTGCCACGAGGTGCAGCGCCATGTCGATCCCGGCCGAGACCCCTGCACTGGTGATCACATCTCCGTCGTCGACGAACCGGGCGGAGGTGTCGGCCAGGATGCTGGGGTCCAGCGCGGCGAGCTCGTCGAACGCGGCCGCGTGCGTCGTCGCGGGCCGTCCGCCGAGCAGCCCGGCGGCGGCCAGCACGAGCGCGCCGGTGCACACCGAGGCGACGAGCGGCGTCCGGGCGCGCATCGCGCGGACCCAGGCCAGGTGCTCGCGATCGACCGCGAGCGCCCGGGTTCCGGCACCGCCCGGGTAGAGCAGCACGTGCAGCGGGTCGACCTCGTCGGCCGAGGTGTCCGGGAACACGCGCAGGCCCTTCGCGCAGCGCACCGGCGTGCCGTCACGGGAGAACGTCAGGACCTGCGGGCGCAGTGGTGAGAGCTCCGCCCAGACGGACAGCACCTCCCACGGGCCGACGAGGTCCAGCTCCTCGGTCCCGTCGAAGCAGAAGAGCCCGACGCGCAGCGGTCGTGTGGTGGACACCGGCCCAGTATCGGCGCGTGCGGCGGGGAGGTCGAGGGCGTGCGACCATACGGCCTCGTGCGCGTCGTGGTGACCTCGGACCGGTTCGACCGGCTTGACCCGGCCGCTGCGACGGCGGAGCTGGCGGCCGGGTGGCGGGTGGGGGCGGCGCATGACGAGGTGATCGCACTCCCGGGCTCGGACGGTGGACCGGGGCTGCTCGCAGCCGTCCGCGCCGGCCTCGGCGGACGTCCCCTTGCGGGCGCCGGCACCTGTGCGGTCGTGACCGGTGCGTCGCCCTCGACGACCGTGTGGCTGCAGGCCGGCGCCTGTCCCGGGCCGACGAGCGCGGACCTGGGACGTGCGTTGCGGGCCGCCGTCGGATCCGGTGCGACCCGGGTCGTCATCGGCACCGGCGGGACGGGTGCTCCCGACGGCGGGCTCGGTCTGCTCGCCGGGCTCGGTCTCGAGCTGCCGGCCGGGGTGAGCGACCTGGCCGGCGCCGCGGAGGTGACCGACGACGACCTCGCCGGGCTGGGGGCGCTGCGCCGGTCGCTCTCCGGGATCGACCTGGTCGTCGCCTATGACGACGACCGGCCGTTGCTCGGTCTCGCGGGGGTCGGTGAGCTGGTGGCCCGTTCGGGTCCCGACGGGCGTGCCCGGGCCCAGGTGACCGAACGGGGTCTGGCCGCGCTGTCCGGTGCCGTCACCGCGGCGTTGCGCGGGCAGACCCGACCCGATCTGCTCGTCGGTGACGGCTCGGCCCGACGGCCGACGTCGGCGCCGGGTTCGGGGGCCGGCGGCGGGCTCGGCTTCATGCTGGCAGCGCTGGGTGCGCGGCTGCTCCCGGGCGCTGCGGTCCTGGCCGCGGAGCTGGATCTCGACGGACGGCTGGCCGAGGCGGAGCTGGCCGTGGTGGCGATCCCGTACCTGGACTGGACGACGGCGGCGACCGGTGTGGTAGCTCAGCTGACCGAGCGGGCAGCTGCGGTCGGCGTCCCGGTGGTGGCGCTCGCCGGTCAGTCCCTGCTCGGCCGCAAGGACCTGGCGGGGGCCGGTCTGGTCGGCAGCTACGTGGTGGCGGGTCAGGCACCCGATCAGCTGGCGGCCCTGGCGGCTCGGGTCGCGCGCACCTGGTCCCCCCAGTCGTGAGCGGAGGTCGTACGCTGGGGAACATGGTGACAGCGCCCGCTGTTGCACCGGTGGCACGCCGCACCGATGAGGGAGAGCCCATGACCGAGACCACCCAGACCACCACCCACGGTGTGCTGCTCACCGATGTCGCCGCGGGCAAGGTCCGCAGCCTGCTGGAGCAGGAGGGGCGCGACGACCTGCGTCTGCGGGTGGCCGTCCAGCCCGGCGGCTGCTCGGGACTGATCTACCAGCTGTACTTCGACGAGCGGGTTCTCGACGGCGATGCCCTCCGTGACTACGACGGGGTCGAGGTCGTCGTCGACAAGATGTCCGTGCCGTACCTCGAGGGCGCCACGATCGACTTCGCCGACACGATCGAGAAGCAGGGCTTCACGATCGACAACCCGAACGCCGGGAGCGCATGCGCGTGTGGTGGTTCGTTCAGCTGAACCCTGCACGCGGACGAAGGGCGGGCACCCGATCGGGTGCCCGCCCTTCGTGCGTGGTGCGCCAGATGAGGCGTGCCCGCCCGTCGCCCGGGATGTGGGGCGGAGAACTCGGGCGGACACGGGGGACGTTGCACCTGGACGTTTGCTTGGCTGCCGCTACGCTTCACCTGTCAGGACCAAGGTCCTGGGTGAGGGCGCCGACGGAGCGCGGCGATCACCCGGGTCCCGAACGGAGGGTTGCCCGTGCGCCGCCAGACCACCCGCCAGCGGGTCGCTGTCGCTTCTGTGCTGGCCGTTGTGGTGAGCGTCGCGTTGAGCGGCTGCTCCGACACCCTGTGGCGGGGCTTCCTGCCCGGCTACTCGGATGCCGAGGTGACCGACCACACCGGGCAGATCACGGCCCTGTGGCGCGGTTCGTGGATCGCAGCCCTGGCCGTCGGGGTGCTGACCTGGGGACTGATCCTGTGGTGCGTCGCGGTGTACCGCAAACGCCGCGACGACGACACGCTGCCGGTCCAGCTGCGGTATCACGTACCGCTCGAGATCATGTACGTGATCCTGCCGATCCTCATGGTCGGCGTCCTCTACTACTACACGAACCGGTCGATGACCGACATCACCACCGTGGACGGTGATGCGGATGTCAACATCCAGGTGATCGGCAAGCAGTGGAGCTGGGACGTCAACTACACCGACGCGGATGTCCACGACTCGGGCGTCCAGGCGCAGGACCTGGGGACCGATCCGGCCGTCGTCGCCGACCAGGTGACGATCTGGCTGCCGGTGGACCAGAAGGTGCGGTTCACCATCGACTCGCGGGACGTCATCCACTCGTTCTGGGTCCCCGCGTTCCTGTTCAAGATGGACGCCATCCCGGGGCGCACCAACACGTTCGACGTCACGCCGACCCGGGAAGGCACCTACCAGGGCAAGTGCGCCGAGCTGTGCGGCGAGTACCACGCGGCGATGCTCTTCAACGTCAAGGTCGTCAGCGAGGCCGAGTACGAGCAGCATCTTGCCGATCTGCGGGCCGCGGGTCAGACCGGGATCCTGGGCCTCGAGTACTCCAGGCTGCAGGATGTCAGCGGCTCGACCACACAGGGGGACCAGGGATGAGCGCCCACATCGAGCAGATCCCGGGCCTTGCGCCGACGCGTCAGCGCCTCGGTTCGAAGGTCGTCGGCTGGCTCACCAGCACGGACCACAAGACGATCGGCAACCTCTACCTGGTGACGTCGTTCGCCTGGTTCATGGTCGGCGGACTCATCGCCCTGTTCATCCGCAGCGAGCTGTTCCAGCCCGGGCTGCAGGTGTTCGGCACGGGTGAGCAGTACAACCAGGCATTCACCATGCACGGCACGATCATGCTGCTGATGTTCGCCACCCCGCTGTTCTCCGGATTCGCGAACGCGATCATGCCCTTGCAGATCGGCGCACCCGATGTCGCCTTCCCGCGGCTGAACGCGCTGTCCTACTGGCTGTACCTGTTCGGCGGTCTGATCGCCGCGGCCGGCTACCTCACGCCGCAGGGTGCCGCCTCGTTCGGCTGGTTCGCCTACGCCCCGCTGTCGAACACGGTGTACTCGCCGGGCGCCGGTGGCGACCTGTGGGTCTTCGGGCTGATCCTCACCGGGTTCGCGACCATCTTCGGGGCCGTCAACTTCATCACCACGATCCTGACGATGCGTGCGCCCGGCATGACGATGTTCCGGATGCCGATCTTCACCTGGAACACCCTGATCACGTCGATCCTCGTGATCATGGCGTTCCCGCCGCTGGCGGCGGCCCTGTTCGCGCTGGGTGCCGATCGACGTCTGGGCGCCCAGATCTTCAACCCGGACAACGGCGGTGCGATCCTCTGGCAGCACCTGTTCTGGTTCTTCGGGCACCCGGAGGTCTACATCATCGCGCTGCCGTTCTTCGGCATCGTGAGCGAGATCCTTCCGGTCTTCAGCCGCAAGCCGATCTTCGGCTACAAGGGTCTGGTGTACGCGACGATCTCCATCGCGGCGCTGTCGATGACGGTGTGGGCGCACCACATGTACGTGACCGGAGCCGTGCTGCTGCCCTTCTTCGCCTTCATGACGATGCTCATCGCGGTCCCGACGGGGGTGAAGTTCTTCAACTGGATCGGCACCATGTGGCGCGGGAAGCTCACCTTCGAGACGCCGATGCTGTGGAGCATCGGGTTCCTGGTGACCTTCCTGTTCGGTGGTCTGACCGGTGTGATCCTGTCGAGCCCGACCCTGGACTTCCAGCTCTCGGACACCTACTTCGTCGTCGCGCACTTCCACTACGTGATCTTCGGCACCGTCGTGTTCGCGATGTTCGCCGGCTTCTTCTTCTGGTGGCCCAAGTTCACCGGTCGGATGCTCGATGAGCGGCTCGGCAAGATCCAGTTCTGGTTGACGTTCATCGGGTTCCACACGACGTTCCTGGTGCAGCACGTGCTCGGGGTGGAGGGTATGCAGCGGCGCATCGTCGACTACTCACCGGTCGACGGGTTCACCACCCTCAACCAGGTCTCGACGATCGGCTCGATGATCCTGGCGAGCTCGACGTTGCCTTTCCTCTACAACGTCTACAAGACGGCGCGGAGCCCTCGGACCGTGTTCGTCGACGATCCGTGGGGCTTCGGCGGTTCGCTCGAGTGGGCGACCAGCTGCCCGCCGCCGCGGCACAACTTCACCTCGTTGCCGCGCATCCGCTCCGAGCGTCCCGCGTTCGACCTGCACCACCCCGAGGTCGCTGCGCTCGACCGGGTCGAACCGGACGAAGGCCTGCTCGACTGGTCGCCGGACACCCGTGGCGCCCCAGGTTCCGCGCGGGATCGGCTTGCCGGGGGAGCGACCAGCGCATCCTCGGCGACGGCGACGATCGAACGCGAGGGTGAGGAGGAGCAGTCGTGAAGTTCGAGGCGAAGCTGTTCCTGTACGGCGTTCTCTTCTTCGTCCCGGTCGGGCTGATCTACGGTGTGTGGAGCCACGGCGAGGCGGTCGGCACCGCAGGAATCCCGATGGTCGGCGGCCTGGTCCTCATGGTCGGTGGCTACCTGGCGATGGTCTCCCGGCGGATCGACGCCCGACCGGAGGACGACCCCGAGGGCGAGATCTCCCAGGGGGCGGGGGAACAGGGCGTGTTCAGCCCGTGGAGCTGGTGGCCGATCGTGTGCGCCCTCGGCGCATCGTTGGCACTGCTAGCCCTCGCGATCGGCTGGTGGATCCTCGTCCTCGCGGTGCCCGTCGCGGTGATCGGCATGATCGGCTGGGTCTTCGAGTTCTCCCGCGGGCAGCACGCGCACTGATCCCGCGCCGGTGCCGGCAAGGCGGCAGATGCCCAGAAGGGGCCGCGACCGATGGTCGCGGCCCCTTCTGCGAGCCGTGGCTCTTCAGGAGTCAGGCGGGGACGATGAGCCCTGCGGTCTGCGTGCGCGCCCGGTCGAACCGTGCGGCCGCATCGGCCCAGCTCACGATGTTCCACCACGCCTTGACGTAGTCCGCCTTCACGTTGACGTAGTCCAGGTAGAAGGCGTGCTCCCACATGTCGAGCACCACGATCGGGACGACGCCCAGCGGGAAGTTGCTCTGCTGGTCGTAGAGCTGGAACACGACGAGCTTCGCGCCGATCGAGTCCCAGGCGAGGATCGACCAGCCGGAGCCCTGGATGCCCAGTGCGTTGGCGGCGAAGTGCGCCTGGAACTTCTCGAACGAGCCGAAGAACTCCTCGATCGCGGCAGCCAGGTCACCGGTCGGCCGGTCGCCGCCCTCGGGTGAGAGGTTCTGCCAGAACACGGAGTGGTTCACGTGCCCGCCGAGGTTGAAGGCGAGGTTCTTCTCCTGGAGGTTCACCGCGGCGAAGTCGCCGGACTCGCGTGCTGCGGCCAGCTTCTCCAGAGCGGCGTTGGCGCCCGCCACGTACGCGGCGTGGTGCTTGTCGTGGTGCAGCTCCATGATCCGGCCCGAGATGTGCGGTTCGAGCGCCGCGTAGTCATAGGGGAGGTCGGGGAGCGTGTAGTCAGCCATCAGTCACCTTTCGGCTCTTCGTTGCGTGGGGTCGCATGGTGCGGTCCCACCGTCCACTCTGTCGCAGGTCGGCGCTCAGTGCCCGTCCCCGGGCGCACCGTCGTCGGCGACGAGGGTGCGCCGGCCGCCTGCGACCAGCTCCTGCCCGCTGGGTGCGGACGGCAGCTGGTCGTGCGTGCCGTGCGAGTGCGCCGCAGCCAGCTCGGCCGGCGTGACAGGTTCGACACGGTCGGCGTAGAACAGCCGGGACAACCGCGCCCGACGAAGGTCCGCGGCGTGGCCCTTGCGGCGTACCCCACGGGAGTCCTCGGCCGGTGCGACCTGCAGAGGTCGGATCGGCTCGTGCTGCACCCGGATCCAACGCTCATGCTCGTTCAACGCCTGATGGACCTCGATGTACTCCCCGGACTCGAAACGCACGATCGTGCCGTGCTCGTGCCCGTGCAGGACGATCTCGCGATCCCGGCGCTGCAGGGCCAGGCACATCCGCTTCGTGACCACGAACGCGGCGGCCGGCGCGATGAAGAGCGCGAACCGCAGCACCCAGGTGATGTCGTTGATCGACAGGTGGAAGTGGGTCGCGATGAGGTCGTTCGACCCGGCGAGCACCAGGACGAAGAAGGCCACCAGCAGGGACACCCCGAACGCGGTCCGGAACGGACGGTTGCGGGGGCGGTCCAGCACATGGTGCTCCCGCTTGTCGCCGGTGGCGTACGCCTCGATGAACGGGTAGGCCGCCAGCGCCGTGAAGAGGATGCCGGGGACCACCATGGCCGGGATCAGGATGTTGAGCGGCACCGTGAAGCCGCTCACGACGAACTCCGCACCACCGGGCATGAGTCGCAGCGCCCCGTCGAGGAACAGCATGTACCAGTCGGGTTGGGACCCGGCCGACACGGGTGAGGGGTCGTAGGGACCGTAGTTCCACACCGGGTTGATCTGCATGGTCGCTGCCATGAGGGCGATGACGCCGAACACGATGAAGAAGAAGCCACCGGCCTTGGCCACGTAGACCGGGAACAGCGGGAACCCGACGACGTTCCGGTCGGACCGGCCCGACCCCGGGTAGTGGGTGTGCTTGGCCAGCACGACCATGAACAGGTGCAGTCCGACGAGGGCCAGGATGAGCCCGGGCACCAGCAGGATGTGGACCGTGAACAGCCGGGGGATGAGCGCCTCGCCGGGGAACTCGCCGCCGAACAGGAAGAACGAGCCGTAGCTGCCGATGATCGGCACCGCGCGCAGCACACCGTCCGAGATCCGCAGCCCGTTCCCGGACAGCACGTCGTCCGGCAGGGAGTAGCCGGAGAACCCGGCCGCCAGGCCCAGGATGAGGAGCGTGAACCCGACCACCCAGTTGAGCTCACGGGGTTTGCGGAACGCCCCGGTGAAGAACACCCGCATCATGTGCGTGATGATCGACGCCATGAAGATGAGGGCCGCCCAGTGGTGCACCTGCCGCATGAGCAGCCCGCCGCGCACCTCGAACGACAGGTAGAGGGTCGAGGCGAACGCCTCGGACATCCGGGTGCCCTGCAGGCTCGTCCAGGGCCCGTCGTAGGTGACCTCGGTCATCGAGGGGACGAAGAACATCGTGAGGAACGTGCCGGAGATCAGCAGCGTCACGAAGCTGTAGAGCGCGATCTCCCCGAGCAGGAACGACCAGTGGTCGGGGAACACCTTGCGGGCGAACTCCTTGACCGCCGCGCCGATACCGGTGCGCTGGTCCAGGTAGTCCGCCGTGGCGGCGGCGGGGGACGTCATCGCAGTCGCTCCCAGAAGCTCGGGCCGATCGGTTCGGTGAAGTCGCTGCTGGCCACCAGGTAGCCGTCGGTGTCGACCGTGATCGGCAGCTGGGGGAGGGCGCGTTTGGCCGGGCCGAAGATCACCTTGGCGCCGTCCGCGACGTCGAACGTGGACTGGTGGCACGGGCACAGCAGGTGGTGCGTCTGCTGCTCGTAGAGCGCCACCGGGCAGCCGACGTGGGTGCAGATCTTCGAGTAGGCGACGATCCCGTCGTACTGCCAGTCCTCGCGCCCGGGCTCGATCTTCAGGTCGCGCGGGTCGAGCCGCAGGAGCACGACGACGGCCTTCGCCTTCTCGTCGAGCGGGTGCTCGGTCTCCTCGAGCCCTTCCGGGATGACCGACGTGATCGAGCCGATCGTCACCTCGGCGGCCTTGATCGGCCGGCCCAGCGGATCCGTCGTGAGGCGGGTGCCCTTCTTCCACATCGTGCGCTTGAACGAGGCGACGTCCCAGCTGCCTCCCACGTTTCCGACCAGCGGCACCACGATGGTGAGCGGGAACAGCGCGAGCGACGTCGCCACCGCACCCTTGAGCACGGTGCGCCGACCGATCGCCGAGTCCGCGGCGCCTTCCTTGAGGACCTCGACGGCCTGGGCGCGGACCTCGTCGGAGGACCGCAGAGTGTGCCGCTCCTCGGCCACCTCGTGGTCGCTCATCAGCGTCTTCGCCCAGTGCACCGCACCGGTCCCGATACCGAGCAGGGCGAACGCCAACCCGAGCCCCATCGTGAGGTTCGAGCGCTGCATCGTGGCGGCGGTCTCGCCCGGGGGGAACGCGAAGTAGGCGGCGATCATCGCGATCGTGCCGAGGATCGAGACCGTGAACAACGCCACGACGATGCGTTCGGAGAGCTTGTTCGCCCTCGGGTCCGTGTCGCCGCGACGTGTCTCGTGGGGCGGGAGGCCCGGGTTCTCGAACCGCTCAGGGAGCTGGTCGGCTGCGCTGCGCAGCTCGAGGTCGTCGCTCATGAGGACTTGGCTCCGATCCAGACGGCGGCGCCGAGCAGCAGGCCGAGGCCGACCACCCAGGCCCACAGGCCCTCGCTCACCGGGCCGACGCTCCCCAGCGACAGCCCGCCGGGCTGCTCACCGCCCTGCTCCTCGACGAACGCGATGATGTCGCGCTTCTCCTGAGAGGTCAGCGTGGCCTGGTTGAACACCGGCATCGACTGCGGGCCCGTGAGCATGGCCTCGTAGAGATGGGTCGGGGTCGTCGCCCAGAGGTTGGGCGCGAACTTGCCCTGTGAGAGCGAGCCACCGGCGCCCACCGCGTTGTGGCACTGGGCGCAGTTGGTCCGGAACAGGGCCATCCCGGTGGCTGGGTCGCCCTGGGCCGGGTCGACCTCGTCCTCGGTGGGGATCGACGGGCCGGGGCCGAGCGAGGCGACGTACGCCGCGAGCTGGGCGATCTGCTCCTGGTCGAACTGCACCGGCTTGACCTCGACCTGGGGCCCCGACATCTGTGCGGGCATCCGGCCGGTACCGACCTGGAAGTCCACCGCTGCGGCGCCGACCCCGACCAGCGACGGGGCAGCGGCGGTGCCGGTGGCACCCGTGCCGTGGCAGGTGGCGCAGTTGGCGGCGAACAGCTTCATCCCGGAGTCGATGTCGTCGGAGCTCGCCGTGCTGGCGGCGACGGCGGGCGCCGGGACGAGGAGCGCGTAGGCGCCCCCCGTGAGCAGCAGTGCCAGCAGCAGCAGGAGCAGGGGAGCGCGACGGTCGTGACGGTGTGCGGCGAGCCAGGTCACGGCGAGTCCTCCTTGTCTCGTCGGGGTCACTTGACCAGGTAGATCGTCGTGAACAGCGCCACCCAGACCACGTCGACGAAGTGCCAGTAGTACGACACGACGATCGCGCTGGTGGCCTCGTGGTGGCCGAACCGCTTGGCAGCGAACGATCGCCCGAGCAGGAACAGGAAGGCGATGAGGCCGCCGACCACGTGCAGGCCGTGGAAGCCGGTGGTGATGTAGAAGACCGAGCCGTACGGCGAGGACGCGATCGTCAGACCTTCGCCGATGAGGCCGGCGTACTCGTAGATCTGGCCGCCGATGAAGAAGGCACCCATGACGTAGGTGAGCGTCATCCACTCGTTCAGGCCCCAGCGGTTGAGCTGCAGCAGACCGCCGGTGCGCGCCGGCTGGAACCGTTCGGCGGCCCACACACCCATCTGGCAGGTGAACGAGGACGCGACGAGGACCAGGGTGTTGACGGTGGCGAAGCCGACGTTGAGCTTCGGGGTCTGTGCCGCCCATTCGGCCGGGACCGCAGCCCTGGTCGAGAAGTACATGGCGAACAGCCCGGCGAAGAACATCAGCTCGCTGGACAGCCAGACGATGGTGCCGACGGACACCGGGTTGGGCCGGTTGACCGTGACGTGCGGGGCGGGCGCAGCCGTTGCGGAGCTCACAGCGTCAGTATGGCCGAAGACCAGGCAATCTGGGACCTTGGGCCTAGAAGAAGATGTGTTCGGCGTGGCGGACGCCCGTCGCCCGACCCCCGATGGCGGATGTCCGACCCGCTCCGGGAGTCGGCCGGCGGTCGGCGTTGGCACGCGCGCACGGCCTCGCGTGCCAAGATGCGTGGCGAAGCAGTTGTGCGAGCCGAGGGACACCGATGACCAGCAACACTCCCACGGCGGGCCCGGGCCCGCGGATCCTCATCTACTCCGACGATGTCGACGTCCGCGCCGAGGTTCGCCTCGCGGTCGGGCCGCGGCTCGGTGCCGGGCAGCCGGACATCGAGTGGATCGAGACCGCGACCGCCGACGCAGTCCTGGCGGTCACGCAGAGCGCCGGGGCCGACGTCCTGGTGCTGGACGGCGAGGCCGACAAGGTCGGCGGTCTGGGGCTCGCCCGCCAGCTCAAGGACGAGGTGTTCGAGTGCCCGCCGGTGCTCGTGCTCATCGCCCGGGCAGCTGACCGGTGGCTCGCCTCGTGGTCCACGGCCGAGGAGGTCGTCTCGCGACCGCTCGACCCGATCGAGCTGCAGGCGGCTGTCGCGCGCCTGGTTCGCGGATCGGCCGTCGCCCGATGAGCACGGGGCCGGGCGCAGCTGTCGAGCTGACCTGGCCCGACCTGTTCGCGGCCCTCGTCGCCAGGCGTGACCTGGCGGCGAGCGAGACCGCGTGGGCGATGGACCAGATCATGAGCGGAGAGGTGTCGACCGCGCGGATCGCGGCGTTCCTCATCGCACTGCGTGCCAAGGGCGAGACCGTCGACGAGCTCACCGGGCTCGCGGACCAGATGCTCGCGCATGCCCGCCGCTTCACCGTCCCCGGTCGAACCGTCGACATCGTGGGCACCGGTGGGGACCGGGCGCACACCGTGAACGTGTCCACCATGGCCTCGTTCGTGATGGCGGGGGCCGGGCTCACCGTCGTCAAGCACGGCAACCGGGCCGCGTCCTCGTCCTCCGGATCGGCGGACGTCCTGGAGAAGCTCGGGGTCTCGTTGACCCAGAGCCCCGAGCGGGTGGCCGAGCTGGCGTCGCAGATCGGGATCACCTTCTGCTTCGCCCAGGTGTTCCACCCGTCGATGCGGCACGCCGGTGCCGCTCGCGGTGAGCTCGGGATCGGTACGACCTTCAACTTCCTCGGACCGCTCACGAACCCGGCGCAGCCGCAGGCGGCGGCGATCGGTGTGGCGGATGCCCGGATGGCGCCCCTGGTCGCGGGGGTGCTGGCGGGTCGGGGCATCAGCGCGCTGGTGTTCCGGGGCGAGAGCGACGGTCTCGACGAGCTCGCCGCCACCGGCCCTTCCCGGGTGTGGGAGGTGCGGGGCGGCGTGGTCGACGAGCAGGTGGTCGACTGGTCGGCCGCCCTCGGACTGCCGCCGATCACTGTCGAGCAGCTCCGCGGCGGCGACGCCGTCGCCAATGCGCGGGTCGCGCGCGACGTCCTGGCCGGTGTGGACGGGCCGGTCCGCCAGACGGTGCTGCTCAACGCGGCCGCCGGTCTGGTGGCCGACGGCACGCTGCCGGGGACCGCGTCGGGACCGCTGGTCGCACGGATGGCTGCCGGTCTGCAGCTGGCTGCCACCGCGGTCGACTCGGGCGCTGCCGCGGACGTCCTCGAACGCTGGCGGGTCGCCTCGCCCGCGTGAGCGGTGCGGCGGCGAACGACCGAGGCTCCGCTCAGTCCTCGAGACCGAGGGCGAACGCGTGCTCGAGATCGTGCCGCGAGTAGGTGCGGAACGCGATGTAGGTCTGGGTGCGCAGGACGCCGTCGACCTTGCTGATCGCATCGGCGATCACATCCGCGAGCCCTTCGTGCTCACGGACCCGGACCACGGCGATGAGGTCGACCTCGCCGGTGACCGAGTAGACCTCGCTCACGCCGGGGATCTCGGCGATCTGCGCGGCGACCTCGGGGATCTTCGCGGCGTCGGTGTCGATGTGCACGATGGCGGTGATCATGCCCCTCATCATGCCGTCACCAGGGGCGCGGTGGAGCCGCCATCGGCCGTCGTCAGGTCGGGTGAGAGGAGCGCGGGCGCAGGCAGGGCGCCCAGCGCCGTCACCGGATCGTCGTCCGATGCGGCGCTGCGCACCGGCCAGGCGAAGGTCCCCTCCACCTCGACGAGCCGCACGCCCGGTCTCGCCAGCCACTGCAGGATCAGGTCGGTCTCCTCCGGATGGGCGGCCGTGGCCGGGGGCACCGGCGCCGCGACGTGCTCGCCGGTGGCGCGCAGGGCGGCGACGACCGGCAGCGGGTCCTCATCGCGCCTGGTCCGGGCCGTACCGGCGAGTCGGCCGAAACGCACCAGGACCAGCTCCCAGCCCCCGTCGGGTTCACGGTGGGCGGCGACCAGCTCCGGCAGCCTGGCCATCGGGTCGAAACGTTGGGCCCGTCCGGCCGCGCGAAGGAACGCGGCGAGGCGGTCACGAACCATGGCCGCGTCCTCGAACCGCTGCTGGTCGGTGAGCTCCGCCAGCCGTTGGGCATGCGCACGCACGACGGGCACCGGATCGCCCGTGAGGGCGTCGCGCACCCGGTCGACGACACCCACGTAGGTACCGTCCGGGTCGCCGTGCAGGCACGGTGCCGGGCAGCGGCCGAGCTCGGCCAGCACACAGGCCTGTGACTCCGGGTCGGGGACCAACGGCAGCCGCCGGGTGCACCGGCGGATCTCGAACGCCTCGTGGACGGCCTCGGTCGCCAGCCGGGCCGCGCCCGCAGAGCTGAACGGGCCGATGTGGGTCGCACCGGCGGTGACCTGCCGCACCACCGACAGTCGCGGGTAGGGCTCCTCGGTGATCCGCACCCACGGCATCGCCTCGGGTGCGCGGCTGCGCCGGTTGTAGCGCGGGGCGTGCTCGGCGATCAGTCGCAGCTCGCGCACCCGGGCCTCGAGCGCAGTCGCGCAGACCACCGGGTCCACCCGGGTCGCCAACCGCACCATCTCGACCATCCGGCTGCGCGTCTCGGCGGCCGTGAAGTAGCTGCGCACCCGGGAGCGCAGCGAGGTGGTGGAGGTCCCGACGTACAGCACCTCGTCCTGGGGACCCCGGAACAGGTAGACACCTGGCGCGTCGGGGAGGCCGTCGGCCAGGTGTCGGCGTCTGCGGACGTCGGCCGGGACGGGGTCCGCGGCCGAGGCCAGATCCTCCAGGTGGGTGACGCCGAGCGGAGCCAACCGGCCGAGCAGGGCGTGCAGCACGTCCACCGTCGCGCGGGCGTCGTCGAGGGCGCGGTGGCTGGGGGCCACGCTCGTGCGGAACAGCCCCGCGAGAGTCGACAGGCGATGGTTCGGGGCCTCGTCGCGGGTGACGACGCGACGGGCCAGTCGGACGGTGTCGACCACCTGGTTGCCGGGCCACGGACGGCCGGTCCGGGCGCAGGCCGCCTTGAGGAACCCGATGTCGAACGGCGCGTTGTGGGCCACCAGGACGGCACCCTGCGCGAACTCCAGGAACGAGGGCAGTACGGCCTCGATCCGCGGCGCGCCGACCAGCATGGCCGTGGTGATCCCGGTGAGCACCGTGATCGCCGGTGGGACGGGTGCCCCCGGGTCGACCAGTGTGGCGAGCTCGCCGAGCACCTGCCCGCCGCGCACCTTCACCGCTCCGATCTCCGTGATCTCGCAGTCGGCCGCCCGGCCGCCGGTGGTCTCGAGGTCGACGACGACGAACGTCACCTCGTGCAGCGGTGTCCCGATGTCGGACAGGGACGGCTGCACCGCCCGTGCACCGGCTGACGGGGGCGGCGTCCCGGCCCAGACCGGGCGCAGCCGCTGGGCTTCGCGCATACCGGCACGCTACCGACGCCCGCCGACACCCCCGCTGATGGGTTGGGCGCCGCTGCCCCGCCTCTCGGGTGGCGGAGCCGTGTGGGTGGGCGTCCCTACCGTCGGCCCATGATCATCGACTGCGACACCTGCACCGCGCGGGGCCCGGCGTGCGCCGACTGCGTGGTCACCTTCCTCACCGTGCCGGTACGACCAGCGGCGGGTGCGGGCGGGTTCGGCCGGATCGACCTCGTGCCGGCCGAACGCCACGCGCTCGATGCGCTCGCAGGGGCGGGGATGGTGCCTCCGCTGCGGCACCCCCGGGCCGGTTGAGGACCCGGAGACGCCGCTGCCGTCCGGGGCCGGCAGCGCGTTCCCGTTCGGCGGCAGCGCGTTCCCGATCGGGGGCGGTCGGCTCAGCTGCGGTCGTCGAGGTACAGCGCGTCGACATCCGTGGCGAAGTCCTTGAGCACCTCGAGGCGTCGCACCGACAGCTTCGGGGTCAGGTGGCCGCTCGCGATCGTCAGGTCACGGTCGAGGATCCGGTACTTGCGGATCGACTCGGCCCTCGACACCGCCCGGTTGGTGTACTCGACGGCCTTGTCCAGCGACGCCCGCACCTCAGGGTCCTCGGCCGCTTCGGCCACGGTCATCGCCGGTCTGCCGTGCGCGGCCAACCAGCCGGGAAGGCCGTCGGCGTCGAGCGTCACGAGGGCGCCGATGAACGGTCGCTGGTCGCCCACCACGACGACCTGGCTGACGAGCGGGTGCCCGCGGAGCCGGTCCTCGAGCATCGACGGCACGACGTTCTTGCCGCCGGCCGTCACGATGATCTCCTTCTTCCGCCCGGTGATCCGCAGGTGGCCGTCCTCGTCGAGCGTGCCGAGGTCGCCGGTGCGGAACCACCCGTCGTCGAGGGCCTGGGTCGTCGCTTCGGGGTTCGCGTGGTAGCCGGCGAAGACCTGGATGCCCTGGGCCTCGATCTCGCCGTCGGCGGCGATCCGGAGGGAGGTGCCGGGCAGTGGCGGCCCGACGGTCCCGATCTTGACCTTCTCCGGCACAGCGACGCACAACGGTGCCGTCGTCTCAGTGAGTCCGTAGCCCTCGAGGACCACGAGCCCGACCCCACGGAAGAAGTGGCCGAGGCGTTCGCCCAGCGGAGCACCGCCGGACACCGCCCACACCAGCTCTCCGCCGAGGGCCGCCCGGACCTTCGAGAGCACGAGGACGTCGGCGACCTTGTGCTGCAGTCGCAGCCACAGGCTCGGCCCGCGGGGGTTGTCGAGCGCGCGGGAGTACACGATCGCCGTCTTGGCGGCACGCTGGAAGATCGCTCCCTTGCCGCCGATGGCGGCCTTCTGCTCGGAGGCGTTGTAGACCTTCTCGAAGACGCGTGGGACCGCGAGCAGGAACGTCGGACGGAACGAGGCCATGTCCGCCAGGAGCGTCGCCGGGTCGGGGGTGTAGCCGATCACCGCATCCGCCGGGATCACCAGGACGTTCACGAACCGGGCGAACACGTGGGCCAGCGGCATGAACAGCAAGGTGCGTGGCTGGTCGATGTCGAACACCATGGCGAGCCGGGCCCGCGCGTTGACGGTCAGTCGCGCGAAGTTGCCGTGGGTGAGCAGGACACCCTTGGGGCGGCCCGTGGTACCCGAGGTGTAGATGATGGTCGCGACGTCCTCGAGGCCCGCCAGGTGCGAGCGGGCCGCGAGCTGCTCGTCGTCGATGCCGGCACTGTCCGCGCCGAGGGCCGCGAGGGCACCGTCGTCGATCACGAGGACCTCACGCAGCGTCGGGCAGTCGGGGCGCACCTCGGCGACCGTCGCGGCGTGCGCCGCCGTCTCGACGATCAGCAGCGACACATCGGCGTCGGTGAGGATCCAGGCGACCTGTTCGGCCGACGAGGTCTCGTACACCGGCACGCTCACGGCACCGGCGGCCCAGATGGCCCAGTCGAGGACGGACCACTCCCACCGGGTGCGGCACATGAGTGCCACCCGGTCGCCCGGCCCGACGCCGTGCGCGATCAGTCCCTTGGCGGCCGCGGCGACCTCCGCCTGGAACTGCCGGGCCGAGACCGGTGCCCAGGCCGAGTCGGCGGCGGCGCGACGTTCGATGAGCGGCGCATCGGGACGACGTGCGACGCGTTCGGCGAGGAGCCCGTTGAGGTTCATGTCCGAGGACACCTCGACGAGCAGCGGGGTGGACGACGACTGTGCCATGCGTGACTCCGTTGTCAGGCTGCCAGGTCTTCGAACGATACGGGACTGGAGTCCTAGGCACGAGTGGGGGTCGTGCGGCCCGTCGGCCGCGGCGGCCCGGGCTACCGGGCCCCGTACGTGGCGCGGGTGCCCGGAACGGCTAGCGTTTGCGCCTGTCCCTACTCCCATGACCTTTCAGGAGCACTGCCATGCACGCCATCGGAGTCGACATCGGCGGCACCAAGATCGCGGCCGGTGTCGTGACGGGCGAGGGCGAGATCCTCGCGAAGGTCGTGCTGCGCACCGACGCCACCGATGCGGGCACGGTGGACGCCGGGATCATCGAGGCGTGCGGCACCCTGATGGCCGACCACGAGATCGGGGCGATCGGCCTGGCCGCGCCGGGGTTCATCGGTCAGGACCGGGCCACCGTGATGTTCTGCCCCAACCTGCCGTGGCGTGACCACCCGCTGCGCGATGCGGTGCTGGCCGGGCTGGGCGCACCGGACGTGCACGTCGTGGTCGAGAACGACGCCAACGCGGCAGGCTGGGCCGAGTCGCGGTTCGGTATCGCCCGGGGTCTGGACGATGTGGTCACGCTCACCCTGGGCACGGGGCTCGGGGGTGCCGTCATCAGCGGCGGGCGTCTGGTGCGTGGTGCGTGGGGTGTGGCTGCCGAGATCGGGCACCTGCGGGTGGTCCCCGAGGGACACCACTGCGGGTGCGGGCAGAACGGCTGCTGGGAGCAGTACGTGTCGGGCAGCGCCCTGGTGCGTGAGGCGCACGGGGTCGCGGCCACGCGGCCCGATCGTGCCGTGCGGCTGCTCGAGCTCGCCGGTGGCAAGTGGCGCCGGATCACCGGTCAGCACGTGACGACCGCGGCGGTCGAGGGAGATGAGCTGTCGATCGAGCTGCTCGCCTCGGTCGGACGGTGGGTCGGTGAAGGTGCGGCATCGGTCGCGGCCCTGCTGGACCCGGCGATGTTCGTCGTCGGTGGCGGGCTCTCCGGGGCGGGGGACCTCGTGCTGGGCCCGGCCCGGCAGGCGTTCGGCCGCAAGCTCTCCGCGGGGGGCTACCGGCCGACTGCGCGCATCGAGGTCGCCTCGATGGGCAATGACGCGGGGATCGTCGGCGCGGCGGACCTGGCGCGGCTGTAGCAGTCTCGCCGGCGTGGGTCAGACGACCGCGCCGTCGTCCCCGTCGTCCGGGTCGCGGCGGTGCGGCATCCGCCACACCAGCACGCCGACCGCCAGGACGAACACGACGACGGAGGCCTGGACCAGCACGTCCGGCGCTGATCGCCAGCCGATGGCCGCGACGAGCCAGAACAGCGGCATGGCGGCCACGACCAGCCATGAGGCCGTGAGCAGCGGGTTGCCGCCGAGCACCGGTCCGGGTTCGGGCGGGACGAAGTGCTCCTGCTCGTCGACCTCCTGCTCGGCGCGGTCGATCTGGGCGGTGCCGTCCCAGTCGCGGCCGCTCATCGTCGGCCCGGGGTCCTCCACCCTTCCCGGGCGCACGACGCGCGGTTCGACGAGACCCGGGCGTACGTCGATGTCGCCGAGCCGGGCCACGATCTGCGCCCACTCGTCGTCCGCGTCCGGTGGCTGGGGGACGACCTGGGCGTGGTCGGACGGTGTGTCGCCGTCGGACGGCGTGTCATCGTCGGGACGGGGGTCCTGCGCGTCGTCCCGACGAGGGTCCGAGGGCTCGTCCTCGCAGCGGGGGGCCATGGGAGCACTCTAGAGTCGGGTGCGGCGCCGCATCGGCGACCTGAGGGGAGCGCGGTGTTCTACTGGTTGATGAAACGGGTCTTCGTGGGCCCGTTGCTCAAGGCCGTGTACCGGCCCTGGATCCGTGGCGCGAAGAACGTGCCTGCGGAAGGGGCTGCGATCCTTGCCAGCAACCACCAGGCGGTCATCGACTCGTTCTTCCTGCCGCTCATGCTCGACCGCGAGATGGTCTTCATCGGCAAGCAGGAGTACTTCACCGGCCGCGGCCTCAAGGGTCGGGTGATCTCGGGGTTCATGCGGGGGGTCGGCACGATCCCGGTAGACCGTTCGGGTGGCAAGGCCAGCGAGGCGGCGCTCAACACCGGTCTGCGGCGGCTGGGCGACGGCGGGTTGTTCGGCATCTACCCGGAGGTCACGCGCAGCCCCGACGGCCGCCTCTACCGCGGCAAGACGGGGGTGGCCCGGCTGGCGCTGGAGTCCGGTGCGCCGGTGATCCCAGTGGCCATGGTCGGCACGGCCGTGGCCCAGCCGATCGGGCGAAAGATCCCGAAGATCATGCGGATCGGCATGGTGATCGGTGAGCCCCTGGACTTCTCGCGCTACGCCGGGATGGAGAACGACCGGTTCATCCTGCGGTCGGTCACCGACGAGATCATGTACGCGATCATGAGCCTGTCCGGCCAGGAGTACGTGGACGTGTACGCGGCCACCCAGAAGGCCCGCATAGCCACAGGCCACCCGGCCGCTGCCGGCGACGCGGCGGACCACCTCCCGGCCGCCCCCGGTGGCCGCCCGGTGCCGGAGGTCCAGGTGCCGGTCGCGCCGCCTGAGCAGGACGAACCCTCGGTAGGATGACGGCCGCGTCCGTGCCGTGCCCGGACGCCCGTCCCAGTGCGCACCGCCGCAACGAGCCCCGGTGCGCGTCGACCGAGAGGTGCTCGCCATGACCGTCCGCCGCGTCGCTCTGCTCACCGCTGGTGGTTTCGCCCCGTGCTTGTCCTCGGCCGTGGGTGGCCTCATCGAGCGGTACACCGAGATCGCACCCGACGTGGAGATCATCGCCTACCAGCACGGCTACCACGGTCTGCTGCTGGGCAACAAGATCGTCGTGAGCGACGAGGTGCGCAAGCACGCGGGGGTGCTCCACCGGTTCGGGGGCTCGCCGATCGGCAACTCGCGCGTCAAGCTGACCAACCGGGCCGACGCCGAGAAGCGTGGTCTGGTGCAGCCCGGCCAGGACCCGCTGCAGGTCGCCGCCGAGCAGCTCAAGGCCGACGGGGTCGATGTGCTGCACACCATCGGCGGTGACGACACCAACACCACGGCCGCGGACCTGGCCGCCTACCTGGCGGAGCACGACTACGACCTGACCGTCGTCGGTCTGCCCAAGACGATCGACAACGACGTGGTCCCGATCCGCCAGTCGCTGGGCGCCTGGACCGCCGCCGAGGAGGCCGCGCAGTTCGCGGCCAACATCATCGGCGAGCACCGCTCCGGCCCTCGCATGCTCATCGTGCACGAGGTCATGGGCCGGCACTGCGGCTGGTTGACGGCGGCCTCCGCCGCGAAGTACCGCGAGTGGCTGGACACCCAGGAGTGGGTGCCGGGTATCGGGCTGTCGCGTGAGCGCTGGGACATCCACGCGGTGTTCGTGCCCGAGCTGGCGCTGGACATCGACGCCGAGGCACAGCGCCTCAAGACAGTCATGGACACCCAGGGCAACGTCAACATCTTCTTGTCCGAGGGCGCGGGGATGCACGAGATCGTCTCCCAGCTGGAGGCCTCCGGCCAGGAGGTGCTGCGGGACGCGTTCGGTCACGTGCGGCTGGACACGATCAACCCGGGGCAGTGGTTCGCCAAGCAGTTCGCGGCCAAGCTCGGCGCCGAGAAGGTCATGGTCCAGAAGTCCGGCTACTACTCACGGGCTGCCGCTGCCAACGCCGAGGACCTGCGCCTCATCAAGTCGATGACCGACCTGGCGGTCGAGTGCGCGCTGCGCGGGGAGTCCGGTGTCATCGGGCACGACGAGGAGGCCGGCGACCGGCTGCGGGCGATCGAGTTCCCGCGGATCGCCGGCGGCAAGGCGTTCGACGTCACGCAGCCGTGGTTCGGCGCGCTCCTGGCCGACATCGGTCAGGCGCTGGTCCCGGCGAGCCACGAGTGAGCGTCGAGCCCGATCCGCAGGTGCTCGCCGGGCTCGATCTGTGGCAGCAGATGGTGGTCCCGCAGCAGCCCCAGTGGCCCGACGCCGCCGAGCTCGCCGCCGTGCGGGCACGGCTGGCGGGGCTGCCGCCGCTGGTGTTCGCCGGTGAGGCCGACGCCCTGCGTGCCCAGCTGGCCGAGGCCGGCCGGGGTGAGGCGTTCGTCCTGCAGGGCGGGGACTGCGCCGAGACCTTCGCCGAGGCGACGGCGGACAACATCCGCAACAAGATCAAGGTCATCCTGCAGATGGCCGTGGTGCTCACCTACGGCGCGAGCATGCCGGTCGTGAAGCTGGGCCGGATGGCCGGGCAGTACGCCAAACCGCGCTCCTCGGACTCCGAGACGCGCGACGGTGTGACGTTGCCGGCATTCCGCGGCGACATCATCAACGGCTACGACTTCGAGGAGTCGGTCCGTCGACCGAACCCGCAGCGGCTGCTAGACGCGTACCACACGTCCGCCTCGACGCTGAACCTCATCCGGGCGTTCACGACGGGTGGCTTCGCGTCCCTGCTGCGGGTGCACGAGTGGAACAAGGGCTTCACGGCCAACCCGGCCTACGCCCGGTACGAGGAGCTGGCCGCCGAGATCGACCGGGCGATCCGGTTCATGGCGGCCTGCGGTGCAGATGTCGAGGCGCTGCGCACGGTCGACTTCTACTCCTCGCACGAGGGGCTGCTGCTGGACTACGAGCGGCCGCTCACCCGCATCGACTCGCGCACGGGACTGCCGTACGACTGCTCGGCGCACTTCCTGTGGATCGGGGAGCGCACCCGGCAGGTCGACGGCGCGCACATGGACTACTTCTCCCGGGTGCAGAACCCGTTGGGCGTCAAGCTCGGCCCGACGGTCACCGGCGACGATGCGCTGCGCGTCCTCGACCGGCTGAACCCGACGGGGGAGCCGGGCCGCGTGACCTTCATCACGCGGATGGGTGCGGGCAAGGTCCGTGGCCTCCTGCCTGCCGTGGTCGAGAAGGTCGCGGCCGACGGCCGGCCGGTCACCTGGATCTGCGATCCGATGCACGGGAACACGATCACGGCGAACGGCTACAAGACGCGCCGCTTCTCGGACGTGATGGACGAGGTCGCGGGGTTCTTCGAGGTGCACCGTGGGCTCGGCACCGTGCCGGGTGGTCTGCACGTGGAGCTGACCGGTGACGATGTGACCGAGGTGCTCGGCGGCACGGAGGAGATCGACGAGGCCGGTCTGTCGCGGCGGTACGAGACCTTGGTGGACCCGCGGCTGAACCACCAGCAGGGGCTGGAGATGGCCTTCCAGGTCGCGGAGCTGCTGCGCGCGGTCTGAGCCGCACATGCACACGCCCCCCGTCGCTGCTGAGCAGTGGCGGGGGCGTGTGCTGTCGGGGACTCCCCGTGATGCTCAGGTGATGGTGATCGTGATCGTGGACCCCTTCGGGGCCTGACCGCTGCTTGGGTTCTGACCGATGACGCGGTTCAAACGCAGGTAGGGCGACGCCTTCTCTACTTTCACCTTGAAGCCGGCGCCCTCAAGCAGCTTGGTCGCGTCGTCGAGTGTGGCTCCGTACGGAACGGTAGGAACGTCGACCGGCTCCGGCCCCTTGCTCACCACCGCGCTCACCGCGTCCCCGCGATGCATCGTCGTGCCCGGCGGCTGGTCCTGGCTGATGATGTCCCCGGCCGCGACCGTGTCGGAGTACGCCTCGGTGGTGGTGAGCGTGAGGGCGTCCTTGGCGAGCAGGGCGGTGGCCGCATCGGCCGTCATCCCGGTGATGGTCGCGATCACGACGGGCGCCGGACCGTCGGAGATCTGCAGCGTGACGGCGGTCCCGCGGGTGGCCTTGGCGGACGCGGGGTCGGCGGCCGTGCCATCGGGCAGGGTCGCGCCGAGCACGGTCCCGGCCTTGGCGGTGTCGTCGAAGCGGTGCCCGCCGATCGACGGTGCCAGTCCGGCGGCAGTGAGCGCGGCCTGGGCGTCCTCGCTCGTCATCCCGACCAGGCTCGCCGGGATCGGCACCCAGTCGGGGCCCTTGGAGATCACGACCGTCACGGTGGCCTCGCGCGAGAGCTGGGTGCCGACGCCCGGGTCGGTGCTGACGACCAGGCCCTTCGGCTGGGTCGCGTCGAAGGCCTCGGTGAAGGTTGCCTTGAGGTGGGCCGCCTCGAGCGCGGCGGCGGCGGCGTCCTGCGTCGCACCTGCGATGGCGGGCACCCGGGTCGGCGACCCCGGCCCCGCGCCGAACCACCACCCGCCGAACCCGAGCGCCGCAAGCACGAGCACGATCACCGTGACCAGGACGGCGGTCCGTCGCCGCCGGTGCGGCGCCGCCGGATCGAGCGGGACGACCTCGCCCGCGGCGGGCAGACCCAGGCCGATCGGCAGGGCGACGGTGGCTCCCGCATGGGTCTGGAACCGGGTGGTCTCCTGGTCGTCCGGGGAATCCTGGTCGTCGGGCGAATCCGGGGAGTCCGGGTCGGTCGCCGAGGGCACGTCGGCCTCGGGCGCGCCGGCGACGTCGGCCCTGCGGGCGAGCGTCTCGTCGTCGAGCCCGGCACGGGTGCGGCGCAGCAACGCCAGTGCCGCCCCGGCGTCGGGCACGCGCTCGTCCCGATCGCGAGCGGCCATGGCCCGCACCAGGTCGTCGATCTCGACGGGGAGCCACGGCACCGCGTCGGACGGCGCCGGGACGTCGTTGTTGACGTGCTGGAACGCCACGTGGATCGGCGTGGTGCCGGTGAACGGCTGGGAGCCGGTGATCATCTCGTAGAGCAGCACCCCGCACGCGTACACGTCGGTGCGCGCGTCGCTCTCGCCGTGCGTGACGAGCTCGGGGGCCAGGTAGGCGACGGTGCCGAGCACCGTGCCGGTCGTCGTGGAGGTGACCTCGGTGACCGCGCGGGCCAGGCCGAAGTCGGCGAGCTTGACCCGGCCGTCGAGGGCGATGAGGACGTTCTCGGGCTTGATGTCACGGTGCACGAGCCCGGCGCGGTGCGCGGTGGACAGCGCGTCGAGCACCTTCTCGGCGACCGACAGCGCCTCGCCGAGCGGCAGCGCGCCGAGGTCGGTGATGCGACGGCGGAGGTTGACCCCGTCGATGTACTCCATCGTCAGGTAGCTGGTCTCGCCGTCGACGCCCTGGTCGAAGACGGCGACCAGACCGGGGTGTGCGAGCCGCGCGGCCGTGCGTGCCTCGCGCCGGAACCGGGCGACGAAGTCGAGGCCACCCGCACCCTCGGCGAGGTGGGGGTGCATCACCTTGAGGGCGACCTCGCGGTCCAGCCGACGGTCGACCGCCAGGTAGACGGTCGCCATCCCACCTCGGGCGAGCCGTGACACGACCTCGTACCGCCCGTCGACCAGGCGGCCGACGAGCGGGTCTGTCACGGTCGCACTCACGGGCCGAAGTCTACGAGGCAGGTGTCGGGCGGGCCGGGCGGCGCTCCGTGGCGCGGCCGCCGCTCGAAGGACCGGCCGGTGGAGGCGGGCGGCGGGGGCCGCCGACCCCCTACCCTGGGCCCGTGAACGAACCGAACGTGCTGGACGACGCCGTTGACGAGTGGCTGACCGTTCCGGGCCTGGCTGAGCGGCTCGACCTGGACGCGGGCAAGGTCCGCCGCATCCTGCAGGAGCGGCGCCTGATCGGCATGCGCCGTGGGGAGCCCGCCGTGTTCGTCGTGCCGGGGCCGTTCCTGGTCCCCGGCCACCTGGCGAACCCGGCACAGCCCGCCGACCCCGGTACATCCGCGCGCTGGGCCGTGCTCGCCTCGTTGCAGGGGACCATCACGGTGCTGACCGACGCCGGTTTCAGCGACGTCGAGGTGATCGAGTGGTTGTTCACCCCGGACGACGCGTTGGACGCCCGGCCGATCGACGCGCTGCGCTCCGGCCGCAAGACCGAGGTCCGTCGTCGGGCCGCGCTCGAGCTGTAGGGCCGCTCAGGAGTGCCGGTTGACGGCCGCACGGGCCAGCGCGACCAGACGTGAGGCGGCCGGCTGCGGCCAGGGCTGGGACTCCAGCAGCGTGAAGGCCTGAGCGGCGAGCTGGTCGATGAGCTCCTCCACCTGTGCCGGTGCCCCCGTCCGGGCGATCGCGGCCGTCAGCGCGCCGACCTGCTCATCGCTCGCCTGGCGGTCGCCCAGGTGTGCACCCAGGAGGGTCCAGGTCGCCTCGTCGCCCGCCGCCAGGGCGAGTGCTGCGGCCCGGGCGACGAGCACCGTGCGCTTGCCCTCGCGCAGGTCGTCGCCGGCCGGCTTGCCGGTCACCGCAGGGTCGCCGAAGACTCCGAGCAGGTCGTCGCGCAGCTGGAACGCCTCGCCGAGCGGCAGGCCGATCGCCCGGCAGACGGCGAGGCCGCGTTCGTCGGCGTCGGCCATCGCGGCCCCGAGCACCAGCGGGTGCTCGACCGAGTAGCGCGCGGACTTGGCGCGGATCACGGCCCGGGCCCGCGCCTCGTCGGCTGCGGGGTCGCGGCCCCAGGGCTGCACCTGGGCCACCAGGTCGAGGTACTGGCCGACGGTGACCTCGGTGCGCATCAGGTCGAACACACCGCGCACGGCGGCCCGGCGTGCGGGCGGGTGCTCTGCCAGCGCGTCGGCGAGCTCGCGCTCGCAGGCGACCAACGTGAGGTCGCCGAGCAGGATGGCGACGGACTCGCCGAACCGCGTCGCATCGCCGGCCAGTCGCTCGGCGCGGTGCCGTGCGGCGAACTGTCGATGGGCGGCGGGCATCCCGCGGCGGGTGTCCGAGTCGTCCATGACGTCGTCGTGGAACAGTGCGGAGGCCTGGAACAGCTCGAGTGCGGCACCGACGCGGGCCACCGCCGCGGCGTCGGGACCGTGCGGGTCGCCGCCGTGCGCCCGCCAGCTCCAGTAGACGAAGCCGGCGCGCAGGCGCTTGCCCCCGGTGAGCATCTGTTCGACGGCGTCGGCGAGCGGGGCAGCGTCGTCGCCGGCGGGCAGCAGCTCGGTGCGCCGATCGTCGACGTACCGGGCGAGCACGGCGTCGACCGCGGCGCGGGGGTCCTCGTCGGGCACGGCCCTCACCCCGCCGCCGGCGCCATGACGCGGCCGCCGATGGTCAGGGTCCGCGTGGCGCCCTCGTCGCGGATCCCCGCGACGAGCAGCTCCTTGCCGTCCGCGCGGGAGAAGGTGGTCTGGGCGGCCAGCCCCTCGGTGGTCTGACCGGAGCTCTCGGTGAACCCCGCGGCGAGCAGCGGGGTGCGGATCGCCTCGAGCAGCGCTGCGGTGTCGAGGGTCGAGCGCAGGTTGAGGCTGATCTCGAGCAGCCCGCCATCGCTCGCCTGCGCCGACGACACGAGGATCTGCGCGCCGTCCGGAACCGGGACCAGTGCGGTCGGGAACCCCGGTGCGAGCTCACCGACGCGCGAGTCGGCGTCGTCGGAGGCGAGCAGCGGTTCGGTCGGTTCGGGGGAGGAGCCGAGCAGCGCCGGGGTGGTGGGCTCCTGGGCCGGGGCGCTGGTGGTGCAGCCGGCGAGCAGGGGGGTCACGACGGCCAGGGCGATCGCGAGGCTCGCGACGGTCGCTCTCGGTGGCATGGGTCCAGGGTAGCCAGGCCCCGTGCTCGAACCGTCCTCAGCCCGCGCGCCCCGCGACCACGTCCAGGTTCTGGTGCACCGCGATCACGGCGCGGGTCGCGGGTCGGTGGGCTGAACCCATGACCGCCACGATGCGCCTGCGTGAGCCCCGCGAGATGCTTGCCCTCATCCCGCACCAGATCGGCTTCCGACCGGTGGAGTCCGCGGTGGTGGTCAGTCTGCGACCTCCGCACGGGCGGGTCGGGCTGGTCCTGCGGGTCGACCTGAGCGCGCTCGCGGACCCGTCCTGCGGCCCCCAGCTCGCGCGCACGCTGGTCGGCCACCTGGACCGCGACGGTGCCCGCTCCGCGGTCCTCGTCGTCTACACGGCGCACGACCCGCGAGGAACGCCCGGCCACGAGGTGTGGTCGGCGGTCGAGCACCTGCGTGAGGCCGCCCACCCGCTCGGGGAGGTCCCTGCCTGGGCGGTCACCGACACCGGCTACCTGTCGCTGGACTGCGCCGGTGAGTGCTGCCCGCCGGGCGGGCGGCCGCTCGTCGAGCTCGACTCGACGCAGGTCGGCGCACGGATGGTGCTGGCAGGTTCGGCGGTCGCGGAGCGGCGCGAGGACGTGGCTCTGATCGGGCCCGCCGGCGGGGAGGCACGGCGGGCGGTGTCCCGCGTGCGCACCCGGTGGTCCACCGCCGGCGCCGCAGCGGCGGCCAGCGGCCCGGACGAGCTCGAGCGGTGGCGGCTCGCCAGTGTCCGCGCCTGGCGCGATCTGGTCGCGGCCGCGACGGTGGACCCGGCCGCGCGCGGCTCGGCCCTGGGTCGCCTCGAGGCAGGTCTGCGGGACCGTCGGGTGCGGGACGCCGTCCTGATCGCGCTACTGCCCGGGACGGGGGATCTGCCGGAGGCGCTCGTGCGGGGCAGCGATCCGGACCCGGCGGTGGTGGCGCGGATGGACGAGGCGCTCGGTGCGCTCTTCGACCCGGTCCGGGGTGTGCGTCCACCTGAACGCGCCGCCGCCGTCCACACCCGGGTGCTCGAACAGGTCGTCTCCCATGGTCGCGCGGGTGAGCAGGCACCCGCCTGCACGCTGCTGGCGGTGCTCGCGTGGTGGGCCGGCGGCGGGGTGCGGGCCGACCTCCTGCTCGAACGGGCGATGCGTGAGGACCCGGGCTACCGGCTCGCCCAGCTCTACGCCCAGGCGGTCGCGACCGGGATGCCACCGGGTTGGGTCGCGGTCGACGGCTGAC
Source organism: Cellulomonas sp. (assembly GCA_022013895.1). Classification (GTDB taxonomy): domain Bacteria; phylum Actinomycetota; class Actinomycetes; order Actinomycetales; family Cellulomonadaceae; genus Cellulomonas. The sequence continues at coordinate 1,439 of JAKLPK010000113.1, read as the reverse complement.
CGAGGTCGCACTGCCCGGGCGCAGTCGGTGGACGCCCGCTACGGTCCACGCAGGCGCAACGGAGCGGGGAGGCGACGATGTCGATCGTGGTGGGTTTCCTGGCGACCCTCGAAGGACGGGCGGCGCTCGACGAGGCGATCGCCCGGGCCAAGGAGCACAGCGAGCCCCTGTACGTGGTGGTCAGCCTGCGCACCGGCGCGACGCCCGAGCTGGAGGGCGAGACCGTCGAGGCACTCGCGTCCACGGCCGGGCTCGCGGGCGTCGAGCACCAGGTCAGAGTGCTGCGCGGCGGTGACGTCGCGGACGACATCCTGGGTGTGGCGGAGGAGGTCGAGGCGCGGCTCGTGGTCCTCGGCCTGCGTCGACGTAGCCGGGTGGGCAAGCTCATCCTCGGCGCGAACGCCCAGCGTGTGCTGTTCGACGCGCCCTGCCCGGTGCTCACGGTCAAGCCCGAGGCCACCTGACCGGTCGCTGCCGGGAATCCTGGAGTCCTGTGCGTCGTTGGGTTGGAGTACCGCCATACCGCGAGGGCTGGTCCGAGCGTGTGGTCGCAGCCCACAGACCCGTGCGGTCGGTACAATGTGACGTTGTCGCCCCGGCTCCACGAGCCGTTGACTGGCTGCCGAAAGGTCCTCCGTGCCCCTCAAGAACTCCTCCGCGACGTCCCCGACCGAAGGTCAGGCGGACGTGGAGCCCATCGCTCGTGCCGTTGCGGCGGCCACGAAGCGCGCCGGAACCGCGACCAAGGCCCGGGTGACGGAGCCCGCACCGCGGACCCGCGGCAAGGGTGCGGCCGCCCCCAAGAAGACGGCCGGCGCAGCCCCCGCGACCGACACCGATGACGAGTCGGCCGAGGTGGTCGAGGACGTCGACATCGAGCTGGACGCGATCGAGGAGGTCGACGTCGAGGTCGAGGTCGTCGAGGAGGTGGTCGACGAGCCCGCCGAGGTGGTCGAGGTCGTCGAGGCCGAGAAGCCGGCCCCCGTCGCAGCGGTCGAGACCGAGTCGGAGGACTCCGGGTTCGTCTACTCGGACGCCGACGACGACGATGCGCCCGCTCAGCAGGTCGTGACGGCGGGTGCCACCGCCGACCCGGTCAAGGACTACCTCAAGCAGATCGGTAAGGTCGCCCTCCTCAACGCCGAGCAGGAGGTCGAGCTCGCCAAGCGCATCGAGGCCGGGCTGTTCGCCGATGAGCGCCTGGGGCAGATCGCCGGCACGCTCGAACCCAAGGCCCGCCGTGAGCTGGAGTGGATCGCCCAGGACGGTCGCCGGGCCAAGAACCACCTGCTCGAGGCGAACCTGCGCCTGGTCGTCTCCCTCGCCAAGCGCTACACCGGTCGCGGCATGCTGTTCCTGGACCTGATCCAGGAGGGCAACCTGGGCCTGATCCGTGCGGTCGAGAAGTTCGACTACACCAAGGGCTACAAGTTCTCGAC